>JAUWSQ010000057.1 GCA_030609965.1 Candidatus Fermentibacterota bacterium
GGATTGACAAGAGAGAGGGCGGGTTTCGATGTCAGGGATGTGCATCATACACATTACGGACGTATGTGCCCGGTTGAAACCCCTGAGGGACCCAACATCGGGCTCATCACTACTCTTGCTGTTTTTGCTTCCATTAATCGGTTCGGCTTCCTGGAAACACCCTACCGCCGCGTGATCGATGGAAAGGTAACTGACGAAGTTGTTTACCTTTCTGCCGATAGAGAAGACCGCACCACGATAGCTGAAGCCGACGCCCCTATAGATAAAGACGCAAATCTAATCGGTCCCCTTGTCAGAACCAGACGGGCAGGTACATTCCCTATGGTATCACCTGGTGATGTGGAATTCATCGATGTCAGTCCAAGACAGCTTGTAGGTGTTTCCGCCGCTCTGATACCCTTCCTTGAGCATGATGACGCGAACAGGGCGCTTATGGGTTCGAATATGCAGCGTCAGGCGGTACCTCTTCTTTATCCCCATGCCCCTATTGTTGGAACCGGCATGGAAGCAAGGGCTGCTCTGGATTCCGGAACCCTTGTCACAGCTCTCAGGGCAGGAACCGTACAGGAGGTTGATGCTTCTTACATAGTCGTTAAGGCTGATTGTGAGGTGCATGATTTCAACAGGTTCGATACCTACCAGCTGCAGAAGTTTAAAAGGACGAACCAGGATACCTGTTTCAACCAGAGACCCCTTGTGAGCGTTGGCGACGTAGTTAAGAAGGGCTCGGTCCTGGCGGATGGCATGGCAACCGAGAACGGCACACTCGCACTTGGATTCAACGCAACGGTGGCTTTCGTTCCCTGGAACGGTTACAATTTCGAGGATGCTATTGTTGTCAGTGAAAGGGTTATCAGGAACGATGCCTTCACTTCGGTCCATGTTGTCGAACTGGAAACGCAGTTCAGAGAAACAAAACTCGGTCCTGAAGAACTGACAAGAGAACTTCCCAGCGTTGATAATCCCGAAGAGATTGCCGACCTGGATGAAGATGGCATCATCAGGATCGGTTCAAGGGTGAGAGAGAGGGATATCCTTGTCGGTAAGATTACACCAAAAGGAGAACAGGATCTTTCTCCATCCGAAAGACTGATAAGAGCAATATTCGGCCAGAAGGCGGGAGACGTGAAGGACGCATCACTGCGGGCGCCTACCGGTATGGATGGCATGGTTATTGATGTGAAAGTATTTTCTAGAAAGGACAAAACTGAAAGAACCCGCCGCGAGATTGATGAGAAACGAGACAGGTTCAGAGATGAATTCGAGGAAAAAGAGAAGCGTCTGTTCGCAGAGAGAGACGAACTTCTAAGAGAAATCCTCCGGGGCCAGAAAGCTGTCAGTTTTGTTGATAAGCTTACAGGAGAGGTATTGGTTTCATCCGGTAGGAAGCTATCGGTAACCTTCCTGAATAAAGTAAATTTCTCTGATATAGACTCGAGTCAACAACTTGTGGATGATCTTAAAGCTGATGATGAAACACGTCAGATACTCAGAAATGCCGCAAAGGAATATAAGAGGCTGGAAAATGAACTGGAAACCGCAGAGGAAAAACTCATGCGGGGTGACGATCTTCCACCAGGAGTGATTAAAACAGTTAAAGTCTACCTGGCGAAACGCCGTAAACTGCAGGTCGGTGACAAGATGGCCGGAAGGCATGGCAACAAGGGTGTTGTCAGCATAATAGTACCTCAGGAAGATATGCCCTATCTGCCTGATGGAACCCCGGTCGATATCTGCCTTAACCCCCTCGGAGTACCGAGCAGGATGAACGTAGGCCAGATAATGGAAACAAACATAGGATGGGCTGCAAAAAGAATGGGTTACGATGTGATTACACCTGTGTTTGATTCGGCCACTAACGTAGAGATCGAAGATGTTCTCGAGGAAGCCGGGTATAACAGAGACGGGAAAACGGTACTTTACGACGGCAGGACCGGTGATCCATTTGATCAGAGAGTTACGGTTGGTAGTATGTATATGATGAAATTGGCGCATCAGGTTGAGGACAAGCTACATGCAAGGGCTACAGGTCCCTACGCAATGGTTACTCAGCAGCCTCTCGGTGGTAAGGCGCAGAATGGCGGTCAGAGATTAGGAGAGATGGAGGTATGGGCTCTTGAAGCCTACGGCGCGGCGCATTGCCTCAAGGAAATGCTCACCATCAAGTCGGATGACGTTGATGGAAGGGCTCGTGCCTATAGCGCGATGGTTAACGGAGAAAATATCCCGCAATCCCTGACTCCAGAATCATTCAACGTTCTTCAGAATGAAATTAGGAGCCTTGCTCTGGATGTTGAATTGCTACCTGCTGAAGGGGAGGAATAAAATGTTAGAAAACATTTCCCGACGTGATGCCAGAGTACTGCTCTCCGATTTCGGAGGTATGAAGATAAGTCTTGCCTCCCCCGAGACCATACGAAAGTGGTCCCATGGAGAGGTCAGCCAGGCAGAAACAATTAATTACAGAAGCTACAAACCGGAATCAGAAGGACTTTTCTGTGAACGTATTTTCGGTCCTGTCCGGGACTGGGAGTGCAGCTGCGGAAAATACAAAAGAATACGTAATAAGGGGATAGTGTGCGACAGATGCGGTGTTGAGGTCACGCATTCCCGGGTCCGAAGAGAACGTATGGGGCATATAGACCTTGCGGTACCTGTCGTTCATATCTGGTTCTTCAAATCCAGGAAGATCTCCAAGCTTCTCAATATCACGAACCTCAAGCTGGAACGTGTTATTTATTACGAATCCTATATCGTTACCAAATCAGAGCATCCGGACATTACAATCGGTATGATCCTGACCGATGCAGAATACCGGGAAGCAAAAAAGGAGTTCGGCGATGTCTTTAAGGTGGGTATGGGGGCGGATGCAATCCGAACCATGCTTGCTGATCTTGACCTTGAAGAAATGGCAACCGCCCTGCGAACCAGCATAGCTAACGAGACAACTTTTTCGCGCAGGAAGAAGAATATAAAAAGGCTGAAGGAAGTTGAAGCATTCAGATTATCATCGGATGACAACAAACCGGAGTGGATGATCCTTCAGATATTGCCTGTGCTGCCACCGGATCTGCGGCCTCTGGTCCCGCTTGATGGAGGAAGATTCGCCTCCAGTGACCTGAATGATCTCTACAGGAGGGTTATCAACAGGAACAACAGACTGAAAAGGCTTCTTGATCTTCAGGCTCCCGATGTCATTCTGAGAAATGAAAAGAGGATGCTGCAGGAAGCTGTGGATGCGGTTCTTGATAACAGTTCAAGGCGCAAACCCGTAAAAGGAGCCGGAATGAGGCCCCTCCGATCCCTCTCAGATCTTCTCAAGGGTAAACGCGGAAGGTTCCGACAGAATCTTCTGGGCAAAAGGGTTGATTATTCCGGAAGAAGCGTCATCGTTGTTGGCCCCGACCTGAAACTTAATCAGTGTGGCCTCCCGAAGACCATGGCGCTTGAACTCTTCAAACCCTTTATTGTCGCCAGAATCAGCAAACTTCTTGATGAAAGCGTTAAAAAAGCCACCAAGAGATGGGAAGAAGCCGATGATATAGTATGGCCGGTTCTCGAAGAGGTTATTGAGAATCATCCAGTTCTTCTGAACAGGGCCCCAACTCTTCATCGCCTTGGAATTCAAGCATTTGAGCCTGTTCTTGTTGAGGGAAAAGCGATCCAGCTTCATCCCCTGGCCTGCTCAGCGTTCAATGCTGATTTTGATGGAGACCAGATGGCTGTACACGTTCCCCTCTCTGCCGAGGCTCAGGTTGAAGCCCGCATGCTTATGATGGGCAGCAAGAATATTCTGAGACCCGCGAGCGGTGAACCGGTTACCACACCAAGTCACGATCTTGTCATAGGAGCGTACTACCTCACGAAACCCCTTCCCGGAGCGAAGGGTGAAGGCATGATCTTCTCTTCATCGGAAGAGGTAAGGGGTGCTTACGATGCTGACAGGATTGATCTTCATGCCAAGATCAAGATTAAGGGAATTAATAGAATTATTGAGGAGAACGGCAAAAATGAACGTATCACTCCTCCGTTCTGGAAGGATTACACAACTGTTGGACAGGTTCTCTTTAACGAAATAATCCCCGATGAACTTGGTTTCATTCTCGCCAATGCAAGGATTCCCCACAATAAAGTCTTCAGCAAGAAAGGGCTTAACCAGTTAGTGGGCAGATGTTTCAATGAGTTGGGATCAGTCCGGACAGCGGTTATGCTTGACAATCTCAAGGAACTTGGATTTCATTATTCAACAACATCCGGACTGACTGTGGGAATGAGGGATATGCTCATTCCTCAGAGCAAGAAGGATATCATAGAAAGCACAGCCCACGAGATAGAACTCATCGAGAAGAGTTCGAAACGGGGAGAGCTTACGGAAGCCGAGCGGTACAACAGAGTGATAGATAACTGGGCAAAAGCTACCGAAGAAGTCAAGAATGCCATGATGGAAGGGCTGAGTCATGACAACCACGGTTTCAACCCTATATTCATGATGGCTAACTCCGGAGCAAGAGGAAGCGTCGATCAGATGAAGCAGCTTGCCGGTATGCGCGGACTGATGGCTAAACCCAGGAAGAAGCTGACAGGAGAGCTTGGGGAAACAATTGAGACTCCGATCATCTCCTCATTGAAGGAAGGCCTTTCGGTCATCGAGTATTCCATCTCAACACACGGATCAAGGAAGGGTCTTGCCGATACCGCTCTCAAGACGGCCGACGCAGGCTATCTTACCAGAAGGCTCGTCGACGTCTGTCAGGACGTTATAATCACCATGGAAGACTGCGGAACGATCAGGGGAAGGGTTATTACTGCTCTCAAAGAGGGAGAGGAGATCATTGAGCCCCTCCGTGATCGTATCCTGGGCCGGGTTGCAGCTGAAACGATCTATAGACCGGGAACCGATGATGTCGTATGTGAATCTGGTCAGGAGATAACGGAGAAACTTGCTTCAGAGATTGATGAAATCGGAGTTGAATCCGTACGTATAAGGAGTGTTCTTGCGTGCGAAGCCAGGAGAGGTCTCTGCGACAGATGCTACGGATGGGATCTTTCCAGGAATAGAATGGTCACCATTGGAGAAGCGGTCGGAGTCATAGCAGCCCAGAGTATTGGTGAACCAGGAACGCAGCTGACCCTTCGTACATTCCATACAGGAGGAGTCGCTGGGAGACAGACGAGGGAATCAGAAGTCGTCGCAAGACACTCAGGTATCGTGAGTTACCGTAATCCCTGTATTGTGATAAATACCGATGATATCGGAAATCAGGTAATGATCAGCACAAGAAACACACAGCTGGATATACTTGATGACTCCGGGGAAGTTCTCTCTACATACGATATAGTGGTTGGATCCCAGATGTCTGTTGAAGACGGTCAGAAGGTCAAGAAGGAAGCTTTAATCTGCAGGAGTGATCCATTCATAATTCCGATAATCGCGGAACAGGAAGGTAGTGTACACTACGTTGATATAGAGGAAGACACTACTTTGAAGGAGGAGATCGACAGCGAGCAGCGCAAGCAGATGGTTATTGTCGAAGACAGAAGTAAAACTCTCCATCCGCACATCTTCGTACTTCCTGAACAGCTGATAGTTCTCAGCGGACGCCCAAGGCGCAGGGAAGAGGAACTCTATACCCTCGGTGAACTGGTTAAGGAAATGGTCGAGGGACACGGGCGTATTATCTACACCTACCAGCAGGTCAGTACTTACCTGACAGAAACTCTTACCGAGGACTTCATCGACAGGATGAAGGATCAGAAGATTCCTGTGATTTCCATAAACTGCAGGAAGGCTGGAACCGGAAGCTACGCCGCTATTGTGTACGGCGCCCGAGAAGTGATAAAGACTTTTGGCAAGAAGGCGAAAAAAGAGGTTGCAGCCCTTGAAAGCGCTATCGAAGCCCTGGAGAATTCCAAGAAACGTAAGAATGATAAACTTGAAGAGCAGTTCGCAAGTGCTCTGGCCGAATTGAGCCGGAAGGGCTCCTTCATAATCATCATCGAATCTCTGGACAGAGGGCATCAGGGGACCGCAAACCTGGTGAAGTGCGTTCAGGACATTGTAACTGAAAGCACAATGATGATAATCTCCGACTTCACTGCAAGGGGTGCCAGGAGTCATATCGCTCAGCCGGGAAGGAAGAGGATAGCCAGTGATCCTGTTGAGGAGTTTATTTCTGACTCGGTAAAGGGTAAGTATCCTATACCCAGCGGGGCACACCTCAGAGTGAACGATGGAAGCCTCATCAAGCTGGGAGCACATATTGCCAGGATCGAGCGTAAGCTTGGACAGCACCGAGACATAACCGGTGGACTGCCAAGGGTGGATGAGCTGTTCGAAGCGAGAATACCGAAGGATGCGGCGAGTATTGCTGAGATCGATGGTATCGTATCCCTCAGTCCCATCAAGGCCGGCATGAAAACGGTTACCATCAGGGGGGATCATGGTCAGGAATCCTCTGTTAAAATTCAGGCATCCAAGCATATCCGTGTTCGTGAGGGAGACAGGGTTAAAGCGGGAGACCGTCTTACCGAAGGTCCTTTATCTCCTCATGATATTCTCAGGATCATGGGTACAGAGGCAGCAGAGAAATACCTTCTCAACGAGATCCAGGAGGTCTACCGTCTTCAGGGTGTCAATATCAACGACAAGCATATAAGCATTGTGGTGCGTCAGATGCTTTCAAAAGCTAAGATCGATGATCCCGGGGACACGCAGTTTCTGGAAGGTGCTCAGATAGACAGACTTATTCTCCAGAGAGAAAACAAGTCTATGATGATGGAAGGTAAGAAGCCTGCGACTTCAGCAGTTCTCCTTCTTGGAATAACAAAGGCTTCACTTGCAACCGAGAGCTTTCTCTCGGCGGCATCCTTCCAGGAAACGAACAGTGTACTCGCTGATGCAGCAACTGCCGGGAAGATTGATTACCTTCACGGCCTTAAGGAGAATGTAATCGTCGGGCATCTGATTCCGGCTGGGACAGGTGTGAAGAAGTACCAGAATACAAGACTCACATTACCAGGCGGAGAAGAGTTGCCTGAACCGGCATTCCCGGACAATATGGAAGAGCTTGATATTGACGAAACCGATTTTGATGTATAGACTTAGACCCCTCGCACTGTTAAGTGTATACAAAATGACCATTGAGAGGAGATGATTTGCCGACAATTAATCAGCTTGTGCGTAACGGGCGCAAGAAAAAGAAATCGAAAACCAAAGCACCTGCCCTGACAGGATGTCCCCAGAAAAGGGGCATCTGCACAAGGGTATATACTTCAACACCGAAAAAACCTAACTCTGCACTCCGTAAAGTAGCAAGAGTGCGTTTAAGAAACGGTTTTGAAGTCACTGCTTACATACCCGGGATTGATCATAATCTCAACGAACACTCGGTTGTGTTCATAAGAGGCGGTCGAGTAAAGGATCTGCCAGGAGTGAGATATCATATTATCCGTGGAGTTGAAGATACTTCAGGTGTTGAAGGAAGAAAACAGAGCCGCTCTAAGTACGGTACAAGAAAAGCATAGAATAATACGTTCTGCACCTATGTTGCAGACGGGGAGGACGAATGGCTAGACGTTCAAGGCCAAAAAAGCGTGAAGTCGTACCGGACAGAAAGTACGGCAATCAGCTTATGGCGAAGTTTATTAATAAACTCATGCATAAAGGTAAGAAATCTACTGCCGAAAAAATATTTTACGGTGCAATGGATATTATTACAGAAAAAACCGGACAGGATCCTGTGACTGTATTCAACAGGGCAATGGGGAATGTTCGTCCACAACTCAAGGTTAAGTCAAGACGGGTGGGCGGATCCACATATCAGGTCCCATTGGAAGTGAAGCCGCAGGAAAGGGATTCTCTTGCCATGCGCTGGATAATCCAGTACGCCAAAGCCCGCAGCGGCAGGGGCATGGCTGACAGGCTGGCAGGAGAGATCATGGACGCGGCAAAGGGTGAACACTCCGGCAGCCTTAAGAAGAAGGAAGATACGCATAGAATGGCGGAAGCTAACAAGGCCTTCGCCCATTATCGCTGGTAGGTTTACTGCTTTTTAAGCTTCCTCCAGCGGCCGATATTACTTGATTGCTAAACTGGAGGAAATCGCTTAGCATGAGCAGCTCCCAAACAGACAATGTACGGAATATCGGCATTATGGCGCATATCGATGCCGGGAAGACTACAACGACCGAGCGGATTCTTTACTATTCCGGAAGAGTACACCGCCTTGGTGATGTTGATCATGGTACGGCAGCTATGGACTGGATGCCCCAGGAGAAAGAAAGGGGTATAACTATTCAGTCAGCTGCTACTACATGCCTTTGGAAATCGCATCAGATTAACATTATTGACACGCCGGGTCATGTTGATTTCACCGCTGAGGTGGAAAGAAGTCTAAGGGTTCTGGACGGAGCTGTTGCGGTATTCTGTGCTGTGGGCGGAGTTGAACCGCAGTCCGAGACGGTCTGGCATCAGGCCGACAAGTACAATGTTCCAAGGATAGCTTTCGTAAATAAGATGGACCGCCAGGGAGCGGATTACCCACATGTTTTAGATATGATGCGTGATATGCTTGGAGCCAAACCCCTGTCTGTCATGCTGCCGATCGGGAGCGGAAACGGCTTCCGCGGAATAATCGATGTGATCGGTGGGAATGCCGTATACTTCGATGAAGTATCCAACGGTTCCAAATTCACACTTGAAGATATTCCTGAGGAAAATATGGACGATTATACTGCCGCGAGGGATATCCTCTGGGAGTCTGCGGCAATGCTTGATGAATCCGCCATGGATGAATACTTCAAAGGTACCCTCTCCCCCGAAAGAGTCAGGCTGCTCCTTCGCAAAGGAACGATAGAAGGTGGTTTTGTTCCGGTACTTTGCGGAGCTGCACTGAGAAATATCGGAATACAGCAGCTCATGGATGCCATAGTAGACTGGCTGCCCTCACCATCGGAACTGCCTCCTGTGTCCGCTCATCTCAAAGACGGTTCATCAATGGAGGTAAGGCGCAGTGTTGATGACCCTTTCTCAGCACTGGTATTCAAGGTTCAGTGTGATCCTCACCTGGGAAGACTGGCTTTCATGAGGGTTTATTCGGGCAGTATCGCAGACGGTCAGCATGTATTGAACAATACGACTGAAAAGAAAGACAGACTGACAAGGCTTGTAAGGATGCATGCTAACAAACGAACCCATCTGGACAGAGTAGTGGCCGGTGATATTGCCGCTGCAGGACTTAAAGATGTGTCAACAGGCGATACCCTTACGTTCCCCGGCACACCGATGATACTTGAATCCATACAATTTCCGGATCCTGTGATTCAGATGGCGATAGAACCCATGAGCACTTCCGATGAGAAAGCCATGGACGATGCCCTGGCATCTCTGGCAAGCGAAGATCCCAGTTTCAGAGTTGGTATCGATGAAGAATCAGGACAGATCCTAATCAAGGGAATGGGAGAGCTGCATCTTGAGATAATTGCCAGCAGGATTCAGCGGGAAAAGGGAGTGAAAGTCAGAACCGGTAAACCACAGGTATCCTACAGGGAGAGCATTTCCTGTGCCGCGGAGGGCCGAGGCGAATTCAAAAAATCGATTCAGGGGAGAGGTCATTTCGGGAATGCTGTACTAAGCGTAGAACCGAGCGATTCGGGAATCGAGTTAGTGAATTTAATGAAAGACAAGGAATTTCCGGATCATTTCGCAGAAGCTGTAAAAAGAGGGATCATGGGCTCCGTAGGAGCAGGCCCCCTGGCCGGCTACCCTGTAGATGGGATCAGAATTGAACTCCGTGAAGCGGAAATCCACGAAACGGACTCCTCTGAAACAGGTTATGCCTATGCTGGAGCCATGGCTCTGCGGGAATGTCTGAGAAATGGTAAACCTGTCCTGAAAGAGCCTGTCATGCGGCTGGATATCATCTGCCCCTCCGATTATGTGGGAGAGGTTATAGGGGATGTTAACGCCCGCAGGGGAAATGTTCTGAGCATGGAACCAATGGGTGAAGTTCAGTCACTAAAAGCAAGGGGTCCCCTTGCGGAACTATTTGGTTATAGTAGCGCCCTACGTTCGTTAACACAGGGTCGTGCGGGATTTTCTATGCAATTCCACGATTATGCTCGAATTGCTGAAAATATCACAAGGCGCCTGTTGGAACAGATGGGGATCACCGGGTTCAGCTAGAAACCGGTGATAAATTGAGACAGGAGATATTATAGATGGCAAACAGGTTGAGGATTAAGCTCAGAGCTTACGATCACAGGCTTCTGGATCGCTCCGCTTCAGCTATCGTCAGAAGCGTTTTGAAAACTGGAGCCAGTGTTTCAGGGCCGATTCTTCTTCCAACGAAGAGATCGATCGTAACAGTATTGAGAAGTCCTCATGTGAACAAGAAATCTCGGGAGCAGTTTGAGATGAAAGTGCATTCGCGACTTATTGATATTCAGGACCCGAATGAAGAAACCGCAGCCGCTCTCAGGTCACAGGATGTGCCCGCAGGAGTAGATGTGGAAATGAACGAAATCTAAATTTACTGTATTCTTCTAACTGATCCGGCAATGCCGGATTAAGAGAAACACAGCTTTACCGGACAATGGCGGTTGTCCGGTGAGCGAAGCAAATAACGCTTGTCCCTCCGCCGATAAAGGGACTTCAGCGATAGGAAGTGATCTATGAGCGGACTAATGGCTCGTAAGATAGGGATGACCCGTATTTTCAGGGAGAACGGACAGGTTGTTCCTGTAACCGTGCTTGAAGCGCAGCCGAATCCGGTTACACAGGTTAAAACCGTGGAAACTGACGGGTATGAAGCCCTTCAGATCGGTTACAGAACTCAGAAGAAGAAACGCCTAAACAAGCCCACACTCGGTCATCTTGATAAGAGTGGGGCTCCACCTGTATCTCGGTTCTGCGAGGTCTCTGTGCCGAAGGAAGCTCCCTCTGCAGGAGAATTCCTCAATGTATCGATGTTCAATCCCGGCGAGAAGGTTGACGTTATCGGCCTTACCAAGGGAAAGGGCTTCCAGGGAGTTGTTAAGCGTCATGGGTTTTCCGGAGGCGATGCTACACACGGAAACAAATCTCACAGAGTTCCCGGTTCAATAGGCCAGTGCGCGACACCGGGAAGGGTATGGAAGAATAAAAAAATGCCGGGCAGGGACGGTGGCAAAAGAGTGACTGTCCGCAACCTCGAAGTCGTACAGATCGATTCCGAGAAGAACCTTCTGGTTCTGAAAGGTGCTGTTCCCGGAGCTAAGAACGGGTACCTTCTGATCAGGAAACAGAAGTCGGGAGGTAAAGGATAATCATGGCTGACGTAAGAGTTTACACCATGAGCGGCGAGGAGGTCGGCAAAACGGATCTTCCTGAGGAGATGTTCTCTATGAACGTTTCTACCCACATTCTCTGGGAGGTTGTAAGAGCCGAATCGCTGAATTCCCGCCAGGGAACCGTGTCCACGCTTGGAAGAAGTGATGTGAAAGCATCCGGCAGAAGACCATGGCGCCAGAAAGGCACCGGCAACGCAAGGGCTGGTACGACCGCGTCACCGATCTGGAGAGGCGGCGGAGTCACATTCGGGCCCACTCCGAGAAAATGGAATATCAGGCTGAATCGGAAAGTAAGAAGAAAGGCTCTTGCCGGTATTCTCAGTGAAAGACTCGCTGAAGGAAACCTGAGAATAGTCAGAGATCTTAAATCCAGCGGTAAAACACGGGAAATGACAGAATTGCTTTCGAATCACGACTGCGGAAGCAGAAAAACGGTTATTCTTGTTACAAACGACGATAATCTTGTTAAAAGGGCTTCCCGTAATATTCCCAGTCTTAAGGCAACAAGCGCTGCAAGTGTTTCCATTCACGATCTGGTCAATTCTGAAGTTGTACTCCTTTCTGAAAAGGCGATAGAACTGCTTAAGGAGAGACTGATATGAAGAACGCAATGCAGATAATCATCAGACCGATTGTCACTGAGAAAAGCACAGTTCTGAGAGAGGAATCAAATCAGTATGCGTTCCGCGTTATACCCAGCGCATCGAAAAGGCAAATTGCTGCTGCGATAGAGGAACTGTTCGAAGTGCATGTTACTGATGTCAGAACCATGAGAATGCTGGGAAAGAAGAAGCGGCTGGGTCGGAATCTCGGCCGCAGGCCATCATGGAAGAAAGCCATTGTTACACTCGCCTCCGGTGATACGGTTGATTTCTTTGAGGGGGTGTAAGTAGATGAGTATGAAGCGATGGAAACCGATGACTCCTGGAACTCGATTCAAAGTATCCCCTGGATTCGACGAGATTACCAGGGATCATGGTGAGAAGTCTCTCATGGCCCCAATGAGAAGCAAAGCTGGCAGGAACAGCAATGGACGGGTCACCGCGAGACACAGGGGCGGCGGTCATAAAAGACGGTTCAGGAAGATTGATTTTAAACGTGAAAAATTCGGTGTACCCGGCAGGATCGCGACAATCGAGTACGATCCCAACCGCTCAGCAAGAATCGCGCTGATTCATTATGCTGATGGAGAAAAACGGTACATAATAGCTCCGGAAGGGCTTCAGGTTGGACATACGGTAGTCTCAGGACCCGATTCTCCTCCAGAGAACGGCAACCATCTTCCTCTGTCCAGAATTCCACTGGGATCAACGATCCATAACGTTGAGCTCAAACCCGGAAAAGGCGGACAGCTTGCACGGTCAGCTGGAACATCAATACAGCTCATGGCGCGTGCGGGAAGGTTCGCCACGCTGAAGATGCCTTCCAAGGAAACCCGTATGGTTCCGGTCAGCTGCATGGCGTCAATCGGAGCGGTTGGAAATGCAGAGCATTTCCTCGTAGTACCGGGAAAAGCAGGAAACAGCCGGTGGAAAGGCCGAAGACCCCATGTCAGGGGAGTCGCGATGAACCCGGTCGATCACCCAATGGGTGGTGGAGAAGGTAAATCCAGCGGTGGACGTCATCCCTGTTCACCCTGGGGACAGCTTGCCAAGGGATTGAGAACAAGAAAAAGTAAACCGTCTGATAAACTTATTACCAGACGAAGACCCACCGGAAAAAGGAGGAAGTAGGCTATGGCCCGTTCACTGAAGAAGGGTCCCTATATCCAAGAGAAACTGGCTGAAAAGGTCAGTAAGATGGAAGCTTCTGGGGAGAAGAGAATAATACGGACCTGGTCCAGAAGATCCACCATCTCTCCTGAATTCGTGGGACATACATTTGCAGTTTACAACGGACGCAAATTCGTACCTGTATACGTTGTGGAAAATATGGTCGGTCACAAGCTCGGGGAGTTTGCTCCCACAAGAACATTCCGTGGGCACAGGGAAACCGGCTCGTCAGGAAAAAAGAAGCAGGCTAAGGTTTAGGGAGGGAATGAATGAAGGCAATAGCCAGAGCAAGATATGCTAAAGTTCCCCCCCGCAAAGCAAGGTACATCGCGGATCTGATCCGCGGCAAGACGGTTAACCAGGCTTTATCAATTCTGATGACGGTTCCCCGGAACGCATCACGAATCATCGAAAAAACTCTGGATTCTGCCGTAGCCAACGCCATTGTTAAGGCGGAGGGAGAGCGGCTCGATGTGGATGAACTGGTCGTTCAGAACATCATTGTCGACGCAGGTCCCACAAGGATGACATGGAGACCGCGGGCTCGGGGCAGAGCGACGAGAATCAGACATAGAACAAGTCATATAGCACTTACGGTTGTCAATACTGATCAGGCAGCCGAACAGGGACGAGAGGAGTAGTATGGGGCAGAAAACCAATCCTGTCGGCCTTCGTCTTGGTATCAGCCGTGGCTGGGATTCCACATGGTTTGCCAGAGGCAGGAAGTATGCCGAGTATCTAAAAGAAGATGCCGACATCCGCCGATACCTGGGTTCAAGATTGGAAAAAGCCAGAGTTTCCCGTATCGAGATATTCAGGAAACCACAGGAAGTAGAAGTAGCGATCTGGACTGCGCGTCCGGGTCAGGTTATCGGAAGCAAGGGTTCCAATATCGACAGGATAACCAACGAACTGAAAATCCTGGTCGGCGGTAAAACCGTTAGAACCAAGGTTCAGGAAATAAGAAAAGACAGATGTGACGCTACACTTGTCGCGGATAAGATAGCCCGCCAGATAGAAGGCCGAGTCGCTGTCAGAAGAGCAATGAGGATGGCTATCAGGGATGCGATAACAGATGGTGCTGAAGGAATCAAGGTATCATGTGCCGGAAGGCTCGGTGGTGCGGAAATGTCCAGAGTCAACACCTATCACGAGGGCAGGGTTCCTCTTCATACACTCAGGGCGGATATTGATTTCTCCCGGGATGTAGCATTTACTACATACGGGACAATCGGAGTCAAGGTCTGGATATACAAAGGTGAAGTGCACGAACCACCGATATCCGGTCCTGTGGATAGCAGGTGATCAGCGATGTTGATGCCTAAAAGAACTAAATACAGAAAGCAGCACCGCGGCCGTATGAGAGGCAGAGCCAAAGGAGGCGGTAACATATCCTTCGGTGAATACGGGTTGCAGGCACTTGAACCGGGCTGGATCACCAGTGCTCAGATCGAGTCTGCGAGAGTCGCCCTCACCAGGCATGTAAAGAGAGGCGGGAAGGTCTGGATCAGAGTATTTCCGGATAAACCCGTTACTTCAACTCCTGCTGAAACCCGTATGGGTAAGGGTAAGGGTGCGGTTGACCACTGGGTTGCTGTTGTCAAACCGGGAAGAGTGATGTTTGAGCTTGAAGGAGTCCCGGCTGAACTGGCAAAATCCGCCATGAGGCTTGCAGGACACAAGCTTCCCATCAAGACCAGATTCATTGTTCGGGATAAGGAGGATCTGTAGATGAAAACCCATGAGCTTCGTTCGATGAGCCTTGAAGAACTTGAAGAGCATGCTCGGGAGCTCAGGCAGGAAATCTTCAACCTCAGGTTTCGCAGAACTACCCAGCCGCTGGATAACCCCCTTCGGATAAGGATTACCCGGAAAAACCTCGCCAGAGCACTTACAGTAATCAGAGAGCATGATCTGGGATTGGTTTCCAGTACCGGGGAAGGAAATTAATATGGCCGAAGTAAAAAAAGGTAATAGAAGAGTTCTTTCAGGAACTGTGATTTCCACCACAATGGATAAAACGGTTGTTGTTGAGGTCGTATCCCTCAAGGCACATCCGGTTTACAAGAAGCGCTACCGAACAACAAAGAAATACTACGTCCACGATGAAGAGAATCAGTGCAATCCGGGAGACAAGATTTCGATATCTGAGACACGGCCTCTCTCGAAAACCAAGCGCTGGCGTGTTCTCGATATAGTGGAACGGGCTCGATAGGAGGAATCGGCGATGATTCAGCAGGAAACAAAACTGAAAGTTGCGGACAATTCAGGTGCCCGGACTGTGCAGTGTATCAGGGTTCTTGGAGGTACCAGGCGTAGATACGCCACCATCGGAGACGTTATTGTCGTTACTGTAAAAGATGCTCTTCCCGATGGTGCTGTAAAGGCCAAAGAAGTGAGAAGGGCAGTTATTGTCCGGGTTAAGAAGGAGATAAACAGGCAGGATGGAACATCCGTCCGGTTCGGAGACAATGCAGCGGTTATACTGGATGAATCCTACCAACCGGTCGATACCAGGATTTTCGGGCCTGTTGGACGTGAGTTGTGGGAGCATTTCATGAAAATAGTATCCCTGGCTCCGGAGGTGATCTGATGCATGTCAGAAAGGGAGATAAAGTACGTGTCCTCAGCGGATCGGAAAAGGGCAAGGAAGGTAAGGTTCTTAAGGTATTCACCCGAAAGAATCGTGCAATCGTTGAGGGTCTGAACCTTATTAAGAGGAGTACCCGCCCTTCTTCCCGTAATCAGCAGGGAGGAATCATAGAGAAGGAAGCTGCGATGCATCTTTCAAATCTGCATGTAGTATGTCCCGGTTGCGGGGAAGCTTCCGGTATAAAGCGGATCAGAGATGAAGAAGGCAGGCTTCAGCGACACTGCAAGGCGTGCAACGAAACAATTTCAACCGGTTAGGAGGTGACCAGTGAGAACTTTGCCAAGACTCGAGAAGCTTTACGTAGATGAACTGCGGGATAAGATGAAAAAACGTTTTGAATACGATAACGTTAACAGAATTCCCCGCCTTAAGAAAATCGTAATTAACATGGGGCTCGGAAGAGAAGCCATGGATAACGCGAACAATATGAAGAACGCGACTCAGCAGCTTGCTACCATTACTGGTCAGATGCCGGTTATCGCAAAGGCAAAGAAGTCAGTTGCAGGATTCCGTCTTCGCGAGGGAACACCTATCGGAACATTCGTTACTTTAAGAAACGACAGAATGTGGGAATTCCTTGACAGGCTCGTAACGTTTTCCATACCCCAGGTCAGGGATTTCAGGGGCCTTTCCCCGAGAGGATTCGATGGGCACGGCAACTACAATTTCGGTGTTGAGGAACAGGCAATTTTTCCCGAGATCAATGTAGACAGTATCGATAAATTCAGAGGAATGAACATAACCATCGTAACAGACGCATCCACGGATGAGGAAGGCCTTGAGCTTTTAAAGCTTATAGGCATGCCTTTCCGCACGAGTTCGCGTTAGCAGGGGGTGGAGATAAATTGGCTAGAAAAGCTCTTGTAGAAAAACAGAAGAAAACCCCCAAGTTCAAGGTCAGGAAGTACAATCGGTGCTCTATCTGTGGGCGTCCGAGGGCCTACTTAAGAAAATACGGTATTTGTCGTATCTGTTTCCGGGATATGGTCAACAGGGGCCTTGTTCCCGGCGTACGCAAAGCAAGCTGGTAGGGAGGCATAGAATATGTCAATGACAGATCCAATAGCGGATATGCTTACCCGGATTCGAAATGCTTCCCGGGCAGAACATAAGATAGTTGATATCCCTGCTTCTAAGCTGAAAACTTCTATAGCAAGAACACTTTACAATAAAGGGTTCATCAGGGGTTTCAGAAGAATGGAGGATGGGAAGCAGGGTATACTGAGAGTCTACCTCGCATTCACAAACGATCAGCCTCTGATCGTTGGAATTAAGAGAATATCTAAACCTGGCTGCAGGGTATACACTGATGCCGCCAATCTTCCCAGGGTAATGGGGGGACGCGGGATCGCTGTTCTTACAACTCCCAGAGGCGTTCTGACCGACGCTGAGGCCAGGAAACAGCACGTGGGCGGCGAAGTACTGCTCCACGTCTGGTAAGGAGAGGTGGGAGGATGTCACGAATAGGCAAATTACCCATCCCTGTACCTGAAAAGGTTACAGTGACCAGTAAGAAGAACGTAATAACCACAAAGGGACCGAAGGGCGAGATGAGCCTGACAGTTCCCTCCGGGATCAAGGTCAAGATCGGTGATGAGATAGTACTGTCACGGAAAGGTGAAACTAAGCAGCTATCCATGCTTCATGGAACAACCAGAGCCAATCTTGCCAACAATATCAAGGGAGTCTCTGAGGGTCACAGCAAGATCCTGATCGTTCACGGCAAAGGATATCAGGCCGAAGTTAACGGTCGGATTCTTGAAATGCAGCTTGGGTTTTCACATAAAGTGCTTTTTGAGATACCAGGCGGTCTGGAGATCGTCATAAAACCCGGACAGAACACCTTTACGCTTACCGTAAACGGAATTGACAAGCATCTGGTCGGTGCCTTCAGCGGAGAGCTGTATAAGATTAAAAAGGTTGAACCATATAATCTTATCGGATTCCGCTATTCCGATCAGCATGTCAAGCGTAAAGCTGTTAAAACAATAACCTAGTGTTAGGAGGAGACTGAAAAATGGCTAAGTTAACCAGAAAACAGCGCCTCCGACGTCGACACTTCCATATAAGGAAGAGACTGTTTGGAACGGACGA
>JAUWSQ010000058.1 GCA_030609965.1 Candidatus Fermentibacterota bacterium
ACCGTTACCGCTATGATCATCGCATTCGCCGCAGGTCCCTTCGTGATCAGATTTCTCAGGAAGCATCAGATCGGCCAGACAGTCCGGGACGATGGTCCGCAGAGTCACCTTAAGAAGGAGGGCACGCCCACGATGGGAGGTCTTCTCATTCTTCTATCTGTTCTGATTCCAGTGCTTCTGTGGGGAATGCTGGATAACCGTTACCTTCTGGTTGTCCTGATTTCAACGATATGGATGGGGCTTATCGGGTTACTGGATGATTATCTGAAAGTAGTCAGACACTGCTCAAAAGGACTGATTGGAAGATATAAGCTGGCAGGGCAGTTTATCATCGGAATTGCTCTTGGTGCATGGCTCTGTTTCAGCCCTGCAATACCGGGCGGGAATGCACCGGATGTAAGGCTGATGCCTTCTGTGCGTACAGTAGATCTGGAATCATCCGAGGGTATAAATATCACATCGACTGAAACGACAGTACCATTTTTCAAGGATATCAGGCTTGATCTGGGACTCTTTTACATCGTGTTCGTTGCGCTGGTGCTTGCCGGAGCCGCTAATGCGGTCAACCTTACCGACGGCCTGGACGGACTCGCGACCGGGGTCAGTCTGATATCGATCCTGACATTCGGTTTGATGGCATACCTCCTCGGACATGTGAATTTCGCAGATTACCTGCAATTCTCCTACCTGCCGGGGGTGGGAGAAGTGTCCGTTTTTGCAGGGGCAATGGCGGGGGCATGCCTTGGTTTCCTCTGGTTTAACGCGCCTCCAGCATCGGTTTTCATGGGCGATACGGGATCTCTGGCTCTGGGCGGTGCCATCGGTTCCATGGCAGTAGTAACAAAAAACGAACTTCTTCTCTTTCTTGTTGGAGGAATTTTCGTTGTGGAGGTTTTCAGCGTAATTCTGCAGGTCAGCTGGTTCAAGAGAACAGGGAAAAGGGTTTTTCGTATGGCGCCCATCCACCACCATTTTGAACTTTGCGGGTGGATGGAAAGCAAAGTTGTTGTACGATTCTGGATAATAGCAGCGATCCTGGGACTTCTGGGATTAACTACATTGAAGATCAGGTAATTTATGGGATACTGGACAGATGGTCATAAAGAGATAGGAGTATTCGGGCTCGGGAGGAGCGGGAGAGCAGCAGCAGCTCTCCTGCGCCAGAGAGGCTTCTCGGTAACGGGTCTTGATATCAGTGATGTCCCGGAATGTCCAGACTGCAACCGGGTGGTAACCGGGGATGATATGAGAGGTTGTCTGGAGGGTCTTGACGGTTTTGTGATAAGCCCGGGCATTGATCCTGCATCTCCTCTGCCCTCGGCAGCAAGAGAACTCGGCGTTCCAGTCATTGGAGAGATCGAGCTTGCCTTCCGTAACACTGATATCCCCGTACTCGCGATTACCGGTTCAAATGGAAAAACCACCACTGCGGAATGGCTGGGATATACACTCAGTAAAGCAGGTTTAAACGTATCCGTTGCTGGTAACACCGGTTATCCATTCTGCAGGGCAATAATAGAGAATCCTGATGCTGATTTCATCTCTCTTGAAGTAAGCAGCTACCAACTGCAGACAATAGAGACTTTCCGCCCCCTGGCTGCGGCAATACTCAACATTACGCCGGATCATCTTCAGCGTCATGGAAATATTGAGGGATATATCAATGCCAAGGCCAGGATATTCATGAATCAGCATGACAATGATCTGCTAATTCTTAACAGGGATGATCCCGGATCAATACCTCTGGCGGGGAGAACATCCGGTCTTGAATGGTACTTCGGCATCGGAGAAAGCTTAGAAACAGGTGCCTTTTCCACGGGGAATTCAATCTACTATTCGGATTCGGGAAGCGGGAAATTCGTGATCGATGTAAGAGATATTTCTCTATCCGGTCTTCATAACCTGTCAAACGCCCTGGCAGTCGTATGTCTTGCTGGCAAGGCTGGACTGCAGCCTGAGCAGATGGTAGAAGGGCTGGAGTCCTTTCCCGGTGTTCCCCATAGAATTGAATGTATAAGAAACTACCTCGGTGTTTCGTATGTAAACGACTCCAAATCTACGAATCCCGATTCTCTGAAGGTTGCTCTGAAGAGTATTCGGGAACCAATTGTGCTGATTGCGGGGGGAATGGCCAAGGAAACTGATTACAGTCAGCTAAGAAGTCTGATAGAAGATCGTGTAAAAGCACTCATTCTGATCGGGGATGCTTCGGATATGCTTGAGCGCTGCTGGTCCGGTACCGCACCGATCTTTGCGGAAGTCACATTGCATGATGCAGTGAAACGGGCATTGGATCAGTCGGCGGCAGGTGATCTTGTACTGCTTAGCCCCGGATGCGCAAGTTTTGATCAGTACAGTAGTTTTGAAGAGCGGGGGGAGCATTTCCGTAAGCTCGTGGAGGATTTAAGTTGACGAATATCAATCCGTCCGGAGCCCGGAATATCATGATTGTTTCAGCGGTCCTGCTGCTTATTCTGGGGACTCTTGCAGTATTCACCGCCAGCTCGTTCAAATCGCTGCTGATTACGAATTCAGAATCAAGTACGATCTTTCTACTGCCTCACATCAAGAAGGTTCTCATTGGAATTGCTGTGGGAGTTATAGCCTGGATGGTACCGCCAGGCAGGCTGAAAAAAACTGCTCCAGTCCTCTACGTTATGTCAGTAGGTATGCTGATAACTCTGCTTCTGCTGCGGGGCACTCACTGGGCGCCTGTAATCAATGGATCAGCGAGATGGCTGGTTCTGTTCAGCAGTTTCCGGATAATGCCGTCAGAAATTGCGCGGATTGCATATGTGATACTTGCCGCTTCTCTTGTTTCTGATGGTGTCATCCGTGCAAGAACAGGTGCAGGTGTTGTCTGGCTTGTGGTTCTTGGCATCATCCCTGCTGCTCTGGTTGCATCTCAGCCGGATTTTGCCGGAGGAATGTACATTCTCATTGTAATGGTCACTGTTCTGTTCCTGGCCGAATCCAGATTCAAGGATATGCTGGTTCTTATTCTTCTCATGCTTGCGATGGCTTCTGTGGTTGTTTTTTCGTCCGAATACAGAAGGGAAAGGCTGGTCAGCTGGTTTTCACCGGAAGATGCTGCAGAGGCGTCAACCTATCAGCCCGAGCAGGCCTGTATTGCGCTTGGAAGCGGAGGAATAATGGGAAGGGGCATCGGCAGGGGCAGGCAGCAGAGGGGTTTCCTGCCTGAAGCGTTCTCAGATTACATACTTGCCGTTATAGGCGAGGAGTCAGGATTTGCGGGTGTTCTTCTGATACTTACTCTGCTGCTCCTGCTGTTGCTTTGCGGATGGACTATTGCCGACAATGCTGATCATCTCTTCGGTTATCTGGCTGCAGGAGGTCTGATAGCCTCGATTGCTCTGGGGATGTTCATTCATATTGCTGTGGTTACCAGAATGTTTCCATCCACAGGTATGCCGCTTCCACTCGTGTCATGGGGAGGGTCTAACCTCATGGTTACCATCGGGACACTGGGAATTGTATCCAGAGTCGCAAGTGAGGGGGTACGAGGATGAACGTTGTCATAGCCGGTGGAGGCACTGGTGGTCACATAAGCCCTGCAATTGCAGTGGCGGAGGCTATCTGGAAGAGGTATCCGGATACAAGTATTGATTTCATTGCAACCCCCCGGCCCGTTGACAGAAGAATGTATAAACAATTCGGAGATTCAGTACATATACTGAACCCTCCACGTATCGACAGAGGTGTATTGGATATTGCATTCCTGCCTTTTCGGGCGATTCGGGAATTTTTCGCTGTAAGGAAACTGCTCCGGGAATTAAGATCTACCGTGCTTTTTGCTACGGGAGGCTATCCATCCTTTTTTCCGGTTATTGCTGCACGCAGCCTTGGTATTCCATCAATAATACATGAATCGAACAGTATACCCGGAAGGGCTAACAGGCTGGCTTCCCGCTTTTCGGATAAAGTGCTTACAGGTTTCAATTCGGCAGTTTCAGGCTTCAGAAGAGGAGCGATCTATTCCGGAAATCCCGTCAGGTATTCACTTCAGAAATACGACAGAGGTTACGCAAGGGAGAAACTGAATATTCCTGACGGAATTCCGGTTGTGCTTTTTCTTGGCGGTAGCCAGGGTGCCAGAGCTATAAACGACGTAGCTCTGGGAGCTCCGGAGAATGTATACGTGCTGCTTCAGTGCGGCAGCAGAGATCGGGAAAGAATAATTGAAGAATCATCCGATCTTCAGATGATTCAGGTAATCGATTTTATTGATGATCCTGCACTTCTCTACTCCGCTGCTGATATCGCGGTGGCCCGCTCGGGGGCAATGACCGTTGCTGAATTGACATGGTTCAGGATCCCTGCTGTTTACATACCATATCCGTTCGCCGCTGATGATCATCAGAAATGGAATGCTCTTGAGATAGCCGAAAAGGGTGGAGCTATCGTTTCCATTCAGGATAGTACCGACGCTGCTGCTCTATGGAATACCGCATGCACTCTGCTTGAGGATGAGAGAATGATTCAGAGAATGAAAACTTCTCTGGAGGAAATAATGCCTGTCAATCCTGCAGATACGATCGCAGGAATCGTTTCCAGCAGCGCAGAGGAGGGTTCGTAATGTCCGGCAGTGTGCATCTCATTGGAATCTGCGGCAGCGGAATGAGTTCTCTGGCCCTCTGGTATCGATATCGTGGTTTTGAAGTCAGCGGCTGTGACAGAAATCCTGGTGAAAATCTTCCCGAACTGCAGGATGCAGGAATAGTCATCTCGGATAAGCACGATCCGCTTCATATTGAAAAAGTCGACAGGGTTGTTTTCAGTGCAGCTATTCCTGTCGATCACCCTGAAATCATCAGCGCCAGAGAAAAGGGAATTCCCGTGCTGCGAAGGAGTGAAGCTCTTGCCGAACTCGCAAACGATTCGTGGCTGCTGGCAGTATCCGGTGCCCACGGCAAAACGACCACGACTGCCATGACGGGATGGATACTGCAGGAAACAGGGCATGATCCGACAGTTATGGTAGGCGGGACTGTCAGTGCATGGGGAGGGAATTTCAGACCAGGGTCCACGATTACGGTTGTTGAAGCCGATGAATATGACAGAGCATTTCTGAGGTTAAAACCTGTAGCGGCTGCTGTTACATCCTTCGCAATCGAACACCTTGAGTGTTACGGAACTCCGGAAGCATTATCGGTGGCATTCGGTGTGTTCCTTGAAATGACCCGCCCGGGGGGAACGGTAATTGTTCCTTTCATAAACAGAGACCTGGCAAAATGGGCCGGAAGAATTAGTAGAAATGTTATCACGACAGGACCAGAAGGTTCAGTGTTCTGCAGGCTTCTGGAAGTTGATAAATGGCGGCAGAAATATATGATCGATGGAATTCAAGGGTATCTGCCTCTCCCCGGTTATCACAACCTGAGAAATGCCGAGACAGCTATTTCGCTTGCATCAACAGCTGGTGTTGAAATTGAAGATTCTGTTCGAGCCCTTGAATCTTTTCCGGGTGTATCCAGGCGGCTGGAGCGGATCGGAACCTTGGGCTCAGCAGTTGTCCTTTCTGATTATGCGCATCATCCTGATGAGATTGACGCTGCCCTTCAGGGAGTTTCTCAGCTATCACAGGGAAAAACTGTTGTTGTTTTCCAACCACACCTTTATTCCAGAACCGCAGTCCAGTATGAGGCTGCTGGTCTTGCACTCAGTAAGGCTGATAGAGTGCTTGTTCTTCCCATTTACCCGGCAAGGGAAAAACCTATACCGGGCGTTACCAGCCGGTTGGTGGTTGATGCATCAGTAAGAGCAGGCGGCAATTGCAGGTTATGTCTGCCTGTCGATGTAAAGGAACTTCTCCTGGAGACAGAAGCAGAAATAATAGTATTCATGGGGGCTGGCAGCATTGATCCGCTTGCACGAGAACTTGTGGAGGATGCGCAATGAAGGATCCACGGAGAGCTGCATTCTGGCTGTTGTTCTTTTCAGGACTCGCAGCCTTTGCTCTTGCCATGGGATACAGATGGTTCGAAAGGGGAGGTTCTTTCGATCTGGATACAGTGCGCATAAGAGGTGCACGTCATGCTGACTCCTCTGCGGTCTGTCAGGTCGTGAAGCCATTTTTCGGAACATCTATCTGGCAGATAGACCCTGTTGAACTGCAGAATATGCTGTCCGATGTACCCGGGATCGATTCCGCGCATGTCAAACGGGTGCCCTTCAGCTCTCTCATACTGGAATTGAGAATCTCGGAACCTGTTTATGCGGTCAGTGACTCATCGGGAGTTACAGCTGTTTCCTCCGATGGTGAGGTTCTGCCGCCTCGCTTTATTACCGACAGTCTTCCTGTTATTGAATCCCGGGAAGGTATAGATCCAGCGGTTTCCAGGACACTTGCTGCATGGTTCGGGGCTTTTAAAATGCAGTCTGACGGTCTTTCATTCAGATATACGGATAGAGGATTATCTGTATTCGTCGGCGATGGATGTGAAGTGCTTCTTGGTAACGATCATCTTTCCGAAAGATGGGCTGGTTACCAGCGGCTTGCATCTTCGATGTCCGAATCCGAAGTCTGGTATCAGGTGGATATGAGATACTCAAATCAGGCAGTTCTGAGAGAATCGCAGGTTAATACTGTATCTGCGGGGGGTGGAATATGAATCCTGAGATCTATGCCGGAGTTGATGTTGGCAGCAGGAACGTCATATGTGTTGTAGCGGAGGTCGATGAAGAGAATATCCTCCATATAACCGGGGCAGGCCAGGCACCAACTTCAGGCAGCGTAATTGAGGGTGTGATCGTGGATCTTCCTGGTGCTGCCGAAGCAGTATCCATCGCTATCGAAGAAGCTGAATCACTATCATCATGGAAAATAGTCGAAACAGCCGTGTCGATAAGCGGATCCCACGTGAGAGGGTTCCCCGGCAGGGGAACTGTTAATGTGGAACGGGAGGATGAATTTGTTTCCGGAAAAGTGACCTGGATGGATATTGAAGATGCAACCGAAACAGCTCAATTGATCAAGCTGCCCAGGGAATCCATGGTTCTCCGAACGGAGAAATGCGGATATACGATAGATGGTTCCAGCAGACTGGCGCGGCCTCCAGTTGGCCTCCGTGCCGAGAGGCTTACAGCGGATATCTACATGGTTACAGCTGACAGAACCGCTGTTCTGAATCTTGAACAGGTAATCCGCGATGCCGGTAAAAACGTTTCGGCGCTCTATCCCTCAGCATCTGCGTCTGCCAGATCCGTTCTGACTCCAGACGAAATGGAAATAGGAGTAGTACTTGCAGATATCGGTGCTGATACAACCGATATTGCGGTATTCCATTCGGGGGTTCTGGCTCATCTTGCAGTTGTTCCGTGCGGAGGGGAGTCCATTACAAGAGCTCTTCAGCAGATTCGAATTCCCAGATACGAAGCTGAAAGGCTGAAAAAGGAGTACATAGATCTGACCCGCACGTCAAAAACACGTGACAGGGAAATATCGGTGAGTACCTTTGGCGGAAGGAGCACGATCCCGATCACAGATGAAGTAATAAATGAAATCGCATATAGAAGCGCAGGCAATCTTATAGGAGACATTCTCTGCGAACTCAAGCAGGCTGGAATTCAGGAATCGGATCTGCCTGCTGGAATAGTTCTCTCCGGAGGAACCTCATACCTAAGAGGATTAACCAGTATGGCATCAAGGATCATTGGTATACCGGTTGAAGTGGGAAGACCAGGTGGAATAGATATGTCGTCTTCCCTGATAGAAAGTGCTGAATTCGCGAATGCGGTGGGTCTTGTTCTGCTTTCACATGAAGAGGAGAGTGAATACGAGCAGAGGAAGATGTCGAACCCGCTTGGCATCGCGGCGCAGCGATTAAAGGGATTGATAAGGAAACTCAGATAGCTAACATGGGAGGAAAAATGAGACCGCAAGAGGAAGGACCCAGGCTCCAGATAGTTGACGTGACCGAGGAATATCACGGGAAACCCAAAATAGTCGTGGTTGGCATCGGTGGGTGCGGATGCAACGCTATTGACAGAATGTTGAATGCAGACATTGTGGGTGTTGAATATATCGCATTGAACACTGATCTGCAGGCACTTCAGAACTGTGAACCTGATCTGAAAGTTCAGCTCGGCCCGAAACTTACAGGTGGCCTGGGAGCTGGTGGGAATGTGGAAACTGGAGAGAGTTCAGCTGAGGAAAGTAGAGATGAAATCGTCGAAAGCCTTCAGGATTGCAGCATGGTCTTCATTGCTGCCGGCATGGGCGGAGGAACAGGCACCGGTGCAGCTCCCGTCGTTGCCCGCATCGCGAGGGAACTGAATGCCATAACGGTCGGAGTCGTAACCAGGCCCTTCGAGATCGAGGGTTCCGTTAAGAAAAACAGAGCCGAGCAGGGCATTTCAGCGTTGCGGAAAGAGGTGGATACCCTGATCGTCATCCCTAACGACAGTCTCCGCCGCGAAGCTGGTGATGATGAAACGCTGTCGAATGCTTTGGAGAGAGGAAACAGAACCCTGAAGGATGCTGTAGAAGGTATAGCGAACATAATCTCATCTCCGGGTCTCATGAATCTCGATTTTCAGGACATCAAGAAGGTTATTACTACCGGTGGAGGCGCTATGATGGGTACAGGCTGCTGCAATGGGGAACACCGTGCTTCCGAAGCAGCAAGCAGAGCCATATCCGATCCGCTTCTGGAGAATGTATCTATAGAGGGAGCACAGTCACTTCTTGTAAGTATTCAAGCTTCTTCAAGTATGAAATTTGCTGAGTTCCACGAGGCAGTAGAGATCGTTACAAAAGCTGTAGGACCCCAGGCTGACGTATCGCTGGGAACAAGCATAGTTGAAAGCATGGGTGACACACTGAAAGTTACCGTTATAGCAACAGGTTTTGGTGAGGTCGAAGATATGGAAATCGATTCAGCGGACATCAGATTGCCTGAGAGTCTGAAATCCAAGAATTCTTCAAGAGAGATTGAACGGGATAGAATCCCCTTCATTCTTGGAGCCGCCCGAAACGGTGGAAAGGAGGAAAGGAAAAAGCACCCACCATTCTTCAGAAGTTAACCGGACACGTTTCATGAGATACTAATCGCTTGTGTAACATGCATATAGCAACATCATCTAGCGATATACATTTCATTATCATATATTACCCCCATCTAAGAATGGAGGGTAACACCAATGAGTAGAAAACCTGCAGCCGAATACTATGATGAACGTCGACGCAGGCTACTGGATAACGAATCGTGCACTCGAACTATATCAAAGAATGGGATCTTTGAAATAATTCTGGCTTCTCCCAGTGAATACCGGTCCGCAATGTCTTCTCTGCGATTCCAGAGTATTTTCAAACAGCTTGCTTCCTGGCCGGAAACCTGCTGTGAAAGGGCATTCTATCCCGACAAAGATGAATTCCACTGGAGAAGCAGATACGGAAATCCCTCTATCACGCTTGAAACGGGCAAATCGATAAAACAGTGTGATCTGCTTGTTTTCGCTCCTACCAGCGAGGATGACTATCTGAGAATACTGGAGATGATGAAGCTTTCCGGTATCGAGCAAAGGGGAGAAGAGAGGGTCAGCAAATGGCCCCTGGTCATTGCTGGAGGAACACCAGTTACGGCTAATCCCATGCCTCTTTCACTGTTCATGGATGCCTTCGTAATAGGTGAAACTGAACCATCAATAGGCCCTGTTCTGGATACGATTAAAAGCCTCGGTGCACAGGGCGCATCTAAAAGGAAGATACTTCGAAGGCTTGCCACACTGCCTGGGATGTACATTCCTTCAGTACACGATATACCTGGTAAAGTAAGCTCGATCATGCGTCAGTGGGCAGGTTCGGATGGGATGGGGATGACCTCATTCATTCATTCTCCCGATTGCATCAACAGCGATATTGCAATGCTCGAGATATCAAGGGGATGTTCTTTTAACTGCAAGTTCTGTCAGCCCGGATATGTCAGTCTTCCATACAGAGAATGCAAGCTTGAAGAGCTGGAAAATACTATTGCAAACCTGCCGGATATCAAGAAACTTGCTCTTCTCGGCAGCTCACCAAGATCCTACCCTGAAATCCGCAAGGTTATAAAGGCGGCTAAGAAACGTGATCTTGAGGTGGTATTCTGCTCAAACAAATATGAGGACCAGATTCACTCCAGCGAGGTGCCTGATGACCTGAGTGAGAAATCCATAGTACTATCTCCCGAAACTGGAACGGATTCCCTCAGGAAAGTTATTGGAAAGAAGCTCAATAACCAACAGCTTTTCGAATCGATCGAGAAATATTCCGATGAGGCCGTTAAGAGTATCAGGATATATTTCATGATTGGATTACCCTTCGAGACCGAAGCGGACAGAGCATCAATAGTTGATTTCGTAAAAGAGATTCGGATTAGAACCACTCTGCCGATCAACGTTAATATAAATCCATTCATACCAAAACCATGGACTGCATTTCAATGGTCTTCCATGTCGGCTCCCACCAGCCTGAGAGAATGGATAGAATGGTTCAAACCCCAATTCAGGAAGATAAAGAAAGTCACTGTAAGATACGGTGACCCGCGCGAATCTCATATCAGAGCTCTTCTTGCAAGGGGTGATCACAGGACAAGCACTGCTCTTGAAGAGAAACTTTCAGGTGTGGGGTGGAATACCGCTTTCAAGAAAGCCGGTGTGAACATCAAATGGGTTCTTGAAGATATCGATCCTGATATTTCTTTTGAATGGAGTTTCCTGAATATGGGTTTTGGCCACACAAGGCTTGCCCGGGAGTACCATGCATCCTTTACTCTCAATCAGAACAGATTGAGGGATATTGAGAAGGAATTGGAAGCAGAAGAATCTGACTAGATGTTGATTATCCTCAAATATGAAAAAGCGGGAATGTCTATCATTACCGCTTCTTTAACTGCAAAACGCTAATTAGACTTTCTGAAACTTACCCGTTTTGAGACAGCTGGTACATATCTTAACTTTTTTCGGTTTGCCGTCGACAAGAATTCTTGCATTCTGAAGGTTTGGTTTCCAGACGTGTTTTGTATGTCTGTTAGAATGGCTGACCCGGTTTCCAACTGAAGGACCTTTACCACAGATATCACATTTCCAGGACATATCTCAGCTCCTAATTTTATTAATATGACTCAAATAAGAATCAGTTTAATAATGCAATTTCAGATATTTAGCAAGCCCCTTTCCATACCAGGGGTTGACAGATTCTATATGATTCCCATAATAAGCCTGTGTTATTCAGACTGCGGGGGCGACAGGTATCGACGGGTTCAGAAGCGGTCTGACGGTTGCATGTCGAGGTATCCGCTGCCTCGTTAAACTGCGGATAGAAATAACTGCCGCATAAATACGGCACGCTGTTCCGAATAACAGGAGCAGCCGTCCACCCTGGAATAGCTTTCCTTTCGGGGGTTGGGCGGAAGAAGGAAAGCTGGCTGTGAAGCCCCGTTCCCAGACGTAAGCAGCGAGATTAAATGGGAGCTAGGTCTGACAAGGCCGACCGGAGCCGAATCAGAATGACATTAATCCGGAATAAACATGTAGAGCCGACAGATCCCTGATCTCGGACGCGGGTTCGAATCCCGCCGCCTCCACCATTTGAAAGGCCATAAGTTCCTACCATAAAGGAACTTAGGGTCTTGTGCATTTCAAGGTGAATTTCAAATGACACGCATTTGACACGCTATGAATCCGATGGAACGGTATTACCGGCCTTTTCAGTAAATTTCGGTTCACTCCACCCGAAGTCGGTAATCAGGACGAAGTGCAGAGATCACTTCACGATCTGGGATATATCAGATGAGCTTCTTCTAATGGTTTACTTCAGACAATAGGACAATGGATTTCCACCGAGTCCCATAACCTGCTCACAAAGCAGCCCATTCAATAATCCTCCGATTCCAGACTGAAATTAACCATTCGACCAGAAACACATGCAGTTAAACATCGTTGCTGACAAATACGCACTGGGAATCCAATATGAATGTACACACTCCTCCGGAAGTCGGACTTGTTAAACTTCACCCGACCTCTATTTCCGGAACATCGTCCTGCCACGGAATGTAATCCGCATCGGCTTCACATACCAGTTCCAACGGCTTAGACGGAGGTCTGGGGTCTTCTCATAAATCAAGGTGTTTCAGGATGCGCCTTATCACAAACGACTCTCTCCGATTCTCAAAACAGTGCCTGAAAATCCGCCCGGGAAACAGGCGCCTGGTCAGCTTTCAGGGCATATTGAATTACGTGATGTCTCATTCGCATACGAGGATCCGGGTGAGGATATCCTCTCCCACTTAAACCTCGAAATCCAGCCCGGAGAATTTGTCGCGATCACAGGACCTTCCGGCAGCGGGAAAGCGCCATATTTTTTCAACTTCAGGAAATATTGTTAGTTTCTGGTTGGAATTGAAGGCGTATCGGGACTATTGGCCCATTTTGGAAGCAGAGAGCTGTAAGGTGAAAAATCCAGTTTCCTATTGCTAAGGCTGGATCTGGTTCTCAAGCTGATCTCACCCATTGATCTGATTGAATTCATTTTCAGAAGATAATACGTAGTATGCTGCATTACGGTGTAATCTTCACTTCGAACCGGTATTCCAGCAGATCCTTATTATCTGGCGGACTTGACATCTCATTTTACTGTTCCTATTTTTCCTTTACGTAAAGTTCAATTTTTTAGATTGCAAAAGATAACATGGTACTTGTTTCTTAGGATGTAATATGTGTGAGCATGTCTATAAGGGATCTGTAACTTTAAACGAGAAGGGGGAATAAAGTATACTGCCGTGTTTGTTCAGTTAAGTGAACTAACTAAATTTGTGATTGGAACCCATTTCATGGAAGGAACCTTAATGAAATCTGTATCTGGATTTTTCCTTTTTATACCTTTGTTCGTTCTATCCGTTCTGTCCGCAGAGGTATGCATGCGCTATGATCAGAGCAGCACTTGCACATCTTACCCAATAACCGATTTCTATATCGGTCTGCCGGTCAGCCAGCCCGATAGCATGATCTCCCGTGATTATGATCTGACAACCAGTCTTGGCTGGATGTTCGTTCTGAATGAGAGAATCGATCTTGGTCCCTCGCTGTTCTTCAGTGCCTACAGGAGTTCCGACGGCTGGCACAGCCAGTTTGGCATCAGGGCAAATCTCAGATACCACATTGACAGCGACTTCCATCTTGATCTTTCGCCTGGCCTGATCTTGACGGACAGTCCATATCAGGAAGGCTTTCCAGGTTACACCGTCGAGCTTTCTGTCGGCTGGAAAGATTGGGTGGGCCTGGCGGCCAGAATGGACATTGTGGATACCTATGACTCTGGTCAGGTTCAAGTACTTCATATTGGCCTGCGCTTCGGCTCGTATGGTGGTATGGGGCTCTCATCTGCGGGGATCATCGGTGGAGGAATAGCATACCAGATGAGCCGGTGGGACTGATCTGATACTGTTTACAGACCATTTCTGAAGGGATTTTTCCTGTACATCAGAGTGACAGGTTCACAAGTTCCGCATAGAAGGCTGGATCTGGTTCTCAAGGTGATCTCACCCATTGATCTGATTGAATTCATTTTCAGAAGATAGTACGCAGTATGCTTCATTACGATGAAATCTTCATTCAAACCGGTATTCCAGCAGATCCTTATTATTGGGGGACTTGACATCTCATTTTGACACTCCTATTATTCCTTTACGTAAAAATCTTTTTTTATAGATTGCGAAAGATAACATGATACTTGTTTCTTAGGATGTAATATATGTGTGTGTCTATTAGGGATCTGTAACTTTAAACGAGAAGGGGGAATAATGAGATCGTTTTCACTAAAGGGCAGTTATTTACTACTGTTTCCTGCAATTCTGGTTGTTTCAATATGCTCCGGTTCGGAACTTGAGAAGATTACATGTTCAACAGAACAAACCGATGCACGACCCGCAGTGGAGTTTGCTGTTCATGATATAGGCAACATAATCATGGCGATATGCAATGTCGGAATGTGGGGTGATCCTGATGCTAACTATCCGTCCATGGAATGGCCGTCCGGATCGCTCAACAACTACCTCTACATGGGTAATTTATGGTCAAGCTGTTATGGAGATATTACATCAGCAGGTTCTGCTGAAAAGTATGCCAGCTGCGGTGATTTTGGAGAATGGGAATTGCGGCCAGGTGAAGGTTATCCAATGCTGTACGAAACACCGGGTTCGATTGCTCCTGAACAGACTTCATACGGTATTGATGACTGGGATACAAACTACAACGATCAACCATACGGTCTTGCTGCATTTGTTCAGAACTACACATGGGATTTGCAGGGCTATGATAATTTTGTGGCATCGGAATTAACTGTGACCCATCACAGTGAACACGGAAATCCTGGAGTTCCTCTGGATGGACTTGTAGTGGCCATAAGTGCTGACTGCGATGTGGCAACAGCTGATGTCACTGAATGTCATCTCGATGACATGGTCTACTACGATGGGCATGCAATATGGTGCAATGACCCTGACGCGACTTTCGAATACCAGTTCGATGGAAGTATCGATGCCAGTACGCAGGATGCTTACGAATACCGGCAGAATCCTGACAATCCCCTTCCTCCGGGCGATCCTGATAATATTTATTACTACTACAATTATTTGGGTGCTGATGGAATACCGGATAACGATGTAGACCAGAACGGTGTTAGTGATCACTTCACCATTCTCGCAAAGGTTGTAGGCGGCGATACTCTGTACAGGGAAGATCCAGAGTCAGGTGTTACTCTTTTCAACGATGGAATGCCTTATTACCACTTCAATCATACGGTCGGTGATACTATTTATCTAGTTGTGCCACGGAACCTCAGCTACATGTGGGACAGTGACAGTCCTGCTTCCAGTGAGGATGATTCGGGAGAACCGCTGCTACCTGTAATGTGCAACGGCTACGTTGGCTGGAGGCTCCTTGATGTCTGGATTGATAAAGCGGGTGGCGGTATTGAAAGACCTTCAGACGTATACGGATACCCCGTACCAATCAGCCATCAGTGGTGGAACTGGGAGAGCGACCCTGGTACAGACGAAGAAAAGTACAAATTCATGTGGGGGTTAAATCCAGATATGAATGGTCTTGAAAGCGGACCTTCGTACATGTCCGACTGGACAGGTAATCCCAACGCTCCGGATGCCACGATGCCGCAGAATCCGGGACCATTTCCATTTGTTTACGATTCCCCTATACAAATAGGTTATCCTGTCTTTGACTATAGATTTCTTCAATCTGTGGGACCTTTTGAACTTGCAGATGGAGATACTCTTCACATTATGGGAGGCTGGGTTGCCGGTAGAGGCCTTGATGGCCTGCGGATGAACGCTGATCTTCTGCTGGACGCCTATCACCGGAACTTCATATGGGGTCAGGGTCTGGGAATAGAATCCACTGAACCGGTTCATGTAAACAATATCCAGCTCTCCCCAAATCCCATGACCGCAGGGGGTGTGGTGAATTTCACGCTGAATGAGCCTGGAAGAACAGTTATTACGATTTATGATATTTCTGGAAGATCGGTTGAAACCATTCTGAACTCAGAGATGACTGCAGGAAACCATTCAGTGAACCTGAATACTACAGAAATGGGCTCCGGAGTATACTTCGCAAGAGTTCTTTCAGATGGCAGCAGTGCCGTGGGAAGGTTCGTTGTACTGAAAAGATAAATTCGGGAAGTATGTTTCACCGAAATCTTTGCGTATTTCGGACCGGATTTACCGAATGAGCAGAAGAAAGTGATTCATCTATTGATCACGATCAGTCAAGGGATGCTCAGCATCCCTTGACCCTTTTCAAGTCAAATTGATGTCATCTGGAGTGAGGTCGATACCGACTGGTGCTCAGGGGGCATTGCAGTTAAACTCTGTAATTGTTCTCCTTCAGGATAAGCCTGCCTCCTGCTTTTATTTCCGGTGACGAGCATATCAGTTTCCATGGGTGGAAAACATTCCTGATCTTACCACCCATATGTTCGTTTTGACCGAAGTACAATGAAAAAGAACCGTTCATATCACCCGCCAGCTCCGGCAATATTTCTCCGTCCCTGATTCCGCTGTTCAAGCCGAAAATGACCATGCTGATAGTCCTTCCATCAATACCGAATTTATCCAGTCTTGATTGAAGCTCCTCAAGCCCTTTGTCAGCCTTGGCTTCCGTTACAATGTTGTTCTCTATTTTAAGTCTTACTCCCTTTATACCATCGACAACCGCAACATCACAGAAGATATCACCATTAATGCTGTTGTCTTCCGGAATGACGTCAAGCGAACCGCTTGGTATGCAGAAATCGACTTGTCTATTGCCGCCTGAAGCCGATGAAAATGGACCGGCATTGATAAAGAACTTATCTCTGCTCAGTTTAACGCTTAGCTCGTTGTGATGGCTGCTGAATATCCTCAGGGAATTATTCTTCAGAAGAAAATCCGCAGTATGCTTCATTACGGAGTAATCCTCGCTTTTCAGTGATGCAACGTCCCAGTACATCTGGAGTCTCTCCAATATCTTCGAATCCGTGAAGAAGTCCTCCTCGAACTGAAATATCTTAAAGTGGGCGTATCTCATTTTGTCATTCATTAAAAACTCGTGCTGGGTATTGAAAATGGTATCGCTTACGGCCTTGACTCTCTCCTCGGGAATTTCCGCTAGATTGGGACCAGGACATTTTCCGATATTTATGAATACAGTCAGCCACTTCATCTTTTCGGACTTGTATTGTTGATCAAGCTGTAGCTTGTCGGTGGGCAGGGAGGACCAGAAATCCTGGACAAGATCAGTACTGAATAAATCAGACTGGTATTCCGCACCGATATTGCGTAATTTGGTAACGAATTTCTCGAGATATTTCGAGGTGTTATCTCGATATCTCAGTAGTACCTTATCGTTCTGGGTGATTTTCAGGCAATCATCCACGATCAGGTCAATGCAATCATCTATCTTGTTTTCCATTTCCGTGAACTGAAGCTTTTCAAGATAAGCACAGCTGAAAGAAAGATCCAGTTCATCATTTTCTTCTCCTACATTACTAAGGATCAGAAAATGCTCGGCCGTTGCACGAAAGAACTTCTTCACAATTCCATGTACCTGTTCAGTGCGTACGATCTCGGCAAGACCGCGTTTCTCGAGCTTATTGAGGTAATACGTAGCCAGCTGTGCAAAGATCCCCAGAACCTTGGCAACGCCTGTACCGGAATATTCCTGTTTCCTGAGAAGATTAAGAATGGCGTATGCATTCTTGTTCCCCAACAATAGAAGATCCTCGTGATCCGATAAAATTCGCAGCCCTTTCATAGTCCTCCTTGGATCGTACAGTACATATTTTAGCATCGATGTAGAAGCTTGTCAAATATGTGTGGCTTGATATTTCATTATGTCGTATCTATTATAAATTAGATAAAATAATTCTAGAAAGGAGGAGCATATATTTTCAATGTTTCAATACCATTGCTCAATGTCAATGGAATCTCAATCTAAGAAAAGGGGTGTACCATGCTAGACATAATGGTTGGACCACCACTTCCGATAGGGTAACTTACCCTTATTGGAAACTTCAACCAGAAGGGTGGTCCGAAATGTTCATACGTTATGTGGGGCTCGATGTCCATAAGGACAGCATCAA
>JAUWSQ010000004.1 GCA_030609965.1 Candidatus Fermentibacterota bacterium
ATCCTTTCTCCCTCCCGGTTACTCCGGGACAGTGGCTGGGGCGGGAGGATTCGAACCCCCAATGCAGGGACCAAAACCCTGTGTCTTAACCATTTGACGACGCCCCAGCAGTTTCTGCTGATCTGCATATGGTAAAATCCCTATGCAGTGTTCTCGAGAAACTCTGCGCCCCGCTCTTCGTTCTGAAGAGTGCGTAAAAAGTAGGCCCTGATCCTGACAAACCCCAGTTTTCACACTTACTGTCTGTCATGAACTGTGCCAGCTCCGCAATTTCAGGGAAGTGTTTCTCAAGCAGTGGAAGGAAGTCATTCCGTAAATTATACGGAAAAGGCTTACCCTCATGCCATACTGCTGACGAGGGTGAATAATGCTTAATCATAGTGTTGTTTGTCAAGGATGTACTCATATCCCTGTCCCAGGCGCTGTACGCCCATGGAGTGGATACCCTGACATTCGGGTGAATAAGAACAGCATGGAAAAGAATAAGAGGGATTTCGGATAACCGGAAGCCCCGACCCTCTATCAAAGCAGCACCGCCTTTGATGAAAAATGGTACGTCACTTCCCAGGGTTTCCGCTATTTTAATGAGATCTATGTTCGAAGTACCGGTAAGCAGACTGAGCCCTTTCAGTACTGCTGCGGCATCACTGCTTCCCCCCCCAAGACCCGCGCAGGATGGGATATTCTTCTCAAGCTCGATTGTCACATCCAGTAGTTTTGCAGTTCTGTTCATGAACGCATCGGCAGCCTTCCATGCAAGGTTCGATGAATCGGATGGAATATCCGCTGTGGAGCATGATAACGATATCGTGCCGTTTCCAGGCTTTTTGGAGATTCGTAGATTGTCGCATAGTGAAATTTCGTGAAAAGCGCTTCGTATGTCGTGAAAGCCATCAGGCCTCCTGCCCAGGATTCTCAATCCAAGGTTGATCTTCGCCCTGGCCTTGAGTGTAACCATCACGACTACAGAGTTGCTGTACCTGGATACAGTGTCAGAGCAGCGGCTACCGTAACAACCCACAGCAGGATATTGATAAGGAGAGGTTTGTCCTGCAGAAGCAGCTTGTCAGGGCTTCCGCCATGACCCTTTATATGGATAAGATAAAGGTATCTGAAGACTCCATAAGTTACAAATGGAATGGTCAGCCAGAGTCTGGTGGAAACCAGCTCTAAAGTTCTTTCGCTGACAGTGTAGATGGAGTAGCCGATGATACTTGCCGCTGTAGCTATTCCCATCATTTCATCGAGCAGTGGGATGCTGTACTCCTCCAGGCTCTTCCTGTGGCTGGCTGCATCCTCACCAAGTGAGATGACCTCTGAGCGTCGTTTAGCGAAGGCCAGAAAAACAGCAAGAAAGAAGGTACATACGATAAGCCAGTAAGATATAGATACCTCGGTGTATCCAGCATCTATTGCGAGTGTTACCCCTGCTATTGCCCTTAGAACGAATCCAGCGGCTATTATAAGAACATCGAGAATAACGATGTGCTTCAGTTTTAAGGAATAACATAGCTGCATCACAAAATAGATAGTGAGAATTACTGCGTAAGTCGGTGCCAGTATGTATGATCCTAGAAGTACACCCGCTGCGAGCAGAGCAGCTGCGATAGCAGCTGCAGGAACCGGGAGTGCTCCGGATGCTATTGGACGATCCTTCTTCTCGGGATGGCTGATGTCATTTTTCCGGTCAATAATATCGTTTAAAAGATATACCGAACTTGAGAGCAGACAAAATCCCAACGCCCCAAGAGCGGTTATACCCACCGCTTCCGGATCGTTCCAGAGATTTGCGAAAAGAATCCCTGCAAAGACAAAGAGATTCTTCGTCCAGGATCTTATTCTAAGACTGCGCAGGAGAGCTGAAAACCTGTTCATAATCAGTATAATAACTCATGGGGCTATGATCAAACAGCCGATCCGGTTGATACTCGGGGATTTGTTCTTTCGATAACTTACTCCCGGTAATTTTAGTATATTATCATCGTCATAGTTGCTCTGATTTATAGTTATTCAATTTAGATGTCCCCGGGACTGTTCAGTCCGGTTTACCAGACACACGATTTCTCAGCAAGTATTCTGTCTGAAACTGAAAGGCTGCTATGCGAACAGTGCTGATTCTGCTGATATCCATCTTCTCTTTGCTTGCGGCGGAGCAGTATACAATTCAGGAATTCGGTAATTCTCAGAATGGGAAAATAGAAACCCTTCTTGAACAGCCTCTCCTGATCCGAGTAACTGACTCCCGCAGCCAGCCCGTTGCTGGAGTAGCAGTGGAGTTCGGAATTAATTCAGATGAAGGCACACTTGCGTTTCCTTTTGAAGGTGAAAACCCTTTTATACTGGAAGGCGATACAGTATCGGGAGCCTTTTCAGCAGTGCTTGTCCATACGGATTCTGATGGGTATGCAGCTATTTCACTGATGCTGGGCAGCACCACCAGCAATAATAAAGTTGAAGCACATGTATTTCTTCCAGATGGTTCGGAGGAGAGGGTTCATTTCTCTGCGCTGGCTGTTGATTTGCAGAGTATCATCTTCCAGATTCTTGGCGGTCTGGCAATTTTCCTGCTCGGTATGAAGATGATGTCAGAATCCCTTCAGACCGTAGCTGGAAACAGGATGAGGAGCATACTCAAAAGGGTAACCAGCAACAGAATGCTGGGACTGATGGCTGGTGCTCTTATGACAGCAGTCATTCAAAGCTCCAGTGCCACTTCAGTTATAGCAGTGAGTTTTGTGAATTCCGGTCTGATAGTTCTAAGGCAGGCCGTTGGTGTAATTATCGGTGCAAATATAGGTACAACCATCACAGGCCAGCTGATAGCCTTCAAGTTAACGCACTACGCCCTGCCCATAGTCGCAATCGGTTTCGCCATGTACGCCTTCGCTAAAACTCAGCGTATTCAGTTCTGGGGTAAGGTTATAGTCGGTCTGGGTCTTATTTTCCTCGGTATGACACTTATGAAGGATGTTCTTAACCCTCTTAAGACCAGTCTGGCTGTGCAGAACTTTTTCATGAATTTCAGTACAAACCCTCTGCTGGCGATACTGGCCGGAACAGTTCTGACATCTATTATTCAGAGTTCAAGTGCTACGGTTGGATTAACCATGACGCTTGCCGGAGCCGGACTGATTAATCTGCAGGGGGCTTTCTACCTGGTTCTTGGTGATAATATTGGTACAACCGTCACCGCCCAGCTCTCCGCCATTGGCGCAAGTAGAGCAGCTAAGCAGACGGCCATGGCGCATACGCTTTTCAATGTAATTGGTGCTGTATACATGGGCTTGCTTATATCCAACAGCAGCGGTTTCGTTCTTAATTTCGTCAGATCTACTTCGGGTGATTCCCTGAGACAGGTGGCCAACGCTCATAGCATGTTCAATATTTTCAATGCGCTTCTCTTTTTGCCACTTGTCCCATTCCTGGCGAGATTGTGTCGATTCCTTATTCCAGACAGGGAGGAAGATAAGACCGACGAAGTTGAACTTATACTTGATGATAATCTTCTGGATTCTCCCGCCCTTGCAATTGATAACCTTGAACGTGAGATGGTCAAAATGTCCAGTTACGCTGAAGCCACAGTCAAAGGGGCTATATCCTGCTTTTTCAAAGGTCATCCAAAATCGAACAGGATAATGTCCATGGAGGATAGAGTAGACTACATGCAGCGGGACCTCACCATCTATGCCTCAAAACTGTTCCAGCGCAATCTTGATCAGAAACAGTCATTGAAACTGCCTGTTATCATTCATACGATAAATGACCTAGAAAGAGTATCGGACCATGCAGTTAATATCGTTGAAGCCCGGAACAGGATATCCGGAACCTTCAAAATGGAACAGGGAGAACTGCCCAGGGCAGCTGAAACTGCAGCGAAGATCATAATCAAAATGCTTGCCTCCACAAGATTATCTCTTGAATCTCATGACAGAGAATCCGCCCATGCAGTCCTTACTCTTGAGTCAAGGCTCAACAGGCTCGAGGACGATGCCCGAAGAAGCTATACCGACTGCCTTACCAGTAATGGGGAGGACGGGTTGAAGAGGCTTGCGCTGCTTGATTTTATAGAATATTGTGAACGTATTGGTGATCACCTCACAAACATAGCTCAATCCCTTGTTGGTGGAGGGGTATGGCATGGGACCGACGACATTCATTAAATTCGTCTACCGGCCAATGCACCATTGAGTTGACAATGACGTTCAATGTTGCGAGATTTGTCTTGTTATACCCGGTCAGAAATTGACCGGAGTTTTTGCAGATGGGAGAGGCCGAACCGCAATAGCGGTTCGCTGTTGCTTTCCCGCAAGCAGTCATCCTCTTGCGGAAAGGACGACAGATGAGCAAGATCAGAACCTTGATCCTTGGCGCCGCCGGGCGTGATTTTCACAATTTCAACGTAGTCTACCGGGACAATCCGGATTTCGATGTGGTAGCATTTACCGCAACACAGATACCGGATATTGATGGTAGGAAATATCCTGCGGAGCTTGCAGGTGATCTTTATCCCGATGGGATTCCCATACTCGCTGAAGACGAACTTGAAAATATACTCATCGAGAAAGACATAGAACTCTGTGTCCTGTCATACAGTGATCTATCGGACAATACAGTTATGGAACTCTGTTCAAGGGTCAATGCTGCAGGTGTTGATTTTACAATGCTTGGGGCAGAAAAAACCATGATTAAAAGTTCCAGGCCTCTCATCGCTGTCTGCGCGGTACGTACCGGATGCGGGAAAAGCCAGACAACCAGACGTGTGATAGATATTCTACATGCAGCTGGTAAGAAGGTAGTCGCCATCAGACACCCGATGCCATACGGAGACCTCGTTGCACAGAAGGTTCAGAGGTTTGCAACCCTTGAGGACCTGAAGAAACACAACTGCACCATCGAGGAAATGGAGGAGTACGAGCCTCATATAAGATGTGGAAATGTCATATATGCGGGAGTAGATTATGAGGCAATACTACGCGAGGCGGAAAAAGAGGCTGATATAATCCTCTGGGATGGTGGAAACAACGATACATCTTTCTATAAACCCGATATGACCATCACGGTGGTTGATCCTCACAGACCTGGACATGAGATATCCTACTATCCCGGACAGACTAATCTCAGGCTTGCTGATGCTGTTGTTATAAACAAGATAGACAGCGCCTACCCAGAGGATGTTGATGAGGTCAGAGCCAATATCAGGGCTGTTAACCCTGATGCATTGATCATCGATGCTGCAAGCCCCGTGACGGTAGATAATCCCTCTCTCATAACCGGAGCTACTGTCCTTGTGGTTGAAGACGGACCAACGCTTACCCACGGTGATATGGAGTACGGTGCGGGATTCGTCGCAGCCGAGAAATTCGGCGCGGCTGATTACGTTGATCCCAGACCATTTGCGGTGGGTTCCATAATCGATACATTCGAAAAGTACTACGCAGACAGGGAAGAAGCAGTTATTCTTCCTGCTATGGGCTATGGTGAGGACCAGATGAAGGATCTTCAACAGACTATAAACGCATCGGATTGTGATGCTGTTGTAATAGCAACTCCAATAGACCTTACCCGGATAATCAAGATCAATAAACCAGTTGTAAGAGTGGGATACGAACTCCAGGAGATCGGCAAACCTGATCTTCCTGAGATTCTCAAATCATTCATGGATTAGCTGGAGCAGAATAATGTTCATAATGCAGAGGGCAGGATATTTTTCCTGCCTTTCTGCGCAATCATCTGTCTATCTGTGCGATAGATAAGGGAGGTTCATGTTCAATGGCTAAGAAATCCTCGTCTTCTAAAAAAACCTCCACCGGCAAGAAGAACGGCGGCAAGGTTGAGGAGGACAAGAAAACACCGAAGGGAAAACTCCGACCCGACCCCGATTCCTTCGTGCATGTTTTCCCGGAGTGGTGCAAAGGCTGCGGTATATGTGTTGAGTTCTGTCCCACTGGTGTTCTGCAAATGAAGGATCAGAAAGCCGTTGTTGCTTACCCGGAGAAGTGTGTCAGGTGTTATCTCTGTGCCAGAAGATGTCCCGATTTCGCGATAGGTATCAAGAACAGAGAGGGACGAGTCAACGATACTCAGGATAAAACGCAACATTTACCGGCAACGAAGGTAAAGGGAGAAGGTGATTCCAGGTGATTGTGCCTTGGGGTGAAACCAGACTTGTACAGGGAAATGAAGCTGTTGCCCTCGGGGCAATTGCTGCAGGTATAGATTTTTTCGCCGGTTATCCCATAACTCCCTCAACTGAGATAGCGGAGCTGCTTGCACAATACATGCCTCTGCTTGATAAAAAGTGGATCCAGATGGAGGATGAAATTGCAAGCGTCAGCGCTCTGATAGGGGGAAGGCTCGCAGGCTCAAAGTCCATGACAGCCACCAGTGGCCCCGGATTCAGCCTTATGCAGGAAGGACTTGGATACGCCTGCATGACGGAGGTTCCAATCGTGGTTGTAAATGTCATGCGGGGAGGACCCTCCACCGGCTTGCCCACACAGGCTGCACAGGGGGATGTCATGCAGGCAAGGTGGGGAACCCACGGAGACCACCCTGTGATAGCGCTCGCACCCTGCGATGTAAGGGAATGCTTCGAGCTGACCGTCAGGGCTTTCAACCTCTCGGAGATATTCAGAACTCCCGTTATTCTTCTCCCGGATGAGATCATCGGCCATATGCGTGAAAGAGTTGTCTTTCCCCGGAAGGAAGATGTCCATGTTGTGCCCATGTCAGTTCCTGACGTTCCCGTTGAATGGTATGAACATTACCATGAATCAACATCGAACGTTTCTCCCATGGCCAGTTTCGGCAGCGGGTACAGATATCATGTTACGGGCCTCATGCATGATGTACATGGTTTTCCCACAAGAAAAAAGGACGAAGTACAAGCCAAGATGGACAGGCTCAAGCACAAGATCACAAGAAGACTTGATGAACTTGAGGATGTTCGGATGCATGAAGTGGAGGAGAGTTCTGTAGTTATCTTTGCCTACGGTTCTGTTTACCGGTCAGCGCTTGCAGCACAGGCGATTCTGAAGAAGAAGAGGAAAACTGTCGGTATCTTCCGCCCTGTGACCCTTTGGCCATTTCCCGACAGAACGGTAAAGGAAATGCTGGATTCCAAGGATGTTGTACTTGTACCGGAGCTGAATCAGGGACAGTTAATACACGAAGTTGAAAGAATGACCAGAGATTCTGTCAGAGTGGTCCCTCTTCACCGGATAGACGGGTATGCGATTACACCTGAAGAGATCGTTGACGCCGTTTTGGAGGTGATCTGATGTCTGCCACAATTCCTTACGAGTATAAGTATCTCAGAGCCAAGAAACGGTTTCCCCATGTATGGTGCCCCGGATGCGGTATAGGCATAGTTATGGGCTCCATAATCAGGGCTGTAGACGCCATGGGATGGGAAAAAGACGATATCGTAATGGTCTCCGGGATCGGATGCACTTCCAGAATGCCGGTATACGTTGATTTCAATACACTTCATGCAACTCACGGCCGTGGACTAGCGTTCGGAACCGGTGTAAAAATGGCAAATCCGGATCTGAATGTAATGGCTGTTTTGGGTGACGGTGACTCCCTGGCGATTGGTGGTAATCACATCATCCATGCCGCCAGGCGCAATATCGATATTACGGCAGTTATCGTTAATAACAATAATTACGGAATGACCGGAGGCCAGTTTTCTCCTACCACACCTCTCGGAGCCAGAACATCCACCACCCCTTACGGGATGATAGAACCCGGTTTTGATGTCTGCAGACTCATGGACGGAGCGGGTGCGTCGTTTGTCGCCAGGGGTACGGTTTATCATGTGACTGAACTCGATAACATGATTCTGAAGGCATTCAAGAAAAAGGGTTTCAGTGTTGTTGAGGCTCTCGCTCCATGCCCGACTAATTTCGGCAGGGCGAACCGCCTGGGAGGCCCGGTTGAGATGATGAAGCTTCTCAAGGACAACACGATAAATTTAAGTCAGCTGAAAGCCATGAAACCCGATCAGACAGAGGGTAAGATCGTCCGTGGCATCTTTGTCGACAATGATTCCATCTCATATGGTGACAAATACGCGGCACTCTGCGAAAATGCCAGGAAGGCAGCGGAGGCAGGGAAATGAAGAAATACTATGAGATAAGACTCTCAGGCGCGGGCGGTCAGGGACTGGGTCTCGCAGGTAGAGTATTCTCCGAGGCAGCTATTGATTCGGATTACAATGTGTGCCAGACTCAGAGCTATGGTCCGGAAGCAAGAGGAGGAGCAAGCAGAACGGATATAATTATTTCGAAAAAAGAAATTCTGTATCCGAACTGTAGAAATCTCGACATACTTCTGGCAATGAACCAGGAAAGTGCCGACAAATTTGGTAAATCAGTTAAGGATGATGGGATTATTCTGGTGGACACAACCTTTGTGAACCAGATTCCCGAGGGCAGAGTGTACGAATACAGCCTTACCAGTATAAGCATCGAGGAGTTCAATACTCCCATGACGGCGAATATTATTGCCGTTGGCATGCTTGCTTCAATCACAAGGTTGTTTACACTGGATGCCTGGGTCAGAGCCTTGAAGGAGAGGGTTCCTCGGCGGTTCATTAAGATGAACCTTAAGGCCTTCGAGCTCGGACATAAAGAGGGCCGCGAGATCCTTCATGTGGAGGAGGGAAGGATCCCCGTTGCTTACGATAGAAAGCAGCCGGTACCGGATTGTCTTAAGAACGATATCTGATTGGTGAGCAGGATATAAAAACCGGTGGCAATCGAAAGAATGCCACCGGTTTCTGTATTTAGAGTTTCTCTATGTGATCAATAAATTCGTGTACAACGAAAGCTCTTATAGTATTGCTATCCGGATCGCATGGTGTCATGAAGAACCCTATTTTGTTGGGATTGTAGCCCATCCCCACTCCTACCATTTTCTCACCATCGCTGAAATGGACTCGAAGTTTTGCACCGTAGACCTGCTGAGAATCATCGAAATCGGAGGCTTCACGGTAGTTTGGATTCCCATCGAATTCCTTTACTATAAAAACTGCCTTCAGCCTGTTAACGTAAACGACCTCAGTCTTCTGATCACTTTTATGTGTAAGATGAAACATTGCCCGGTTAGGTGAGAAGTCACTTGTAAAACCCTTTTGAATTCCGCCATCAGCGTATCGAACGACAATCTTGTTCATTCACCACTCCCTGTCAGCATTAAGTCATATTGTATTTGCGAATATAGTGCAGCCCACTCCTGTCAACGAGGGTCTCTGCGGTCAGATATCCAGAGCCCTGCTCCAGTTTTCCTCCATACATTTATTCCGAAAGAGAACCTGATGCAGCGCTGGTACCTCGGACGACAGTTCAGCCAGATTCCAGTCATTCCCGGACAGCCTAACAGAAACCCCGGCCTCCCACAGTTCTCTGCTTAATTCTGCGGGAGAATCTGCATCTATCACCACTGTGCAGATGGCTGCGGCGGATACTATCCAGTCTATATGGAAACGATCAGAACCTTCCATCAGAACAGAAACCCTCAAGTTGCCCTGCCTGCCCAGTGCCCTGGCCGTTCTGCCGGAGTAGTCTACAGGGTTGTCCAGCTTTCTTACTATATCCACAAGATCCAGCGGAAATTCCTTTTCCGGACATAGAATAACATCGAGAACACAGAAAGGATCAGCCTGCAATCTTGTTCTGATAAAATCAAGCGCCAGGCATCTATTCGCCCATAGATCATGGGATGTTATCCTTATTGTTCCATGTCTGAAGGATGGCATAGGTCTGCTAAGATCAGTATCTACGTCAAGATCTATAAGTTCCGTGCCCGGCCAGCCCTCAAATAGAAGGGGTCTTTCCGCAAGATCAAGGTCGTATCCGACGATATCCGCAATCTCCTCTCTTGCTTCGGCAAAACCGCACATGCTGTCATTGAAAGATCTGTAATACGGTGGACGGGGCATATGCCTCCTCCTGAACTGCTGTCTCATCACGGTCCCCGGCAGAATAGAGAGGTAGAATGCCTGCACATGCTGATGAAGCTCCCTGTCCCTGATCATGAGCGCTGTTCTTACAGCATCCGAAGGAGTGTCACCCGGCAGATCGAGTATGAGGTCAATAACAGGTGATACACCTGCGTTTTTCAGATTGACGGCTCCATCAAGCACCAATTCAGGGTCAACCGGGCGCCCCGCCCTTGCAAGAGTATTCCTGTTTACTGTCTGAAGTCCGATTTCGACGTTCTTGAAACCGGCATCAGCAATGCGGGATGCTGTATCCGGTGAAATAAGATCACCCAGCATTTCTCCAAAGAATTCCGCATCAAGCGCTTCCATACTTTTTAGAAGCTGAACAAGATCAGCTCTGCTGTTGAAGGAAGGATCCAGGAAAACGATTTCTCCTGCCCCGGCATCGACGAGTCTTCGAAGAAGTCGCTCAGCATTTTCCGCATCAAGTACCCTTGGTGACGGATGGGTTCTTCTGTACGAGCAGTACGTGCACGCGCCGGCACATCCTCTTATGGTTTCAACATGTATGGATGCTCCTCCTGAAGGATCCAGATAACCTGTAAGCCAGGGATTCGGATACATTCCCGGAGTAAAACACATTCCGCCTGCGTCCAGAAAGTTTCCATTGTTCCTGATGATGTTTCCCGCGGAAACCGGATTCAGAATGCTGCCCGCAAGCTCTTCTCCCTCGCCGGCGACCATCAGGTCGAAACCACCGGAGGAGAGCAGCCACTCATTATCCCTGGTTACTTCGGGACCTCCAGCGACAGTGATAACACCTGGCAATTCCCTTTTAAGCATATTGGCAAGCCAGAGACTTCGCTCAGCATTCCACATGTAAAGGGTGAATGCAACAAGCGCAGGCGACCGGTTCACGATCATCTGTAGAAGAGAGCGGTCTCCTGCAGTGTCAACCGCATTCTGATCAATGACTGTTTCAGGAGGAAGGGATGCGGCAGCCGCCAGTGAAGCTCCAGCGAGGGGGACGTTCCCTGTAATTTCAAGGGGGGCCGAGGGGTTCAACGGAAGTTGGAGTATCAGGGATTTGTTCAGTCTACCCAATCCAGCTGCTGCTTAATGATGAAAGATCCGCCAGAAGCCAGATTATGTTGAAGAACCATGCTGCAGCCACAAAGAATACGGCCGTTGGATGATATAGTTTCAGCCGGCTTTTGAAGAGAGATGTTGCAACCAGAAGAAAAAGCACCAGCACTATCTGCAGGATAGCTGTGCCAGCCGGGTATCCGTAATTGATGATAAGAAAGGTAAACATGAGTAGAGTTGCCAGGGCACTGTTTGCTGTTATTCTGGTCAGTCTTCTTATCCAGTATTCCGAATATGCCAATGAGGGCATAAAATAGTAGAACCCGCTTCCTTCCCTTGCCAGCAGGCGCAGAAAGAAGGTTCCGGTGAATGACATTGTGACTGAAAGCAGAAACAGTACTGTAAATGACATCAGCGACACAATCCAGCCTGCTTCATGAGTTGCAATCTGAATGCTAGCACCAGGAGTTATGCCGCTTATCAGGAGCATTACCAGAAGAAGAACCTGAATGACGACAGCAGCACCAAGGACTGCCCACTGGTTTATTACTTTTCTATGCAGAATCCTTGTTACCTGGATTAAAAGCACGAGACCTGCCAGCTGACCGGAGGCGGTGTATATAACCTTAATTCCCGACAGGGCGGCGATAATCGAGAATAGAAAAGCTAACACAATAAGCTGCGATACACGCATCAAGGTAAGAAGCCTTGTTATCCTGCCCGTTCCCTTCTGCTCGACCTGTTCAACGGAATCGCCGGCGAGGTCGACATTCATGAATGACGAACCACGGTTGAGCCTGTGAAGGATCTCCTCAATAATCAGAAGGAAGAAAAGGATGAGTACAGTTATCATTCAGCGTTCTCCGGATTTCTGACAGTTTTCAGAACAAGGCCTCCCAATATGAAAAGTATCAGCAGTGAGAGTATGGACAGCCTTGAACTTCCAGTAAGATCGTTAATAAGAGCGAACATCAACGGTCCGAATATACTTGTAAATCTCTGTGAAATCGAAAAGAAACCGAAATATTCCGCATTCATTCCTTCAGGTATCAATCTTGAGAAGAACCCCCGGCTGACCGCTTGAAGCCCGCCCATGAATAGACCGACCATACAGGCGAGGATCCAGAAATCAATTGTTTTCTTCATCCAGAATGCATAGAAGATTATGACTATATAGCCAGCGATTCCCGCATAGAGCATTCTCTTTGAACCGAATCTTTTCGCCAAATGGCCGTATATCAGGCTTGCGGGAACTCCAATTGCCTGGGTCAGGAGAAGGGCCCCGATAAGATGGCCGGAATCGAGACCAAGTTCCGCTTTGCCGTAGATAGTAGCCATCATAATGACCGTCTGTACACCGTTGTTGTACAGAAGGAATGCAAGAAGGAATCTGAAGATATTCTTCCTCGTTCTTAAATGCCGGAATGTTGAGATGAATGCTGAAAATCCCCGGGCGAAGGACCCGCCAAGTGTCTTTTCACCTCCGCTTGAACCTTCCGGAACCCGCAGGAAGAGGGGGATTGAGAAAAGGGTCCACCAGGCGGCGACAGACAGAAAAACGAATTTCAGGGCAGTTGCGGTATCAGCGAATCCGAATAAGGAAGGCTTCCGGATCATAAGGAGGTTCACAGCCAGGAGAATTCCGCCTCCCAGATATCCGAAGGCAAAGCCCCTGGATGAAATAAGTTCCCTTCTTGCGGGAATCACTGTTGAAACAAGAAGTGAGTTGTAAAATACGTTAGCTCCCGCGAATCCGATCTGTCCGACAATAAGAAGCCCGAGAACCGGCCAGATATCTCCAGGCCCCGTAAGTGAAAGAAGTGCCGCTGCCAGCACACCTACTGTCGTCGCAACCCCGAGGAATTGTTTTCTTCTTCCGCCTGCATCGGCCACTGCCCCGAGAACCGGAGCGCTCAGAGCTACCAGCAATGCAGCAGCAGCCATTGCGTATCCCCACAATGATGTGGCATTGCTTGAAACACTTATTCCGAGAAACGACCAGTTTACCGTGCTGCCTGCGCATATGGTTTCGGCGAAATACACAGGCAGTACCGCCGCCACAATGGTTGTGACGAAAGCCGAATTGCCCCAGTCGTAAAGGCACCATGCGTTTTCGGGAGAGAGCCTGAGAAATTTTTTCAGAATATTCCCCTTTCACCGAATGAACATAAACGTTTTAAGACTTCGATGAAAGACAGTGGTTGCTTTGACAGTCATGGAGTATTTTACTGAACCTGAGAAATTGCGTTGAAGTAATACAACTCACGAAAGGATTAGTATGACACTACAAAAGAGAATTGAAGAAGCTGTTAATTCAAGGGATAATGTAAGTAGAAATATTCCCCGTAGTGATATGATACGCAAAGCGGTAGACCGGCGTGAGGCTGTTGTCAGTGCCTGCGGGTGTCTCTCCACCTGGACTCCTCCGGAATCGACAGGCAGGAGCCCCAAGGACACGCTTATCGTAAAAAGACAGTCAAGCCAGGACACTATCGACTGGACCAGCCCCAATAACATCCCTGTCGATGAAGAGACATTTAATATGGTCTTTGAAGATGCTCTTGAAAGGCTCAGGGAGGTTCCGGAGCTGTTCACGACAGACAGGCTGGTGGGCGCCGATCCCACTTACGCATTGCCTGTACATACGATTTCCGACAGGGCACTTCCCGCTCTGTTCACCGATAACATGTTCCGCCCGTGGGACAGTGATATCGCTGAGAGTACGTGTTTCAAAGACAGACACTTCACGCTGCTTGTACTTCCTTACCACAAGCTTGATCCCGAGAAGTACAAGGGGCGTTTGAGGATTGACCCCAGGCTGGGGCATACTTCCACCATGGTGGTAGGAATGGATCTGGACCGATCCATCGGAATCGTTTACGGATCAGCGTACGGTGGAAGCGTCAAGAAGCTCATATTCACGGTTATGAACTACATTCTGCCCGGGGAAGGAATTCTCCCGCTTCATTGCAGCGCAAACGAAGGTGATGACGGTCGAAGCGCTCTTCTTCTTGGTCTTTCGGGAACCGGCAAAACGACGCTTTCAGCGGATGCCTCAAGAGCGCTTCTCGGAGATGATGAGCATGGCTGGGGGGATAACGGTATCGCTAATTTCGAGAACGGCTGCTACGCAAAACTAATCGACCTGAACGCTGGTAAAGAACCCGAGATATACAATGCCTGTTTCCATGAGGATGACTGGCTTGATCACGGTTCGATAATTGAAAATACGATGATGTATCCGGATGGGCATTTTGATCTTTTCGACGCCAGATTGACACCGAACTCAAGAGGATCGTATCCGCTGCGTTACCTTTCCAACATCAAGGAATCTTCCGTCGCTGGGCATCCTTCCACCATCCTTTTCCTGACTGCAGACGCTAACGGTGTAATCCCTCCTGTATCTAAGTTGACCAAGGCTCAGGCTATGCTCTGGTTCCTTATGGGGTATACCAGCAAGCTTGCCGGAACTGAAACGGGAATCACCGAGCCGGTGACTGTATTCTCAAGATTTTTCGGTGAACCTTTCATGCCCCGGAATCCCGATGTTTACGCCTCGATGCTCGGAGACAGGTTAGAAAAGCATGATACGGAAGTCTATCTCATTAATACGGGATGGAGCGGTGGACCGTACGGAGTAGGCTCCAGAATGGATCTCCCGCTAACCAGGATCATGGTAAACGCTGCCCTTTCGGGAGAACTCAGGGATATCAGCTGCCATTGCGATACTGTCTTTCGGGTGATGGTGCCGGATTCATGTCCCGGATTGCAGGATAACTCTATTCTGAACCCTGTTAATACGTGGGATGATAAGGAAGCTTACAGGGCAAGGGCTCTTAAACTCGCGGGTGAATTCAAGGCACATTTCGATAAAGCCTACGGGAATCAGGGTATTTCCGAAGAAATCGCAGGTGAATGCCCCAGAAATTAGCATAAGGGGTCAGGCACCAAAACTTAACATTCTTAGTGAAAGGGGTCAGGCTAAATAGTCTGACCCCGATGTTTTCTCAATCCTCTCTGAGCAGGAATGGTAGGGGGCCACCGATTACTCCACCGCAGTTAAAATCCCTCCAGCGGGTCAGCGGATCTCCACAGGCTTCTGCTGCCTCATCTGTCCATTCACCCCTCAGGTAGAAAAGGTATGTAAGAATTCGTTCCCATATCATATTGTCGTAGATGTAGCTGTACGTCAGTCCCCGCAGGGTTCCATCGTCCCTGAACCATTCACTTTCATCATTGGAGCGGCGCCACCAGAAGGATTCCTCGTGAAGCGAAGCTCTTGAATTTGCGTAGGACATATATGCCGAATGATCCTCAACAAAAGCTGAGAGGTATTCAGGAGCATCCGAAAGATCTGCTTCGATCGCATCTGCAAGGATTGCCAGCTCTGCCTCCATGGCCTCTCTGTAAACTGTTATTGCTGTTTTCATTCCGTACGTGGTTTCAGCATCCTGCCCCAGGTCTTCAATGTATTCCCTGCCCGTGCAGCTGTAGATATCAGGAATGTAAAAAACCTCTTCACTTCCCGCAGTGGAAGTCAAAATAAGTAATGTTGAAAGCACTGCGACGAAAGTTTTTACAGGAGCAGTTCTGTTACTCATGCAATTCCCCCTTACGTGAATATTTTATTATACGGATTGACACCTGATTCCGAAAGGGTCGCAGAATTTCTTCCAGAGATGCTGATGTCGCCTTATCGGGTGCTTGCGATTATTGTCATATCGACTATATTCGATAAGCGATATGTAAATATCAAGTGAAAATATACGAGTATGACTAACGATTTATGCAGAATGATAAGAAAGAAGGTTGCATATGTCAGTTCAGGCAAAATCGATTCTGGCTAAATGCGAAGAACATAATGTTCATTTTCTTCGGCTTCAGTTCACAGATATCGACGGAATCATCAAGAATGTTGAAGTACCTGAAAGCCAGTTTGAGAAAGCACTTGACGGACGGGTGATGTTCGATGGTTCTTCAATCGAGGGTTTCACGAGAATCGAAGAGTCGGATATGGTTCTGATTCCCGATCTCGAGACATTTGCGGTGTTTCCATGGGTTACCGAACACGGAAGGGTCGGCCGATTGGTGTGTGACGTGGTTAACCCTGACGGCAGTCCTTTTCCCGGTTGCCCGCGGACACTGCTGAAAAGACAGCTTGAACGGGCAAAGAAAATGGGTTACAATGTTATGGCTGGTCCTGAAGCGGAATTTTTCCTGTTTCAGGTTGACGCCTCCGGTAATCCTGTCACCGAAACACACGATAAGGGGAGTTATTTTGATCTCTCACCTGTGGACAGGGGAGAGGAAGCAAGGCGGGACGTTGCCCTGGTGCTCGAATCCATGGGATACGAAGTTGAAGCAGCACATCACGAGGTTGCTCCCGGGCAGCACGAAATCGATTTCAAGTACACGGATGCTGTAAAAACGGCTGACAATATCGTTACTTTCAGATTCGTGGTTAAGAAGGTTGCCCTTTCGCACGGGCTTCACGCAACATTCATGCCCAAACCGCTTTCAGACGTAAACGGATCGGGAATGCACATGAACATGTCCCTGTTCACACTCTCGGGAGAAAATGCCTTTGATGACCCGGAAGGAGAGGGTGGGCTGTCGCCGTGTGCAAGAGGTTTCATTGCCGGTCTTCTTCAGCATGCAAGGGCGTTTGTGGCTGTTACCAATCCCCTTGTCAATTCGTACAAAAGGCTGGTTCCGGGTTACGAGGCTCCGATAAACGTTGCCTGGTCGGAGAAGAACCGATCTCCACTGATACGTGTACCGGCGAGAAAAGGACTTGAAGCAAGGTGTGAAGTAAGGGTGCCGGATCCGTCATGTAATCCGTACCTGGCACTTGCGGTGCTTCTGGCTGCGGGTCTGGACGGAATAGAAAATGGACTGGACTGCGGCAGACCTGTTAATGAGAATATTTTCAAGATGAGTAAACGGGAGAAGAACAGGAGAAAAATTTCTCATTTGCCTTCCAGCCTTTTTGAAGCTCTTAATTACCTAGAAAAGGATAAGGTGATAATTGAGGCTCTGGGGGAGCACATTTTCGAGCATTTCATGTTCAACAAGAGAAGAGAATGGGAAGATTACATCAAGGTAATCCATCATTGGGAGATCGAAAGGTATCTTGAGAGATACTAAACAGAATTCAGGGGTGATTCCAGAAGCCTTATCTCTTCCCCTGCTCTGAGCTCAGATGTGCTTTCGTAAGCTGTTTTCAGATCAAGAGCCAGGAATGCTTTCTCTGCAGGCTCCGAACCATAGCTGGTTGCCAGAATGATCTGCTGCCCTCCGTAGTCTCCGACATTGTCTCGAATCAGCTCTTCAGGCAGATACCGAAGCGGTGTGTGGCCGGACACGACAAGGATCGAATCGTTCATTCTCGTAAGAAAGGTCGAGAGATCGCTGGTATCGTATCCGTCCTTTCTTACTTCCACCGGTCTGCTCCACAGGATCTCATCAATAACTGTTTCGTTCAGATTGATAATATCCTTCGGATAACTCAATGATCTCGAAGGCCCCGCATGAATGCCTACTATGCCGTTTTCCGTTATTACCGCCACCGGCAATTCCTTAAGATACTGATACCTGTCATCGTTCATTCTGCTTACGAAATTGAACTGCTGATAGTACGATCCGCGATCACCGCTGAACAGGTTTTTCACAACCTCCTGCTGATTTAATGGTGTCATCGCCTCTTCTGTTATCAGTTTCTCATAAATGCTGACGCATCTGTTCTCATGGTTACCCTGAATGTACAGGAATCGATCACCCTGTTCATCCAGGCTATTCTGTATCTCACGAATTCGTTCGATGATTCTTGTATCACCGTCATCTTCAGCGTAGATGTCTCCCGGTTTCCTGTCCACTACATCACCAACGATGAGACCGTAGACATCATCTCCATTCCTCAGTCTTTCAACAATACGGGTACGTTCAAGCCACATCTCAAAATCAGCATACCTGGTATGGAAATCCGATGCCACGAACAGTTTACCGTGACCTGGCAGAAACACAAGTCCACCATTTCGATGGATCTGCCCTGAACAGTCCTGTTTCGAGAGAATGGTTTCAAGAGATGATGCGAATCCTGAGCCATTCCAGTTCAGAAGCAGAAGACCACCGATTGAGGCAGCCTTCCCGAGGAATTCTCTTCTTGTTACCTGTTTGTCCAGATGCGAAGTACGATCTTGTTGAATACTGTTTTTCATGAGGTTAGATAATCTGAAGAATCGCGCTGTTTCGCTTAACGGGGATACCCATTTCCTTTTCAAGCTCATGTGCTTTCGCCAATCTGCTCTTCCGCTTTTTCGCATCTACTGAAGATACATTCTTCTTCAGGTCCAGCATGTTGCAGTATGATACCAATGTATCCGCCAGAGCTGGTTTCATACCGTATCGCTCAAAGATACCAATAGCCTTGTCGAATTCGATATCCCCCTTTTCGAACTCCCCAAGGGAGAAAAACAGTCTTCCGCGGAGCTGATGGATTTTAGCTCTGCCGGCAGTCATACCCATTTCTTCGACAAGATCATTCGCTTCTTCGATCATTTCCCTGATTCCATCAGATCTGCCGTTTTTCAAACGAAGGTCCGACAGGGTGATAAGGACCTCCAGCAGCAGGCTTTTTGAATGTACCTTCCTCGCCAGTATTTCCGCTTTTCTCAGTTCATCTTCAGCTGCTGCCTCATCCTCTTCCTCAATTGAAACCAGACCTAGAATAGCATGAGAACATGCTTCCTCGCGTTCAAATGATGATTTTACTGATAGCTCCATAGCTGTTACTGAAAGTTCTCTCGCTTTTCCAGTTCCAGCCATTGCGAGATGGAGCAGGCCGAGCTGGTGATACGCTAACAGCATATCATGAACGGCGGGAAGCTCCTCAGCCTGGAGTCTGTATTTCTCTACGAATTCAAGTGCTTTGTCGAACAGTCCGGTAGAGCTGTAAATTTTGGATATATCTCCATAGGAAGACATGATTATCAGTTTGTCACCGATCTCTTTTGAGACGGTTAGCTGTTTATTCAGGGAGTCAATCGCCTCGGTGAACTCACCCAGTTTACAGGAAACCAGGCCTATATTGCCATAGGTGACAGCGATCTCCCTTTTTAAATGGTGTTTCAGAGCTATTTCAAGGGCTTTCAAATAAAACTCCCTTGCCTCCGAATAATCCCCGTTGGCCCAGTGAACAGTGGCGATAGTATTGTATGAGAAGCCACGCTGACGGGTACACACAGTATCTTCGTAATCGCACAGATTTGCAGCAAGATCCACTGCCTTCAGAGCTTTTTGCATGGCGAGTTCGTTATTGCCCATGACGCAGTAAACCCATGCTCTGAAGCATTCTATCCGAACGAAAAGAACATCATGCTTTCCAGGATTCTGAAGAAGCATTTCCTCGATATTGTCAAGTAATTCAATGGATCTGTCAACTTCCCCACGGGTGTAGTGTATATCAGCGATGGACAATGAGACATCACCTGTCAGTTCAATATCAGTGGATGTCTCCATGGCTTTCTTGTAATCCTTTAAAGCCTCATCATAATTACCCATTCTATCGTGGATCTTACCCATGTATCTGCAGCATTCTGCCAGCTTTTCCGAAGTGCTGTTCTGGTGGTTTTCGATGATATCGACAGCATCCTGAAAATGCTGTACAGCATTCAGGTTCCTGTATTCCGCCCATGCTCGATCACCTGCCATATAGCTGTATTTCAAAGCTTTCTCAAATTCTTCCGCTATTCTGAAATGATTGGCGAGCGAGGAACAGAGAGCTTCAAGCCTGTCCGGGTACATTTCCTCCAGTATTGAACCTATATCTCCATGGATTTCCTTCCTCCGTTTCCTCAGAATGGAATCGTAGGACACATCTTTAATCAGTGTATGGGAGAAAACAAACTCCATATCTTTCAGTTTAGACCGATATGTAAGACCGGCTTCGGTACAGTCCATGAGGTTATCATGAACATTCCTCATCAGGACTCTTCTGACGATTTCCTCATCAAATTTGAAACCGGCAACACTCCCAATCCTCAGGCATTCCTTCGCCTGCTTTTCCAGCCTGTCTATCCTTGCCATTATCATCGAGAAGACGTTACCAGGCAGTTTTTCATCGCTGTACAGTGCAGTCCTTTCCCAGAGGCCTTCTTTACAGCTGATGAGTTCCTCCTCAACAAGGTATAGCAGGAACTGTGTAAGGTAGAATGGATTTCCGTTGGCTTTTTCCCTGATGATTGTTTCGATACCATTCTCAAGAGGTGTTCCGTTGAGTATTTCGAGCATGAGCTCATTGGATGCTGAATTTACAAGGCCTTCCAGAAGTATGCTGCGAATGGGGACGTCACCGCAACTGAAGAGTGTACGTTCATCAGGTCTTTTTGAAAGAACAAAGGATATGTTCACAGTTGAATATTCAAGCAGATACCTTGTAATATATTCCACTGCAAGAATATCCATATCTGTAGAATAATGAATATCTTCAAGAATTACACATAATGGATCCTTGTATGATCTGATCATTTCGCAGATACCATCCAGAAGGTTTTCCCTTCTCAATTTCGGAGGCAGAGCATCGTAATGCGAACCTGGATAGCTCAGAGAGAAAAGCATTCTACCCAGGAAAGCCTCCCGTTTTAGAAGTCTTCCTTCCGGATCATCCAGATCTTCGATCAGATTTCGAAGTTTGTTCTTCCTGGTATCGTGCGAGTCACTCTCCAGCATTCCGGATATACTTCCTATCAGTGAAGCAAAAAGGTCGTTTGTTTCGCTGTTTTCCGGTGAAGATCCATAAAGTACGCTGTAATCCTTTTCTCTTAGAAGCTCGGCAAGTTTTTTCAGTAAACTTGTTTTACCTATACCGGCACTTCCTTCAATAACGATAACCGAGTTTTCTCTTGCAATTGTCGATAGTATCCGGGAAATCTCTTCTTCTCTTCCGACAAAGTGATATCTGTCACCTGGATCGATTCTCCTTTCAATCGGTGAAAAGCGTTTGATGGGGCTTTCCTTGCCCTTCAGCATGATGCTTTCCATATCCAGGTATCTGTAATTGCTCCTGGACATTCTGAATACGTTATCAGAAACGGCTATTGAACCTGATTCCGCAGAGTCTGCTAGTCTTGCAGCTGTATTCACGACATCTCCTATTACAGTGTACTTTCTGCTCCGCGAATCTCCTATCGCACCTGCGAAGGCAAAACCGTCATCTATCCCCGTTCTGATACTGAAAACACTCTGATCCGAGATATACTGGCGAATTTCCAGGCTTGCCTGCACAGCATGAAGGAGATCGTAACCGTACGAACGGGGAGCACCAAAGAGAAGGAAGAACCTGCTGCCTCCTGCAAGGTTATTATCAACCATCTGAACGATACCGCTGTTCCTCTGCGCGATGTCTGAAATGCCAAGGTAGAGTTCCTGTATCTGCCTGTGAGGCGGTACTTTTGCATCGTACCCTTTGAAATTGACGAATACCGCGGTAATTGAACGATGCTCTCCCTGAAGATTTTCTGTGCCCGGAATAATGAATGAGCTGTCCGGTACGTCAGGTGAAGTGTATTCATCGAGGATAACAGTCTCCTCTGACCGTACCGACACTGTTTCTCCCCTTGATGCTGCATCCTCCGCTACTGCCATCTTTTCAATGATATCACCTGCAAGGAATACGTGAGCGCCTTTCTCATCCCCTATGATGAACTCTGTCCATGAACCGTATCCCAGGATAATCTTTATACCAAGCCTGCAGATACCGGCATCCGTTTCCAGATTTTCGAAATGTACCATCTCAGTCATCATCTGCTCAGCACAGGCCGAGGGATCAGAGTTTTCGGGAAAGCGTACAAGCATTGAATCTCCGGCGGAGGATATATTGATGCCCCCGTGTTCACGAACTATTTCGTACATTGCCCGAAAGTAGCGGTTGAGTATCTCAGTGAGCTCTTCAGTGCCTTTCTTACCATGAAGAGCGAGCTTCTCGGTCAGTTCAGTGAAACCGGATATATCCGCAAACAACAGGGATCCTTTATACAGGTGTTTTCCCTGCTTTATGAGATTTACGTCACCTGGAATAAAAGGGTTCAATCTGCTTGTCCTCTTTCAGCTTCTGGCAGCTTGTTTTGCGTACTGCAGAGCACTTCCATTCACTACCATTGTCAGTACGAATATACATACTCTGGAACTGCAGGAGAAAAGTGAAATACTATCTATGAAGTATGAAAGACCGACACACCACGCGTTGTGAACTACTTTACACATGGGTTAACCTTTATATCTTTACACGGGAGGGAGAAATGAAAGGAAAATTTCAACTTTACACTGGAAACGGTAAAGGTAAGACCACCGCTGCCCTTGGCCTGGCAGTAAGAGGCGCATGCGCGGGCTTGAAAGTTTACATCGGGCAGTTCATGAAAGGACAGGATTACTCTGAGCTATGCCTGCCCGATCATTTCCCTGGAGCTATCGCCATGGAACAGTACGGTACTCCCAGACTTATATGCAAAGGAGAAAAACCCTCGGAGGATGATTTGCGATCCGCTTCGACTGGCCTTGACAGGATTAGAACCGTGATGGTCACGGGGAGTTACGATCTGGTTATTGCGGACGAATTGAACGTTACTGTTCATATGGGGCTTCTCAGCGAGAATGAGGTGATGGATTTCATCAGTCAGCGACCGGATGATGTAGAGCTTGTGCTGACAGGGCGTTATGCTCCGGAGAGCTTTATTGAGGCTGCTGACCTTGTTACGGAAATGAGGGAAATCAAACACTACTACGCTACTGAGAATCTGCTGGCCCGAAAAGGCATCGAATCGTAGGGTCGGGTCTTTACACTTAACATTATGTATACTTTATTCATCTCTATCAGTTCAGTAAGGAGAGTATTATGAAAACCGCCATCATGTTTCTGGTTCTGCTGACAGCGCTGGCTGTATCATCGGAAAGAAGCGATCTTGAAGTTTCAATCGGCGGGGGAGTCTGGATGCCATCCCTTTTCGATTCAGATGCAGGGCTTTCGCCCGGACCTGCAATAGTAGTCTCGCTGCAGATTCCTCCATCACTTGGAAACTGTTTCATTATTGAGGCTTCCTACCTCAGCGCAGGGACTGACAGCGATAGCTGGGGTTCTGTAACCGGCATACCACTGACAGTGGGCTACAGGATGTACCCCTTCTACCGAAGATACGCGGGTCCCCGTGGAATTGAACCGCTGCTTGGAATATATGGCGGAGGAATGCTACTCTGGGACAGCCCGGAGGGTAACCAGGATAAAACCAGTACCGGAGCCGGCATTATCGGTGCTGAACTTGGTGCACGGATAAATCTGGGAGAGTCGACCTCCATTGATATCGTCGTTACACCTGAATGGGTAAGTGCGGGTTCGGCGCTGGGCGGGGAAACAGGAAAGGACCTGTCAGGTCTTCAGATAACTGCGTCAGTTGCATTTTAACGGGAACGAGGGATCAGTTTAAGGAAGTGCTTCGTCCAGAAGGTCCAAGCTGACCACAGGCTGCAGCAATGTCACTTCCCCTGGAGCGTCTCAGGATAACGGCCTGACATCTCGGATAAAGGTGTTGCATGAATCTGTTTACCGATTCACTGTCCGGTCTTCTGTATGGAGCGCCTTCTACAGGATTGTAAATCAGAAGGTTTATCTTGCACTCAATATCACCGGCGAACTCCGCAAGGGCGGAGGCCTCTTCAAGAGTATCGTTAATACCTGCGATGAGACAGTATTCCAGGGTTATCCTTCTTCCCTTGCGATTGACATAGTTCATCATGTCCCTTTTAAGCTCCCGAAGAGGCAGGGCCTTTGATACCGGCACCAGCTTCAGCCTTGTACTTTCAACAGCGCTATGAAGCGAGACAGCCAGTCCGTACTGGCCATCCAGCTGCGTAAGTTTCTCTATGCCTCCCGGAATACCAACGGTCGATACGGTTATTTTCCTTGCTCCTATACATATCCCTCTGTCATCGCTTATTATGGAAAGAGCATCACTGAGAGCAGGGAAATTATCCATGGGTTCCCCCATGCCCATGAAGACCACATTGCTTATCCGATCATCGGTACTGTTCTGCAGGCCGTAGAGCTGAGCCACGATTTCATCGGTTCGAAGGTTTCGCCGGAAGCCTCCCCTTCCAGTCTGGCAGAATGTACAGCCGCATCTGCAACCCGCCTGTGTTGATAGACATGCGGTCAGCCTCGGAGGGTCAGGGATAAGCACTGATTCGATTACCTCACCATCCTCCAGCCTGAAGGAATACTTCACAGTTCCGTCATCTGCAGCGATGGTATTGCATATTTCAAAGGCAGTTATTTCGCAGGCCAGGTCAAGCTGATTTCTTGCAGATAGTGAAATATCGGTCATCTGGTGAAACGAATGTACTCTCTTCAGGTGTATCCATGAGAAAAGCTGCTGTGCTCTGAAAGGTTTCATTCCCAGTTCTGAAGTAACCCATTCTTTCAGCCGCGGGAAGGTTAACCCGGATATTTTCACCTTCTGCTCCTTTGCACCGCTATCCATCTGCATGCAGTATTTCCCTTCGACCATTGATGAGTGAGTATATATATAACACATGTACTTTAGCAGTTTACCCAATGAGGAGATAACAATGAAAAATCGCATCGGAATAATCGGGGGATCCGGAGTTTACTCCTTTGAAGGTGTCCGAATTGAGCAGGAGTTGAATACCGAGACGCCGTTCGGAAAACCTTCCGCTCCTCTTATCCTTGCGGATTACAATGATATACCCCTGGTCTTTCTGCCACGTCACGGAGAGGGGCATACTCTGCAGCCTTCCGAGGTCCCGTATGCAGCTAATATTTATGCACTGAAGAATGCAGGAGTTCGCCAGCTGATTTCTGTTTCTGCGGTTGGCAGCCTTCAGGAAAAATATCATCCCAGACATTTCGTTATCCCTGATCAGATCTACGACCGGACCAAGGGAATCCGAAGATCCACGTATTTCGGTGGAGGAATGGTCGGGCATATCGGATTTGGTGACCCATTCTGCAGTGATCTTTCAAAGATACTCGTTAAAGCGGCCGAAGAAGCCGATGCAACGGTCCACAATGGTGGTACACTTGTATGTATGGAGGGCCCCGCGTTTTCGACTCGGGGCGAAAGCAGAGTATACCGCAGCCAGGGCCATGCTGTGATCGGGATGACTGCTATCCCTGAAGCAAAACTTGCAAGGGAAGCAGGTATATGCTACGCTACTTTGTGCATGATCACCGATTACGATGTATGGCATGAAACGGAGGAGGATGTTTCCGTAGAGGGAGTATTGGCTAATCTCAGGATGAATACCGTCAGGGCCAGGAGAACGATTGAAAACGCACTTAATAAGATTGACATTAACAAGACTGATTGCACCTGCCATGGCGGGAAGAGTGCAATCGAGGGAGCCATCATGACAGCTCCGGAACACCGAGGCTACCTTGCGAAGGAGCATCTGAAGGTTATCCTGGAAAGATAGTACTTCTGTGAACAAGAAAATTTCCGACCTGGGGGAGAGGGGGCTGATACGCACGCTCCGGGATAAATTCCCCTCTCTTTCCTCTATAGGAGATGATTGCGCTGTATTGCCGGGAATTCAATGTCCTGTTGTTACCACTGACAGTTTCTTCGAAGGCACTCATTTCCATAGATGGTGGGCTCCTCCGAGAATTCTTGGAAGGCGTCTGCTGGAAGCCTCTCTCTCGGATATTGCGGCAATGGGTGCAAGGGCTCAGTGGGTTTTTGCGGCCCTATCCATTAATCCGGGTATCGGAGTGGGCTGGATAGAGGGTTTCTATCAGGGATTGACCGAACGGGAGGATGTGATCCTCGCGGGTGGTGAAACAGTACGGGGAGAACGTCTGGGAATCACACTCACCATCATAGGAGAGGGGCAGGACAGGGATACGATTCTTAGAAGATCATCCCTTCATCCGGGTGATCATCTCTGGATAAGCGGTCTTCTTGGTCGAGCTCTGAGTGCTCCTGAAAAACTTGAAAAAGTGGGCGGGTTGTTCGGGAAGGAACTCAAATCACGTTCAGGACTGCTCTCCGGTGAAGAGCTTGTGCAGTTGAGAGCCTTTCTGCAGCCCCGAGCGGAGCTTGAGCTTGGAATTGAACTAAGAAAGATGGGTGTTCGTTGCGCGATAGATGTTTCAGATGGGCTTTTCTCTGAAGCTGCACACCTGTCCCAGGAAAGCTCCGTTAGTGTGGTACTTGAGATCGATGAAACCCTGTTCTTTGATTCAGTGAAGGATGAACCCCTGGCCGCATCCGCAGCGGGGGAGGATTATGTTCTGCTGTTCGGGGCGTCTGGTGAACTCGACCTTTCATCGCTTGGGTGTACGAAAATTGGACGCGCTGAGACTGGAAATGGAAAAATAACTATATTTCTTGGCGGAGAGAGAGTAAATATTGGTGCGAAAGGATATGATCATTTGGAGGTTTGATAATGACCGATTCAACTGAATCAAAAGAAAATGAATTCAAGGTTTCCGGAAGCGAGCTTCTTAAAAAGATAAAGGAACTCTTTCACCAGGGAAACATAAGACACATAATAATCAGAAATGAATCCGGTAAGACACTGATCGAGCTTCCACTAACAATGGGGATCCTTGGAGTTGCCCTCATTCCCGTGTATGCTGCAGTTGCTGCAATTGCGGCACTTGCTGTGAAATGCAGTATTGAAGTAAAAACCACACAGAACCCGGACTGAAAGTCAGTACGAAAGAATTCCCAGATAGAACCTGGAGTATACAACATCATGATATTCATTCGTACTCAGACTGATTGTTGTCATCCGCTCAATGGTGTGATCCGGAAGGGGAAACACCAGGAGCGTATCACCGCTCCATGAACCATCGAATATCCAGCCTTCCCAGGTGTCCCACATTGAAACCAGCTCCTCTGATTTCATAGTTCCCCCGGCCCAGTCACAGAGTATTTCCGGATAGATGTTCTGCGGACCGGTTGCGGTTATTACACCCTGCAATGGGTCATCTCCCATGATCCGATCCAGGATTACCGTTTCTCCTTCTTTTACGAACCACATTGCGCAACCTCTGTAATCAGGATCGAGAACTGCACCGTTATCCGAAAGCAGGACCGGATAGAATTCATCCTCAGAGGAGGGTTGCAGTGCACACTCGTAGTAAATGAATTTCTCCCGCGATCCATCGTTGAAATCAAGAACATAAGAAGGGGGTTCTCTCCAGATTTCAAGCATATCTGATGACACACACGAGTATTCTCCGACTAAATACTCCTGATTCAGTGTTGTTTCCAATATCTCCCAGACCGCATTGTAGGACTGCTGCGGAGGCATCGGTGATGTGCTTACGAGGTTATCCGGGAATGGCACTGTTTCTATGAAATGCCCTGAATGTACACTTACGGTGAATTTGCCGCTGAACTCTGCACCGTAGAAGTAAACAATGGGAACTCTTGCAACAGGTTCCTCCCACTGGTACGGAGGAATGAAATCGGAGTTTGGATCAATAAAGGGGTTCGCTCCGAAAACCACGTTTTCTTCTGTGAATGTAACCGCCCCCCACTCATGGACATAGACCGTCCCGTAATCCACTGGAGCGATAACTGTATCCATGAGGGCTGCCGCAAAAATAAGTTCCAGCATAGTCATCTCCTGTCTTATAATAAAACGCTTTCTGATGCACATCTGTAGTACAGCTTCAATGAAACAATATTCCAGGTTACTGATGATGTACAGTACACGGACGAAGCGCTTCCCCGCTATTTCATTCCCTGATTGTTTCGGTTATTGTACAGACATCAATTCAAGGAATCAGGGAGGTACTTCTTGAGCGGCGAGATGATCGTACATGGCATACAGGCCGTAGTTCTTGGCCTTTCGGTTGGTCTTATTCTGCTTGTTATCCGGAAGCATGCCCCCGGCAGCCGGCTCCGAATGTGGGTTCTTTTTGCAGGGATCGCAGGTGCAACATATCTTGTCATGAAAATGTTCGGGGTTCCCGGGGAATCAACATTTTCAAAGATAGCCCTTGCAGCCACAATCATGCTCTCCTCGAACATACTTCTCCGAATTCTGAATCTGCTCTTCTGGGATTACCTTCTTAAAAAACAGGTCGATGTACATATGCCGCGTCTCGTCATCGACATTATCAATTTCATACTACTTGCTATAGTTGCAGTTGCCATTCTTAACGGAGTATTCGGCGTAAGACTTACAGGGTTTCTTGTAACATCCACTGTGCTTTCCGCCGTAATCGGTCTTTCCCTTCAGGATATCCTCGGTAACCTGTTTGCCGGACTTGCTCTTCAGATGGAAAGGCCCTACAAACTTGGTGAATGGATAAATGTCGGTGAGGAGGAGGGGGTCGTTGTCCAGATGAACTGGAGAACACTCACTGTAAGGACAAGGAACGGAGATCACGTTTCAATTCCCAATGCGATGGTTTCCAAGGATATTGTCACGAACTACTCCCGTCCAAACAGGAATCACATGTGCCGGGTCAAGGTTGGGATGGCCTATGACCATCAGCCTGGAATTGTCAAACGTGTGATTACATCAACCCTAGAGAGAATGGATGGAATTCTTGAGACCCCTCCACCAGCTGTATTCCTCGATGAATTTGACGAATATTCCGTGAATTATGATGCAAGGTTCTGGATAAGTGAATACCACAGGAAGCCTGAGCTAGAGAACGCCGTAAGAACAAGGATCTGGTACATCCTCAGGCGCAGAGGCCTGACCATCCCATTCCCGATCAGGGATGTCACTGTCAAAGAGGTATCTTCTGAACACGAGGGCATAATCAGGGATAATATCAAGCAGGAAGTCATCGGCGGGCTAAGAAATGTTGAGCTCTTCCGCCCCCTCTCCTTCGATCAGATAGAGGAACTGGCCTCAAGCTCATCCAAACTTCTATTCTCCAAGGGAGAGATCCTGGTTCAGCAGGGAGATTCAGGCGATTCCCTCTTCATTATTACAAACGGAAAGGTGGATGTGTCCGTTTCCAATGGTGCTGGACGTAAAACCCACCTTGCGGACCTTCAGGCAGGAGACTATTTCGGTGAGATGAGCCTGCTTACAGGCGAGCCCCGTTCGGCTTCTGTTGTAGCTCTTGCGGAAACGGAAGTCATAGTTGTAGAAAAGAGGGGAATGGCTGGGCTTCTGGAGCAGGAATCATCAATTATCGAACCGCTATCAACTATGCTGAATAAGAGACTGGAAGACCTTTCCGGAAGGATTACGGACCAGACAGCTAAGGAAGATAAGTCGGATCAGATCGAGAGAAAGGATCATCTGCTCGGCCGCATAAGAGATTTCTTCGGCATTAGATAGTAATTGGGGACGGAGTTGGGGACGGAGGTAATTAATAAATCTAATTACCACCGTCCCCAACTCCGTCCCTATTTAAAAAATAACTTGACTCAGGGCGTAATAAATTGCCATCAGGGAAGAAAACACCGCACTTGAAAAGAATCTCCATTTCAGAGGAACTCTGTTCTGAATCACATAATTTGCTGCAAATACTACAGGTACATTCACTATGAACGCGTAAAACCCAAGCCTTAGAAGGCTCCAGTTTACGCTGCTCCAGTTTCCCTGCAGAATCTGAATGAAAAGGAGATGCCGTGCAATCCACAGTGGATTGAAATAGAGAATGGCCAGCCCTGCTCTTGAAAATGAACCCTTAAGACCATTTATCCCTGTTGTTTTTGCGTCTATCCATCTGAACCAGTTGGGGATTTCAAAGGCATAGACGGTCCCGCCGATGAGCATCATACCCAGCATCCGTTCAAGTGAAAAATCCGAAAGAATAATGGATGCGATTGTATCACCGATGGAGTATATGAGTACTCCCCGTAAAACGTCAGAGGGTTTATACCTGAGTTTCAATATCGGCTGTTTTACCGCTTCTTCTGCAGAAGCAGGAGTATCTTTTCATTTGTCAGAGGGGCGCAATAAACCGGAGGGATTTCCGGATCGCACGCCCGAATCGCATCAAGAATCGCGAAATAGGTTCCGATTCCGTACATGAACGGTGGTTCACCCACGGCCTTGGAATTGTAAACCCCCGCGTTCTCCGAATGACATTCCAGGAATTCTATATCCACTTCTCCCGGAGTAGAGTACATATCCGGTATCTTGTAAGTTGCAAGGGAATCCGACAGAAGAGCATTTGTCTCAGGATGATATTTCAGTTCTTCAAGAGTGACCCATCCGATCCCCTGAAGAAGCCCTCCCTCGATCTGTCCTCTGTCAACAAGAGGATTGATGCTCTCTCCGCAATCGTGAACTATCTGTACGGCATCCACCGAGAAAACACCCCTCAGCCTGTCCAGAGTGATCTCCGTAACAGCTGTTCCAGCCACATGATAGGAAAAAGGTCTGCCTTTCTCGGAAGATTTGTTGAAATGCAGTCCCGGTGTTGCATAATGGGCCTGGGATGAAAGGTTCACTCTCGCAAGATATGCAAGGCCAATAAGCTTGTTCCACTCGAGGTGGGTCTTTTCCCCGTTGATCATTACTTTTTCATGTATAAGATCGATTTGGCTGTCTGGAGCTGCATCGAGGTGTTTTCCTGCAAAAATCAGAAGGCGCTTGAGGATGTTGCTGCAGGCAATTCTTACTGCGTTTCCATTCATGTCAGCAGCTGAGCTCGCCGCAGTGGGTGAAGTATTGGCTGACCTTGTTGTGTTGGTTGATTCCACCTTGATCCGGAAGAGATCGATCCCGAAGGTTCTTGCCGCAACCTGAGCCATTTTCGTATTGACTCCCTGTCCCATTTCAACGGCTCCGGTGCTGATCCCGATGCTTCCATCGGTATACACATGAACAAGAGCATTGGCCTGGTTCATAGATAGATGGGTGAAGGAAATGCCGAAGCAGACAGGCATGAATGAAATACCTTTCTTGAACATAGCATTGCTGCTGTTGAAATCCCTGACCCTTCTTTCGACATTTCCAGCCTGGTGAATTTCGTGTGCTTTCTTCCAGGATCGCCTTATCTCGTTTCCCTCGTAAGGCATACCGAAGGGGAATATGTCATCTTTCTTCAGTAGATTCTTTTCCTGTATCTCAAGGGGAGTGACCCCCAGTTTATGAGAGGCGCTGTGAATAGCTGATTCGAGGACATACATTGCCTGCGGTGCCCCGAAGCCACGAAAAGCCGTGTTGGGCGGAAGATTGGTTCTACAGGAAATACCTGTAGCCTTTACATTGGGAATGAAATATGCATTTGTTGAATGAAACAGTGTCCGTTCAAGGATAACTGTTGAAAGGTCGGATACCGCCCCTCCGTTCTGATAGTAAGTAACCTCCCATGCTATCATTGTCCCGTCGTTTGCAAGGCCCAGTTTGAAATCGGAACTGTAGGGGTGCCTCTTGCCTGTCCAGGTCATGTCTTCATTCCTGTTAAGCACGAGTTTTACCGGTTTGCCTGTAAGCTGCACTCCAAGTGCCGACAATACCGCCCAGGGTGTTGCCTGGTCCTCCTTGCCTCCGAAAGCGCCTCCAAGCCTTCCCACATCAACTTCTATTTTGTTCATCGGCAGATTAAGAACTCTTGCAGCAACCCTCTGTACAAAGGTAGGTCCCTGGGTTCCGGAGGTTATCCTTATACAGCCATCTTCCATCGGGATTGCGAAAGCACCCTGTGTTTCGAGGTACAGGTGCTCCTGTCCCCCTGAATCGGCGCGTCCTGCAACTATGCAGTCGCATTTATCCCATGCCTCTGAAGTGTTCCCCATGGAAAAAGTTCTCGGGGGGGCTATGAGCATTCCCTTTTCGAATGCTTCTCTCGGATCCACGACCGATGGTAACTCAGTAATTTCCATATTGATTGCTTTTACTGCCGCTCTGGCATTTTCCGGTGTGTCTGCCAGTACTACTGCCACAGGTTGTCCGATAAAAAGCAGTTCCTTTTCTGCAAGAAGCAGTTCGTCCTTTATTATGCTGCCTATCTGATTCTTTCCCGGGATGTCTTCCGCTGTAATGACCGCTTCAACACCCGGTATCGATAATGCTTCACCTGCTTCCAGCGTCTCTATCTCACCATGTGAAACGGGAGAAACAAGCACTGCAGCATGAAGGAGATTTCGTGGAAGTTTGAAATCGTCAACGAACAGGGAGCGTCCTCTTACATGCAGCAGGGCATCCTGATGTTTCACAGCAGATCCTCCAAATCAATCTGGTGCGGGAAGAGTTCAATAAAGTGGGATAAAATGAGTCGTCTCAAAAGGAGCTTTTTATATACTGCTGAACCTCTTATGTCATCTATTGGACTGATTTCATCACAGGCGGTATCTGCCGCAAGCCGGGCTGTACCTGTTGAAATGATGTTGCCTGTCAGGATATCGCATGTCTTTTCAAGATAGAGGGGAATCGGCGCGACACCTCCCGCTGAGATATCAGCCTTTTTGATTCTGTTGTATTTCACTATGAAAGAGGCAGCTGAATTAACGGATGCAATATCAAGATGTTTCCTCATGGCGACTTTTTCGAAATTTATAAAGGTATCGAAATCGGGTGCAGTGTACTCGAGCCCTTCGAGTAATTCATCGGGGGAGAGGTCAAGTACTTTGTAATCACTGAAGAAATCCTTCAGCTGTACTTCTCTGTAATCCGAACCCTTTGATATCCTCAGCTTCGCATCCAGTGCAAGGAAGATAATGGTGAGGTCACCTATTGGAGACGCGTTTACAATGTTACCTCCCACTGTGGCTCTATTGCGGACCCCGGCAGAGGCGATAAGCTGAAGGGATGGTTCAAGATTGCCCAAGTTATAAAATACTTCTGAATCTAAGATATCCCTGACGGTTGCCCCTGCTCCGATAAGAACCCTGTTCTCCTGAGTGGTTATTCCGTTCATTTCCGTTTCCCGGGAGAGAAATCTCAGATCAGTATTCGTGAGCTCTTCAGCTTCGAGCGCGAAAAGGTCGGTTCCACCTGCTACCGTTACGGTTTTTCCCGAAGCGCTCGATTCGGAAGCGTCCGGTTCTGCGGCATCCATGGTCTTCAGCATATTTTCAATTCCGAGGAAATAGGGGGGCAGTATCTCTTTTTCTACAAGCCATTCAAGATGTTTGCTGGAGGAGCAGCATTCAGCAGGAGAATATCCGATTTTCAAGGATACTGCTTTCCCTGCTTTCCTTATGGAAACGTAACCGGTGCATCTGCAGATGTTTCCTGCGAGGGCATCTGCAGCCCCGATATCGTCAGGATCGACTGTTCCTAGAAGGTAACCTGTAAGGGACATGATAAGCCCCGGCGTGCAGAAGCCGCATTGGGAGGCACCTTCCTCCACGAAAATCTGCTGAATCGGGGAGAGTTCTTTTTCAAGGTTTACACCTTCGATGGTTACAAGATGCCTGCCGCTGAGTTCACCAACCGGAAGAATGCAGGAATTCACGGCCATGTACTTTATACCCTGCGCAAGCGGTGTTCCGAGCAGTACTGTACAGGCACCGCAGTCACCTTCTCTGCAACCTTCCTTGGTTCCGCTCAGCCCTGCTTCCCCACGAAGCAGATCAAGCGTAACTGCTCCTGCTGGAAGCTCAGTGGAGTATTCCCGATCATTCAGAATAAAAGATATCATTTTCCCCCGCTTCATTGTATTTAACAAAGTATAACATCATTAAGGGGAGAGCGGTATTTCCGGATAATACTCTTTCAATTTTTCTTCCAGTTCCGTGCAGGAAGTTTCGGCACTTGCGAAGATCTCCTCAACCCTGTGAAACTCAAGCATGCCGATATTCCGGATATCAGGCTTTATGTAAATATCAGGCTGACTGATGTCCAGTTTTGTCTCTACGATCGACCTCTGCATTATGTCGAACATCTCGAGAACCGCTTTAACCGCTCCGGGGGGTTTACCGGACTCGGATTCCGCATATCCCAGAACATCAACAGCAACTATCAGATCGCAGTCGTCCAGAATATCAAAGGGCACCGGATTCACACCCCCGCCGTCAATAAGAATACGCTCTCCGTATTTTACTGGAGTGAACAGCCCCGGCAGCCCCATACTCGCCTTGACTGCATTCAGAAGATTCCCTGAGGACAGCACTGCCTGTTCGGACGCCCAGAAGTCGGTTGAAACTACCTTCAGGGGTATTTCAAGATCCTCGAAGTTATCTGTATGGATTGCATCGTAGAAATACCTCATTACAGAATCGCCCTTGAAGATCCCCGGTCCCAGGAAATCGATATCCATGAATTGAACAAGCCTTTTGATGTCTTTGAGCAGTTCTCCCGGGGAAGCGTTCTTCCTGATGATAGTCTCCTGCACCAGACTGCGAATCTCGGAGCCCTTCACTCCGGACGCGTACATGGCTCCCAGTACGGCACCTATACTGGTTCCCGCGATACAGCAGGGTCTGATTTTCAGGTTATCAAGTACCTCAAGAAGCGGAACATGGGCAAGTCCTCTCGCCCCGCCCCCCCCAAGAGCAAGACCCAGCCTGATACCCTCGTCTTTAACGTCCGGCTTCTTCCTCCAGAGTATGTTCCTGATTCTGTCTATCAGATGAACGCTCATTCATTTCTCCATCCGGATAGGCATGATGATCTTCAGGTTGACCACCATCATGCCATGCCATGTAATTTGCATTCCAGTCCAGCGTGCTTTCGAGTTTTTTTACTGTAATGTTCAGTGTATCAGCACATAATTCTATTAACTTATCTCTCGGTAGGATCTTTCCAAACTTCTTCTTCGCATGATTTACAGCAGCACAGCATAACCATGAGCTAGGAGATTTTTCGTGGTGCCAGTAATTTGATGGGCTGTTAAGATATTCTAAGTCCTCCTCGGAGAAACTGCATTCCTGACCTTCATGTTCAATTGATGCTTCCCTGTTGTAGAAAGACAGATACATCTTTGATTGTTCTTTATCCCACGAAGGCATAGTCATATCCCAATCTCTGCACACCCAAATGCAGGTTAAGCACCTGCAGGCGGATAATAGCCCACCGGACCATCTGAGTAACCGACCTCGTCCAGCCACCACTGCGGGTAACCCACCTCCACCGCCACATTGTCGGGGGAGTTTACATAACCGTCATCGTATCTGGCGATAAGCATATCCGCCAGGGACCACCAACGGTTCACAACAGATTCTGCGTTCTCAATCGACCACTGCGTGATATAGATCCTGGCGCCGCATTCGTCCTCCTCCATGATCTCCATGGCGGCTGCGTCCACCAGTGCGACATCGGCAAGCTCGGTGTTCTCCACGCTGTCCTGAACTGCTTTGATGTCCCGTATCATATAGGAGTACTTCAGCTCAGCCCAGTTGGAAACGAAGTTGAAAGCCCACCAGGCGCTTTCCCGGCTGAATATTCTGGTATCTCCGCTCTGGTAGCTCCAGGGCAGATCGTTCATCCCACAGTAGCCCCTGCTGTCACCAGGGTGGTCGTACATGCGTCAGCATAGTTCGAGAGAAAGATGAATGATAAGGTTGCAAGCAGAATCGCCATGAGTCGTCCCATCAGAACCTCCATACGGTTGCGTAACAATCGGGAGCTTGAAATATCTAATTTATCTGATCGTATTGTTTGCCCGAAATGACAATACCGCTGGTTATCCTGCCGCGTCAATGTCATGCAAGACTGAAGAGTACTCTTGGGGGCTTCCCATCCTTGAGAGCTGACGTATTTTTTACTATTGTTCTTCTGTAACTATTGAAAGGAGATAGAATGATCTGTTCCTTTCGGCTCAGAGCTTCAGAATTTCTGTTATTGATTGTTTCTTTGTTCTTTTCCCTGCCTGTCTGTTCCGATGATTTCGCCGCGTATATTTATGAATGGGAAACAAGAAGTAATGGATTGGAATATTTCAGTGTACTTGGTTTTCCTTCCGAAATGCTTCCGGATGGAATAGACAACCTGGATTTGCTGATTCTGGGCGATGATCTTATCAATGGCTCAGATCTTGCGGTTATCGGCTATGGGCGCGATACTCTTTGCTTCGGTACTGTAGCGTTTGACATGTTTCTGAATCCAGCCAAGTCATTTGCTTCTTTCAGAAGTGAAGACAGTTTGATAATTCTTTCTTCCGAATATCCCAGTAGAACCACAACGTGCAATATGTCCTTCGCATGGGATAAAGACGCACAGATTTTCATTCCAGTCGAATCCTGGATAAGCGACTGGTCCGCTGACCTTCTGACGGCTGCGGACTCCCTTCTTGAAATCGGTGAGATCCGGCAGGCTGCGGACAGTATAAGCATGATGTTTTACGGCTGGGCATACTACGATGCAAGCGAACTCAGCTGCCGGTTCCTGAGGGCTGCCATTACCGCTTCAAAGGAAGCCCCGGATGAGGAAGCCCTGGATTATTACGATGCGGCTATTTACGCCTTCGATATTATCCAGTACGATAATACCTGGTTCATTTCCTTTGATTCACTGGAAGATTTCTTGATGAGTGATTACGCCGAGTACATTGAGGCGGATGAACTTGCCGATATACTTCGCGATTATGCGAACATTTTCAGAAAGAACGACTTCGCTGTAGAAGCAGTCTTCGATAACGTTGCAGACATACTTGAAGGAAACGAGTAAGTGTCAGCTCTGACTATCAGCTGATTTGTTGCTGTGATAGATGTGCCTGAAGGTCAGTAAGGCAGTGATCAGAGCGAAGAGCGCAACACCACCCAGAATGATGGCCATTCTGAGCCAGGGAGTTTCTGCCGCCTTGCGGACCATTTTTTCCGAATCAGGAGCAGGAGGGGGAGAGCAAGACAAAGGTATTTCAGGATAGCGTCTCCAGCGCGGCCGTAATGCGCTCCCGCCAGAAGAAGTGCGAGAATGGTCATTACAATGCGAAGAGCATTCATGATGACCTCCATAACTGATTATTCAAAAAGGATATTCTTTCCAGCATATTCCGATAGCACAGGTGCAAAACCGTTAAGGCGAGTTACAATTTCACTTCTTTCGGGCAGAAGATCCTCTGAATAGGCGAATTCAGTGGCTACAGAATCAAACTGGTTCAGCAGGTCTTCCTGCATATCGTATCCAGCTATCTGATCGTAGAGCCATACCAGCCCGGATGTTTTTGTGTAGATGTCCGCTGTACTGAGATCAGGTGACATATCCAGCATCTCCACATCGGGAAGATGAACGATAATGCTGTTTACGTTCTGTTCCAGGGAATCCTCGGTTAGTTTTTCCAGATCCAATCCATAGATGTACGTAACCTTCATTATAAGCAGACCTTCTCTGTTCCCGAGAAGCAAACTGTTCTCATCAATATCAGTATATATGTAAGTTGTTATCCTGTCAGTTGCAAGGAAGAAAAGACTTTCGGATTTGAGAACCTGCAGGATGGAAGTGGTCGATCTGGAGAAGCCGAAGAGATTGTTCAAGTCCAGGATATTCAAGGCTGACAGGAACAATGCTAGTGTTATCAGAACGAAAAGGACAACAACTGACCTCCGAAGTGTTTTCACAGCAGGGTCTCAGCACTGAGCAAAACGAAGTATCAGAACTACCGAAGCTATAGCTATAATCGCGAATATTATTTTTTTCATAAAACCTTTCTTTGGTATTGTACTCAGTGTTTGAGTATCGAATCATAATGATATTATGTCAAGATCAATCTTCCCCGGACTTCCCCATACTTTCAACTTACAGGTGTGAGTAGATGACGTCATCCTTGCTGAAAAGGTGTTTTTAAGTGCCTTTCGCCTTGACTATTCTGATTCCATCGGTTAAATATTGAACGGATGCTATCTTGTTGTACTTGATGCCTGTGGTCTCCAAGCAGCCGAGAGATGTTTGAGGTTGAATTAAGATAGTCATAAGATAGGGGTTGTACCGATGACTGATCCACCTGTACACAAACAGACTGCAGGAGAGCGAACTGCTTAATGTAATACCACGCCATATTCAGAAGCTCTTTCTGGAGGGCAGGACAGAGGACTGTACAGCTAACTGCATTCTTCTACTTGATATCACCGGATTTACATCAATGACCGAGAAACTCATGACCCATGGAAAGGCTGGTGCTGAGGTTCTCTCGAGTATCCTCGGGAGAATATTTTCCAGAGCCGTGAAGGAAATCTACAGCAGGGGAGGCATGATAGCTCAGTTCGAAGGGGATGCGGTAGTAGCAGTATTCCCGATAGATCGGCCTCAGGATGCACTGGATGCGGCCCAATCACTGGACCTGTACTTCAGGAAGAACCTTCATCGCAAAACAAGGTTTGGTAATTGGGAGGTTTCCGCAAGGCTTGCTCTTGCCGCAGGACCCATTGAGTGGGGGATTATCGGGAAGAAAAAGTTGATCCATTACGTAAAGGGCGACCCTATTACACGAGCCGCCTCACTTCTATCAACTGCAAGCACTGTCAGTCTGCATATCGATGAGAGTTTTCATATCATTGAAGAAAGTCGCATCAAGGCTTCAATTGAGCATTCAGAAGATACCTGCAGAGGAACCTTCGATAACACCTGCAGGATAAGGAAGAGTGTAGCGGAACATTTCGTACCTGATCTCATACTCTCCAGCAGTCTCACGGGTGAGTTCCGCGATATAACCACTGTTTTCGCAGCGCTGCGCCGATTACCACCTGAGAAGACGCAAGGTTCTATCCAAAGCATTCTTGAAAAAGCAGCCTATTATGGGGGATATGTAAGCGGGCTTTACTTCACATCCTCAAAACCGCTTATCACAATCCTGTTCGGCGCGCCTGTATCATGGGAGAACAACGAGTCCAGAGCTTGCAGATTCGCATGCGACCTGAAGAAATCAATCGGTGAACAGATGAGGTGCGGAATTGTCTCTGGTACGGTTTATGCAGGGATGACCGGTAATTCCAGGAGATGCACTTACACTGTATACGGTGACACCATCAACACGTCCGCAAGGCTTGTATTCAAGGCTGGATGGGGGGATGTGCTGGTATCAGAAGAAACATCGGCCAGAACTGAGAAGGATTTCACCTGGGGCGACAGAACCAGTTGTGCATTGAGAGGAAAGAGGGAGGACACCGTTATCCTAAGCCTTCTTCACAGTCAGGATTCGAGCATCGGTCGGATATATCAGGGAGAAATGCTGGGACGTTCGTCCGAGCTGCGTTCTATTCGAAGGCGTCTGTATACTCTGAAACACGGAGCTTTCGCCGGTATTACCACCGTATACGGTGAGGCGGGTGTCGGTAAATCCAGGCTTATTTTCGAAGCTGCACGGGAGCACGAAGGATCAGCTCTGGCATTTGTTCTGCGATGTGATGATATACTCAGAGCCAGCCTTAATCCTTTCGAATACTTCTTCAGGGATTACTTCAGGCAATCGAGTTCCAGCTCCTCAGAGGAGAATAGAACAGCGTTCAAAGAGCGTCTGGAATCTCTGGCGGTCAGGCTTGAATCCTGCGGATCCAAATCTGCGTTTTACCTTGCGGAAAAGCTTCGTGTTTCTCAATCGGTGATAGGTTCTGTACTGGGACACTTCCGGGAGGGCTCGAATTTTGAACAGCTTGATCCTGCGGAGAAGTTCGAAAATATAGCAGTTGCCACAGGGACTTTGATAGGAGCGCTGTCGTCTATACAGCCGTTTATCCTCATAATAGAGGATCTTCAGTGGATGGATGATGATTCGAAGAGGCTGCTTGGAATCATCTCTGGTGAGCTTGCGAAGTATCCGCTTGCAATGCTCATTTCCAGCAGATACATGGATGACGGCTCAAAACCGGAGACCGGAATAGAACACATAGTGGATTATACATACATCGATCTTGAACCCGTCGATGAAGAAGCTGCCAGATCCATAGTATCCGCGCATTTCCCTGATAAACCCGAATCTGACCTCACAACGTTCATTCAGGAAAGGACACTGGGAAACCCCTTCTATATCGATCAGTTCTGCGTTTACCTCAAGAATGCAGGATTTGTGGAGCGCAGGAGAAAGGGCTGGAGGCTTGTAGCGCGTAACCAGGAAGTTCCATCGGGCATTCTGTCAATACTGGTTGCCAGAATGGACAGGCTCCCCGGCAGGCTTAAGAAGCTGGTACAGACGGCTTCGGTCCTGAGTCAGGAATTCGACCTGAATGTCCTCTCTGAAATCTCCGATGACAGGAACACGGATTCTTTGCTGTGGCAGGGCGTCAGCGAACAGCTCTGGACAAGAACGAAGGAAACCACATACGCATTCAACCATGCACTTTACAGAGATGCGGCGTACGGCATGCTGCTGGAGCGGGAGCTGAAAAAACTTCACACAAAAGCAGCAGATGTGATACTTAGCATGAATGCCGATGACCCTGATAAAGTTGCTGGGAAGATAGCATTTCACATGGAAAACTCCGGAAAACTCTCTGAAGCCTCCGAATGGGGATGGAAAGCACTGCGTCAGGCGGATGATAACAGCAGGCTTCATGAGGCCCTGCAGTGGACCGAAAAACTTCAGTCCATGCTTACAAAGAACAGTACAGAGGGCAGCAGACCCCAACTGCTGTGTGATGTTCTGTTCAGTAGGAATAAGGTACTTTCCAAACTTGTCAGACATGAGGAACAGGGTAATAACCTTGAACTGCTCATGAAAATGTGCAATGTTGAAGACTGGGAAGATAGAGCCACTGATCTTCTTACCATACAGGCACATTACTACAACAGCATCGGAAGGATTGATGAAGCCTTCTCCCTCTACGAGAAAGCCCTGGAAGCTGCCGAACTGGAGAAGAATCTTGAAAGACAGGCGATGATACTGGGTAATATTGGGATCCTGCACAGGGGCTCCGGACACATCGACAAGGCAAGAAAATATTACGAAAGGGCACTTAGAATATTCAGAGAATTAGATGACAGGAAGAGTGAGGGAAATATTCTTGGTAATCTGGCTATTCTGCTGCGGCATCAGGGGCTCACCGCAGAGGCAGAGAAACATTACATGCAGGCTCTCAGGATACACCGTGAATTGGGTGACAGAAGGGCGGAAGGCTATATCCTCAACGGTCTGGGGAACCTCTCGGAAGATAAAGATACTGCTCTGGAATGGTTCAGGATGTCTCTTACCATAAACAGGGAGGTCGGGGACAGGAAAGCCGTCGCTATTGCCCTTGGGAACATTGGTCAGATTGATTCCGGCAGGGGGCATTTCGAGACAGCAGCTCAGAATCTGTACAGAGCCCTTGATATCTTCAGAGATATAGGCAATCTTCCTCTTCAGGCCGGGACACTCAACTATATAGGAGAGATGTACATGTCACAGGGAGATCTGGATGCAGCATACTCGAATATCCAGGAATCCATTGATATATCCAGGAGGAGCAAACGAAGACGTACCGAGGTTACTGCAACAATCCTTCTGGGAAGGATAACAGCACAGAAGGGTGATACTGAGAGTGCCCTCGAACTGTATACACGGAGTTACGATCAGATAATAAAATACGGATTCTCATTCGAGATCGACGAAAACTTCACCCAGCTTCGCAAGCTTCTTATTGATAAAGGAACCGACCCTTCCGTTCTCCCATGGCCGCCGGAATGGGAAGCCCATGACGATTCAAACTGACAGGTTATTCCTTTTAAGGAGGTTGGACAGATGATTTCAGGAGCCATTTGCGCGGTAATCATAGGTTCTGGTTTCCCCGGCCTCGAAAGCAGGGCAGATTACCTGATGGATGTGCGGCTTGAACCTGATTCGAGCATGATCTTCGGACATTCTGAGATACTGTTTACAAATGGTGTCGATTTTCCTGTTGATACTCTCTGGCTCCACCTTTATCCAAATGCCTACAGGGATATCTCAACTGCCTTCGGTCAGGATCTAGAAGCTGTTGGACGTTATCATTTCAGGGCATCTCCCGAATCCGAGAAGGGCTGGATAGACCTTTGCGGCTGGAGCCTGAACGGGAACCCGGTCGATATTTCCGTAGACGGATGTCTTGGTTTCATAAACCTTGATTCCCCCCTTGGTCCCGGAGAAACCGCGCTGCTTCAGGGTGACTTTATCGTAAAGGTGCCCAGCTTCTGGAGCAGGATGGGGCACCTGGGAGATACGTACCAGATCACACAATGGTATCCCAAGATGTGTGTTCTTGATGAGAATGGATGGCACAGAGGAAGGTATCACTGGAGGGGAGAGTTCTATAGCGATTTTGGCGATTACTCGATAATTCTGGATATCCCGGAGAACTTCATTACCGCCGCTACCGGATCTGTCGAAAGCGTTTCATTTTCTGAAGACTCTCTGAGGAGAATCGAAACATGGAAAGCGGACAATGTTCATGATTTCGCCTGGTCCTCAAGCCCGGATTATACGGTAAGGGAGTATACCTACGTTTATCCTGAACGTCTGGGTGCAGATTCGATAAATGTGCACCTTGTTCTTCTGGACGATAATGAGGAACACTGGTCGGATGTACCTGCTGTTATCGATTCCACACTGCTTTACTACGGGGAGTGGTATGTACCTTATCCCTACGATGACCTTTGGGTTGTTGAACCGGTACTTCTGATGGCCGGTGGTATGGAGTACCCCCAGTTTGTGTTTTCCGCTGTAGAGGTGCCGATGACAAGAGCCCTTGAGATGGTCACATCGCATGAAATAGGACACCAGTGGTTCTATGGTATGCTGGGAAACGATGAAGTTGATGAAGCCTGGCTTGACGAAGGGATGAATACCTTCAGCGAACTTCGCTACATGCAGAGGAGACACGGTTTTCCCGGGAATATGTCCACAACCCCCGACTGGATCATGGAGATAAGCGATCAGGATATCAGCCTCATGACGTACGTCACCGGTACAGCTGTAGAAAAAGTTCCCGTGCTCAGCGACGCAACATCAGCCGGAGACGGCAGCCATCCCACCGGGTTCACCTACTATTCAAAACCGGCCTTTTTTCTCAGGATGCTTCAGCGTCAGGTTGGAGATGAGGATTTTGACAGGATAATGTTCATATACTTCGACCGTTTCATGTTCCACCATCCCCATACAGATGATTTTCAGGCTGTTGTGGAGGAAGTTACCGTTCGATCATGGGAGGTGGAATTCGATTTCTGGCTCAGGGGAACCGGGAATGCTGACGTGCGGGTTGAGCGCTTGGAAGAATCGGATAGTTCAACGATGGCGGTAGTAGCAGGTGATGTGCCACATGAAGTGAAACTTGACCTGCTTTTTCTTTCAGGAAACGATTCCCTTCTTACCGAATTCACACTTGCACCTGGAACCGCTGATACAGTAACCGTACCCGGCAGCTGGAATTCGGTTATTGCTGACCCGTTCCTCTGCATGCCCGACAGGGCTCCATGGAACAATGCTCTGCCGCCATTGAGCCAGATAAAACCGATGCTGCTTCCGTTTCCCAGACCCACCCATCACAGCCTGTGGGTTCTGCCTTTCCCGTCGTATGCTGCAGGTTCCTGGAGAGCGGAGATCCTGTGCATGTCCGCTGCTGTTCCTTCATATATGGGCGGCCCATACACATGGTCGGCCTTCGCATCCGTCCCCTTCGAAAGCGGGAATTTTTCTTCATGGGGAGCCGCTTTCCATGCTCCGCTTTTCAGGGAATACCGCAGGAGCGTGTACCTCTCCACCGGGATCTCCAGGGGATACGGAACAGGCAGTGCCAGCCTGGGTGCGGACTGTTTCATGGGAGGACGAGTGCCAACGGATACTAAATTCAATATTGCTTGTAACCTCGAGCTTTTCAGCGTGGAGGACACCACGGTTTACGGAGGCTGCAATGTTGAGGAAGGAAGCGGGTTTGAATTCTCAGCAGGATTTTCAGCCGCTGATCGAAACTACGGTGTATCATGGAAAAACAGTTTGAACGCACTGGCTTCCCCCGGATGGAATGACGGTCCATACGCACGGATGGATGGTGAACTCAATATCACGCAAAGGATTACCGGCAGTTACCTCACACGAATCAGGATTTACGCAGGCAGAATTGCAGGAGATGCTCCCGCTCACGTTTTCCTCAGACCGGGAGGAGGGCTTTTCGCAGGCGGCATAACCGGAGCGTTTCTGCCGCCGGATGGTTTACTGTCCCCACAGGAACACTACTACGTGCGATCCGGTCCTGCCCTGCCCGGCTACTTGAACAGTCCCGTCCGGGGAAGAGCGGCTGTATCGATCGAGCAGAGGCTGCCGATTCCGTTTCTTTTTCTTCCCGTTGAAGTATTCGGGGGTGCAGGCTGGATTGCGGATGGTTTCAGTGATTTTTCCGAGGACACTTTTCTTGCGAACGGAGGATTTGCTGTAAGGATCGCTATGCTGGAAGCATTGTTTCCGATCTGGGTATCGGATCCCGTTGATGGCGAGAACAACTGGGAATTCCGGTGGCGGATAGGATTGTCACCGGCAGGCTTCCCTGATCTGTACTGAAAGGTTAAGGGGGATAGTGAAAACTGTTCTGTTAATCGTTTTGTTTCTGGTCTGTTCAGCTTTTGCTGAAGGAGAGGACTCTCTCTCAAAGAGTGACAGCACGGATGCCGGTCTGTTCGAGCTGATCATGGAATTAACCGGCAGTACCGGACGTTTCTGGGCTAAACCGATTGAATGTGTGGATATGGACCGAATTCTGGAACTTATGGAGAGTGGTTTCCTTTCTTTCCATAAAGCCGACTGGTATGCGGTAGTGGATGATGAGTAATTCGGTTCAGTGTGTTTTATGCCCGCATCTGTGCATCCTTTCTCCTGGTGAGCGCGGAAGGTGCAGTGTCAGGCTCAATTTGGGCGGTGAACTGATCAGCCTTGTGTACGGCCGGCCCGTTGCCGTCCACATCGATCCTGTGGAGAAGAAACCTCTATTTCATTTCATACCTGGAATTGATGTGTTCTCAATTGCGACGGCAGGCTGTAATCTGAAGTGCGAATTCTGCCAGAACTGGGAGATATCCCAGGCTGCTCCTGAGGATTTAACACCATATGACATGCCTCCTGAAGTGGTTGTAGAAAATGCTCTGGCCCATGGCTGTGAAGCGATCGCGTATACCTACACTGAACCGGTAGTGTACTTCGAATACACAAGGGACTGTGCCAGGCTGGCCCGTGAAGCGGGAATCAAGAACATCCTTGTTACCGCAGGTTACATTAACAGAGGCCCTCTATCCGAGCTGCTGGAATATGTGGATGCTGCAAACGTGGACCTCAAATCAATGTCCGATACTTATTACAGGAATGTCTGTGGAGGAACTTTGCAGCCTGTGCTTGATACGATTATTCAAATGAAGGAATCGGGCACCTGGATTGAAATCACGAATCTTATCGTACCAATGTTGAACGATGATCCTGATGAAATTGACTCTCTTGCCCGGTGGGTGTTAGAATACACCGGCTGCGATACACCGCTTCATTTTTCGAGGTTCTTTCCCATGTACAGGCTCACGGACCTGCCCCCAACACCTCTTGATATTCTCCAGGGAGCGAGAGAAAGAGCCAGTGATATCGGCCTCAATTACGTTTATGTGGGGAATGCTGTTACTTCCGAAGGTACACTGACAAAGTGTCCCGAATGCGGTGAGATACTCGTAGTAAGACATGGTTACATGATAATGGAGAATAATATTCTGAATGGAAACTGCAGGAATTGTTCAGCCCCGATAGCAGGGGTCTGGGATGGAATGGAGGAGCAGTGAAGAAGAAAATAACCAGGCGAAGGTTTCTGTCAGGCGTGTTAATGCTGTTTTTTTCGGCAGTCGCTACAGCTTGCAGCTCTGAATTAAGCTGCAAGAACAGCACTGACAAGCCCGTGATTGGAAGAACCTCCAGGAAAAAGGCTGATTACGCAAGGGAGCTTGCAGGATGAGAATACTTGCACTTACATCCGTTTTTCTGATTGCATGTGGAGGTAATTCCCCTGCACAGGAAGGAACCGCGGATAGCGGCGGCATGTTGAGACCGCCGGCAGTGGCGGGAAGATTCTATCCTGGAGATTCAGCTACATTAGGGACTATGGTTGACAGCCTGCTTGACATCTCTCTGATGCAGCACCCTGCTGCAGGTGTGATAGCGGGAGTAGTTCCCCATGCGGGATACGTGTTCAGTGGTGCTACCGCTGCCGACTTTTACAGCTCCATTGAAGGCGTTGATTACGATGTCGTTGTACTTATCGGACCTTCTCACAGGGTCTCATTCAACGGATTCTCCGTTTTCGAGGGAAACGGGTACCTTACTCCACTTGGCGATGTTTCAGTGGCGACTGAAATCGCGCAGCGGCTAAGGGAATCGCATCCTTCAGTCAGCTTCGTTCCCGAGGCTCACGAATCCGAACACTGCCTTGAAGTGCAGCTTCCCTTTCTTCAGAAAGTGCTTCCGTCCGGTTTCAGAATTGTGCCGATCGTGGTGGGCAATACCGGGCCCGATGAACTTAGATACATGGCGGAACTGATACTTGCGGAGTCCTTCGATAAGCGGATTCTTGTAATCGCAAGCAGCGACCTCTCCCATTTCCCGACAAGAGAATTGGCGGAAGAGGTGGATCTACTTACAGTTGAGGCCATACTGGATGGAGATATGGACAGTTTTCTTGAAACCACTTCAGCTGACCTGACACCCCGTGGACTTGATACATTTGCCTGCGGAAGATTTCCCATCGCACTTGTCATGTCCTATTCAGCACTCTATCCGGATGTGACTCCGGAGCTGCTTTCCATGACTACCAGCGCGGAATTTTCTGGCGACGATTCGGAGGTGGTGGGATATGCTTCAATTTTATTTGAAACACCTGCATTCGAACCCTCCGAATGGAATATTTCCCCCGAAGCCATTGATATTCTTCTGGAGATTGCAGCCTCATCCGTCCGTTGTGCAGTTGAAGGCGAGAATTACAGCCTGCCCGATTCACTCCCCGGTGAACTTGAGGTTCCAAGAGGAGCATTCGTTACGCTTACAAGTAACGGACATCTCAGAGGGTGTATAGGGTCGATGCGTCCGATCAGTCCCCTTGCGGAAACGGTAATGTTTATGGCCCGTTCCGCAGCACTTGAGGATCCCCGCTTCATACCTGTGACAGCGTCGGAGCTGCAGGATCTGGAGTACGAAATATCGGTGCTTACTCCGCTGCAGATCCTTGATGACTGGCGGAATGTTGTGGTGGGCACCGATGGCCTGCTGATCTCGGATCCGAGAGGAAGGTCCGGTGTACTGCTGCCTCAGGTTCCCCTGGAGCAGGATTGGAACAGAGTGGAGTTCATGGAAGGTGTTTGCCTGAAGGCGGGAATGGACCGGAATGCATACCTGGGGAATGTAACCCTTTACCGTTTTCAGGCTCAGGTTTTCTGAGAAGATGGAAACACCTTCTCGAAGCGAAAAAACATCTCTTTCCAGCCTTTCCATTTTCGCTGGAGGACTCCTTTCCATCCTGGTTCAGGCGATCGTACTCAGGGAATCACTTTTCGGCCGCCACCAGGCGGAACTCACTACTGGAATAGTTCTTGCCGCATGGATAATCGGATCAGGCCTCGGTGCTGCAGCGGGTGGCAGAACTTCAAGGCACCGATTGTTCTGGATAGCCGGAATAGTCATTCTACCGATTCTGGGGTTTCTTCAGATTGCGGCATCAAGGACAGGTATACTGCCTCTGGCATTAACAGTGCTTCCTGCCGGATTCACTGCCGGTGTTGTGTTCATACAGCCCTTTGCCTTTGACAGGCCGGGCAGAGTCTATGCTCTTGAAGCGCTGGGGGCTGCAGCAGGTGGGGGAATTTTTGTCCTTTTTTCACCTTATCTTCTTGCAGGTGAACTGCTGGGGATATCAATTCTCTTCTCAATCATCGGTCTTCTGGCGTGCAGGAGTATTGTTCCCGGTCTGATACTTACTGTTATTCTGTTTGTATCTCAGCTATTATCCATTCCGGAGGATTTCAGCAGACATCTTGGATCGATGGCTTTTTGCAACTACGAAAATGTACAGATTTATCCCTCTCCCTACGGAGAAGTGGTTACAGCTTCCAGAAGAGGCCAGCATGTTGTATTCAGGAGCGGACTGCTTTCCGCAACATGGCCTTCTCTTGAATCAGCGGAGCAAACCGTAATTGTTCCACTTGCTGCTTCTCTCCCCTGCGCAGTACTGTATATCGGTTCATCTCCTGAAGAAGCGGGAATAATAACCAGCTGGCCCGGGGTTGACCGCTGTGTTACGGTTGTTCCCGAGAGGACACTGACTGAAGTGATTGAATATCCGGGTGAGATAGGAATAGGTGACGGTCGGCAGTACCTGGCAGATGATACTCTTTTGTACGATCTCATTATCGTTTCTGCAGGCCAGCCCCTTACGCTTCTATCAAATCGTTTTTATACCGCTGAGTTTATGAAACTCCTTGCCGGAAGGCTTACCCCCGAAGGCATAGCCTGCATACACCTTTGGGGTGGAACAAACAGGCTGCATCCCCTTGAGGCGGAACTGGCCCGTTCCGTTGCGCTGGCTTCAGAAAACTGTTTCCAATGGAACAGGATCATTCCCATTTCAGGCCTTTTGCTTATGGTTGGGAACGGCTCGGAACCATCCTTTGAAGGAGGATTACTGGCCGGAAGATTGGACTCCCTGGGAGTTGCGGGACTGTACGTTAATTCAGGTACTCTTCCATACGATCTTTCAGAATTCCGAACAGCTGCCTTCGATGAGCAGATTGTCGCTTCAGATGCGGAAACCAACACGGATCTACACCCTGAGGGCTTCAGAATAGCGCATGAGTTGTGGGATTTCAGAATGAACGAAGAGGGAAAAACTGATCTGACCATCCCCGCTGTCGGCCTGTTCTTGCTGATAATGGTAGCTGCTGCATTGCTTTCAGGTAAGCCGTTAACTTCTCTGGGGGTTGCGGCTGCCGGGTTTACAGGACTTTCCGTTGAAGTGATTACCCTGGTATCGATTCAGGCGGCAACCGGTTATTCATGGGTGCTTGTAGGGGCAGTTACGGGAATATTCATGACGGGCTGCGCTCTTGGCGCCTTCTGGACAGATAAGGGATTAATGAGAAATCCGGCCAGGATCATTGCCCTGTCTGGAATGGCAGCCTTCTTCAGCGCAGTCGTCCTCCAACTTTACAGTATCGGTTTTTGTGGCGGGTTCTTTCTAGCACTATGTCTTCTTTTTGGAACGTTTGTTTGTGGAGTTTCAAGTGGCGGGATATTCCCAAACGCCGCAAGAGTTCTGGGAGCCGGCAGTACTGGAAAAATTGGTCTCCTGGACCTAGCAGAGCATGGAGGAAGTGCAGCCGCTTCGCTTCTTATGCCTCTTGTTCTGTTCCCCCTGCTTGGTGCTGTGAATGTTCTGTTGATAGCCACCGCATGGATTGCGATCTGGATAATTGTTCATCCGCGTTAGAAAGGGCGGGTTCCGAAGAACCCGCCCAACTTGCTATGTCCGAACCACGCCTAGTTGGCGATGCTTAGTACCACAAATTCCACGCGACGGTTGAGTGCCTTGTTGGCTTCGGAAGTGTTGGGAGCTGCCGGCCTATTCTCTCCATAACCAATTGTGGAAAGACTTGATGCACTCACACCGTGGTCGACAAGGTAGTCGAAAACAGCTTTTGCTCTGTTTTCACTGAGGGTCTGGTTGTACTCCTCGGTGTAATCATCGTCAGCGTATCCGCCTATCTGCACATTCAGACCGTTGGCGATAATATTCTCAGCAATAGCTTCCAGGATGGATGTGTACTCTGACTGGATGTTGTACTGGTTGACGATGAAGTAGATCGGCTCGAGTGCGGCGGACTGAAGCTGGAAGTCCAGGGCGACAAGGTCACCGCTGAGGACATCCACGGTCTCGGAGGCACCGAGGTAACCGGCAGCCGCAGCAGAGACGGTCCAGCTGCCTTCGTCGACATTAATTTCATAAAGACCATCTGTGCCGGTGCGGTCACTGGCAGCAGGGTCATCAGTTGCTGTGACGGTTGCACTGGAAATAGCGATACCTGTCTCTATATCGGTAACGCTACCCATTACAGTACCAGGCTCGGGCTGCAGGGCAAAGTTCCTGCTGAAATCCGCGCCACCCTCTACCTGCACTGTTTCGCTTGCACCGATGTAGCCGGGTGCGTTTACGGCAACTGATACGTTACCTTCGGGAAGTTCGGCAGAGTAGAAGCCCGTTCCAGGATCTGAAGCTGCTGATTCCGTAGCGGTACCGGGGAATGCCACAGTACCTTCAAGTGCTTCACCGGTGAGGGCGTCGGTAACTGTTCCTGACATGATCGCTTCACCTGGAGCGGCTGCGATGCTGCCGGAATACATAAGGTTCACACCAACGCCCCAGGAGGGATAGTAACCCTCGGGGAAGGGTGCGAAGTCTGCTCTGGTTTCGTTAGTGGGAGTTCCACCATTCTGGTATATATGATGTCCCAGATCGCTCCACTCCGGATCAAATGTATCTAATCCAAATGCTCCCACTACATCGCATGAGAACGCTGAAGTGATAGGGAATCTAAGCCCCGGCTGAATGATGATCATGTCATCGTATCTCTCACCGTTACCATCTTCGTAGTCGCGATCAAGGAAGTGACGCCATTCAGCTTCTGCGAACAGTGTCAATCCGTCCATGGGATATTCGATTCCCATGGCTACATGGAGGACCGGATCCTCAACATCCATGTCGACATCTACAGAATCGCCTGTTCCATACCTGACATCGGTGAACTGGAAGTTCTGCTTGAAGTAATGGTATCCAAGATTTGCATGTAATACAACCGGGTGCAAATCCAAGGATGCAAGAAGGTCTGCACCTGCTGAGAAATTCGAACCTATCATCGGACGGCGCATTTCGAACATTGGCTGTTCCGGATACCAGACACCATCGAACTGGTTGTAGTTTGTTACGTAGGGACTATCGCCACCTTCGTAAATACCGAAACCAACCCATGGCATTATTCCGATAACAAAGTCGCTTTCAGGATTGAAAGAGTACTTCAGGAAGAAATTGGCTTCGCTGAAGCCGTCATCGTTTTCGTTCTGACCACCAACAAGATCCTGTCGGCCTTCGACTTCATCGCGGGAGAGACAGTTCCATACATAGGAAACTCTTCCCGCAATTTCGATTTTTTCACTGAGTCCTACACCTGCTGTGATGTACCATGTACCGTTATACTCGGTATCGGTGACATCCTGGGCTCCTCCTGAAAGCTGAGCGGTTCTCGTATCGTTGCTCACTCCGAGAAAGGAGAAAAGTGCGATTGAGAATTCACCCGATCCTATTGGCTTAGCATCAACTGTGCGGTTGAGACCTCGAAGGCCCGAATAGGATGGCAGTGCAAGAACAGTGCCTGATATCAGAAGAAGAGCAGCAAAAATAAGCATCCCTTTTCTCATAGTAACATTCCCTTTCTGTGTGAGTTCGATGAACGAGGAAATATGTAAATCCATACTGCATATGTCAATATAGATATTATACACATTAGTATATATAATAAATAATAATTCATACATATTTTCGCTTTTGACAGATGCAGATATGCAGCCACAGCTGAATTGCTTGTCATTTGTCACTGTTTTCACAACCCTGGATGTTCGTTTGATTCACAATCTGAATTCCTTATATTGACACCTGGCAGTTCAGATGTGTCCGGCTTCTTCAAGATCGAATTTTGGGAGAACTGAATGTCACATGATTTTGGATCCATCCTGAGAGACAGACTTACCCGGTATAGAGGGGCATCGGACCCTGTAGCTGAAGAGAGAGGAGAGCTGAAGCCGGGTGAGCGGCGGGACATAGCCGTTCTTTTTCTGGACCTTGAAGGGTTCACTTCCCTGTCAGAGAAACTGGATCATGAAGCAGTTCACGATATCACCCTTGGAATCATGGATGCCCTGGTTGATGTTACACAGCGATTCGGTGGATACGTTGACAAGATCGAAGGTGACAGGATAATGGTTCTCTTCGGCGCCAGACAGGCAGGGGAGAATGACAGTACAAGGGCGGTTTCATCCGGGTTCATGATGCTCGATACAATTCTGGCGGCAAATGAGATCCTTTCCGATAACGGTATCTCCATCACTGCCAGGATAGGGATCAACAGCGGTCCGGTAACTGTAGCTCCCGATGCCATCGGTCATCTTACCGCTATGGGGAGAACGGTTAACCTTGCTTCCCGTATGGAGGGGGCTGCCCGGGCCAACACCATTCTGGTACCGGATACGTTTTATGAGAAGTGCAGGGATCAATTCAGCTGGAAAAACTTGGGAGATATCAAACTGAAAGGTATCAGCAATCCTGTCAGTGCATGGCGTCCCACTGGTTCCATATCCACAAGCAGGCCTCGCTGGGAACGAGTATCCACTATTTGCAGCTCAGGGTTCGTTGGAAGGACAGCTGAACTGATCAGACTGAAGAAGAAACTGCTTGATCAGAAATCCCTGAGCACAGGCGAAAGTCGTCTTGGTGGAGTAAAGCACATCGTCCTGGGCATTAAGGGTGAGGCTGGAATTGGAAAATCCCGCCTTATTCATGAATTCATTCAGCAGCATTGTGGTGATGATGAGAATCTTACTGTTTTAAAAGGTCAGGCTCTTTCATTTGCTCAGCCTGCTTACTCCCTCTGGACAGGTCTTCTTCGCAATCTGCTTGATATTGAAAAGGATTGCAGATTGGATTACGATGAATTCAGGAAGAAGATCCTCATTCTCAGTGATGAGAAGGAATTGAGGGATTCAGTACCTTTCCTGGCTGAACTCCTGTCTATCAGATCCGGTGATAGAAGGCTGGCTGAACTGGACAGCAAAGCTATAGCCCTTGAAACCAGAATAGCCTTCAGGAATCTTCTCAAGGCTATGGCCGGCAAAAAACATCTTATTGTTGTCCTTGATGATCTTCATTGGATTAATCCTTCATGCCGCAATGTACTGGAATTCATCATCGGCAACTGTACTACAGAAAGACCGATTGTTTTTCTTCTGATCTACAGGCCCGAGAGGGATGATGGCAGGATGGTGGAGTTCGATATTATGCTCATCTACGCTGAGTTGGATGAAATAGCCCTCTCCAGTATCGACGAACAGGCCAGCCGTGACATAATCATGAGGATGCTTTCGTGCATTAGTTCCAGTGGAACCGGGAAAACCTCCCCGAAAGTAGAAGAGTTTTTCATGAAGCATTCCCGAGGTAATCCATTCTTCCTTGAGGAGCTCATCCTCGATCTCTTTGAATCGGATCTGCTGAATGAAAGCAAAGGACAATGGGTGTTCAACAGCCCGATCAGTGAGATTTACATACCTTCATCGCTGACAGGACTGCTTCAGTCGAGAGTTGACCGCCTGTCCGATGAATTGAAAGGCGTCCTTCAAAAATCCTCAGTACTGGGAGTCGAATTCCAGGTGAAACTGTACAGTCGGCTTGCTTTAGAACTTTCGCTGGATGAAAACAGCAGATCCATTTTTGGCAACCTGGAGCGCAGGCAGTTCCTTATTGGCAGAGGAACAGCATTCGAGCAGAAGTACGCGTTCCGGCACATTCTTATACGTGACACTGCATACAGCAGTATACTGGAGAGCAACAGGAAGATTCTTCACAGGATCACAGCTGGTCTGATCGAGGAGATGTACCCCGACGACGAGCAGGAAATCGCTGATATTCTTGCACACCACTGGGAAAGAGCCGATAAACGGGATAAAGCGATTCAATGGGGTATTATCAGCTTGATGTACACTGTGCAGACTTACCAGCATGAAAAGGTTCTGGAATTGACCGAAAAGCTTGAATCCTGGATATTGCAGGAGACTCTGGACGAAGAAAGCAGCCAGAAACTGCTTCAGGTAATGATGTTCAGAGTTGAAACTCTCGATATTCTTGGCAGGAGAAAAGAGCAGGAGCAGTTGCTCCTGAGAATGGTCGAAATCGCTGATACTTATGAAGTATATACCTGGCAGGGAAAAATACAGACCTTTCTGGGAAGCGTATTCAGAATCACAGGCCGTATGGATGAAGCTGGAAAGTGTTACTTTAAGGCACTTAAGAGCCATCAAAGTTTGGGCAATCGTCAACAGGAAAGTATGGTTTTCTGCAATCTGGCTATTCTCGGCAGAATACAGGGCAGAATGGATGAAGCCCGCGAGCATTTTGAGAAAGCGCTGCACCTTAACCGCGAAGAGGGTGACCGCAAAGTGGAAGGTGTTCTGCTTGGAAATCTCGGGAACCTCTACTTCGATCAGGGCCGGATTGATAAAGCCATTGAGTGCTACGAAAAAGTTCTGGAGATAACCAGGGAGACGGGGGACAGAAGGAGTGAGGGAATCGCCCTTGGAAATCTCGGAAATCCATATATGTCAGGGGATGATACTGAACAGGCGCTGATTTACTACAATCAGGCGCTAGAACTGCATAGAGAAATAGGCAACCGCACAAGTGAAGGAATAACACTTGGAAACCTTGGAGAACTCTATTCCCGGATTGATCAATTACAGCAATCCGGGGAATGTCACAGAAATGCTCTTGAGATACACCTTGAAGTTGGTAACCGCAGGCTTGAAGCCTTTACTCGTTATTCTTTAGCATCACTTGGAATGAAGCAGGATGATCATGCCGGAGCACTGAAGTATTATAAGGACGCTCTCTCTATTATTGAAGAACTTGAACTCACGATTACTGTATATGACGGTATGGCTGAACTTCGAAACAGCCTGCTTTCCTGTGGCTTTTCTGAAATTGAAGTTGCCTGGCCCCGGCATTGGGCAAACCCTTAGTGGGATATAGATCTCGGCCTCCGAACATCTGTTGAAAGGAAGTATAATGAAATACTTTATCCTGTGCGGTTCAATATCAATTCTATTGCTTGTTTCGGTTGCAGCATGCGGTGATTCATCACCTGCAGATCCTGTTGTTTCAGACGGAAGCTGGGCTGGAACTCTATCAATAGAAGGGGAATCAGTAACCTTCACAGTAGATGGGAATCAGGTCAGGGATCTCCATGTCACTTTCGTTTACTGGGGCTTATCTCTGCCGGCGGACACTGTGACATGGACTCCCGGTGATGCGTCGATTTCAAGCAACGAGTTTCATATGACCGATACTCTGAGCAGCGGACACTTCAGCTATACAATGAGTATTGATGGTACATTCGATCCTCCGTCCAGCGTTTCAGGGATGTTCGGAACGATAGGAGAATATGACAGCCTTGGCACTCATCATATAACCAGTGATTCCTGCTCATGGTCCGGCAGTCATGAATGAGGATTGATTTAACACTTTACATAAGATCCGGTTTGCGATGAAAACACGGATTCCGTGAGAGCTGTACGATGACAACCGGGCTCAAATCGTTTCTCTACAATGAGCAAAAAGCAGTAAAGCATCTGAAGATAGCAAGTGTTGCGATTTCATGTGATCGTGATCCGGCAGTCAATCGTTCGAAAATTGTCAGTACGGTAGATGAAATAAAGAAAAATCATCCGGATACTGAGCTTGTGGTATTCGGTGAAATGATCCTCGGATGGTACAATCCTGGCAGTATGCCTGAATATCATCGCAATATTGCTGAGCGCATTACGCAGAAGACCATGCAGGATCTTGCTTCCCTATCGCTACGGCATGGAATATACCTTTGTTTTGGAATGTCCGAGATCGATGATGGAATTCTGTACAACGCTCAGGTATTGATAAATCCCGAGGGAGAAATCCAGGCTGTCCATCGCAAAAGTAACCTTAAGTCCGGTGAGAAAACTGCGAACTACAAATCAGGATCAGTACCTGTTACGATTACTGACATTAAAGGAGTAAGAACCGGTATCGTGATTTGCTCTGATGCAGCGAGTCCGAGTACAATGCGGAAGATTATGAGAAGTCATCCCGATTTGATCCTGCTAAGCCTGGCGGATGACAGTGATGAAAAATCCTTCATGGCCAGATGTAACGCCCGTATGTATGACGCATGGATTGTTACGGCAAACCGTTATGGTGATGAGAATGGTCGCATATGGGATGGGCATATGGTGATCTCCGACCCCCTCGGCAGATTGCGTGCTATGGGGCAGAACCAGGAGCAGTACCTGGTATATGAACTTAAATTCGCGGATGAAAAGTCCTGGGTGAAAAAAGTAGTAAGAAATATTCTGGTAAAATTGCCTCTGCCAGTTTACATCCTGAAGAACTGGAGAATAGTCAGATCTTATTATCGGGCCTGAAGCTTCCAGCGTTCATTTATAGTTTTGACAATCCAGGGCAGTTCTGAATAGTATTGTTTCAAGTCGAGAATACCGGATTGACAGGCATAGGGGTATTCTTCCAGAGGTTATACTGAAGATGTGAATGTAATCGAATACAAAGGAGCTAAAAGTGAGATCAAGCAAGATAATTCGACGTAATTCATTATCCGCTGCGGTACTGACAGTTATCATGCTGGCAAGTTGTGGCGGAGGAGAGAGCGCTGGAGAAGAAGCTGCCAGTGTAATAGAGAAGAACGGAGCGATAGAATCCAGCGATACCTGTGATCCGAATCACAATGATCTTGCCTACGACGCATACGAATTCGAAGCAGAAACGTTTGATCAAGTGTGCGTTGAAGTGACCACTGAAGAATTCTCGCCTCTTCTGAAGCTTGTGGAGGTTTCAACAGGAGCAGTAATCGCGGAATGGGATCCGGAGTACGGGACAGGTGATGCCCTGACCTACACGATCGCCGGGTCGGGAAGCTATGAAGCTCGTGTCTATGCAATGGAAGATGGTACCGGGGACTACACGCTGACCATCACGGTTACACCATAGATTTTCTTCCTGGCATAGAGTTCCCAAAGAAACATGGATTGGACATTATCATCTTTATTCTGCAGAATTAGTGCTGAAAGATTTTTCTTAACAACAAGGAGTATCTCATGAAAAAGTTAACTATATCAACTGCATTCATCCTTCTCATCTTATCCTGCGGAACCAGTGACCCTACAGGATCAACACCCTCTTCCGACGCGGAATTCTATCCTATGACGGTGGGCAACCAGTGGGTTTACGGACGTACAGGTACAATGATTGATGGCGTAGCGCTTACCGGTACGATAACGGGAAGCTGCACTCTGGAGATCACGGGAACGGAGACCCATTCGGAAGGTTTCGACGTATTCGTGCAGGAGAACGCTGTTACCGATACACTGGTAATGGGTTCACTGGTTATGATAACAGACACGACCTATACGGATTATATACGTATCACGGACACTGGATTATATGGTTACCCTCACTTAACAGATACCGATTCTTCCTACACTATACCTTTCCCTATCGTGAACGGTGCTGTATGGGACTTCTCAGAGGAACCTCCCATGACGGGCACGATCCTCTCCACCAGCGTGGATGTCACCGTTGGCGCCGGAACGTTCGAAGACTGTATTGAGTTCCAGCTGACCTGGATCCAGGGGGGTAATACAGTCAGTAATACTACCGACTCTGCAAGGAACGTTGGGAAAGTAAGGAACGTGTTTATACAGAGTGCGGGTACGATGGTAATAACTATCACTGAGGAACTGGAATCGTATACGGTCAGTGTTTATTAGGATCCGTGAGTTAGTACTTGGATTACGTTGTAGAAACGATTTAAAGCCTAGCCTGTTCGTGGGGAGGTCAGATGGGTAACTGGACTTTGACTCAGCTAATAGTCTTCTTTGCTCCCTTTGCGATAATTTTCATTGGACTTCTCATCTGGCTGCTGATGCGCAGAAGCATAAGAACCAGATTCCGAATGGATCAGCAACTCAAGAAAGACCCGGACATAAGCGAATGGCTGGTTGTGTTCGGATGGACCAGGAAGATCATCTACTTCCCTGTAGTTCTGGTGTCGCTGGTCTTCTTTGTCTTGTCGCTGCTTCTAAAAGAACCATCGGGAACGATGGGTGCTATATGGCTGGGTTTCTTTCTGGTTAACTTCATGGTAGAAGAGTACGATGCGGGTATTAAGGAGCTTCTTCTCCTTGTACTGGGTCTCGGCGGCATGGTCCTCTGGTTGAGCTACCTGAACTGGCTGAATGACCTCTGGTCATTCCTTGGTGGAATAAGCGCTGATATGAACGGTGTTGCTTACCTCCTGTTTGCTCTGATCTTCCTCGTTGCAATTGGTGTATCATGGATCAGGGGTCTGTTCTTTTACGTTGCTTTCACACCTAACTACATTAACATCCAGAAAGGACCAACCGAGAGCGGTCAGCAGATAGGCAGGGAAGAAATAACTACAATTGTCGATACGGAGGATCTCCTTGAGAGGATGCTTGGTTTCGGCCGCATTCTAGTGAGTTTCCGTGATGCCCGTCGTGAGGACATCCATCTCCTGGTATGGGGCATAGGTAAGAAATCAAGAAAACTGGAAAGTATAAGGGGCGCTATCGTGATTGAAAGGCATTCGACAGAACCGATCTGAAACCCGGTTCCCGAGAACAATCCTTATTCCGAATTGTGCCGGAATAGTTCCTCGCTCATCGGTTTCATTGCTGTAATGGAGAAGATGAATTCAATCGGGAAACCGAAGTATTCACTTATCCGGAAAGCAAGGTCGAGGCTGGGATTGTATTCCTGTCTTTCCATGTAGCCTACGGTCTGGAAATTGACTCCTATCTGCTCTGCAAGCTCTTTTCTGGAAATACCCCTCTCCAGCCTGAGGGCAGCTATCCAATTTTACACTCTAAGCTCCCCTGAATACTCCGGTGGAAAGGTATCTGTCACCGCGGTCTGCCACAAGCACTACCAGTGTTTCGCCGGGGCTCATGTGGCTGGCCACCTCCACAGCTGCACTTACTGCAGCACCACCGCTCATTCCCACAAACAGCCCCTCTTTCAGAGCCAGCTCTCTTGTCATTGAGAAAGCATATGAATCGGATTTACTGATGATGCGGTCAAGACGATTCTCATCATAGATTCCCGGTATTGCTGATTCTTTCATATTCTTCAAACCCTGAATGCTGTGACCTATCTCCGGTTCTACTCCGATTATCTGAATATCTTCTGAGAACTCCTTCAATCTGCGACTGACTCCCATTAGCGTTCCCCCGGTACCCATTCCGGCGACAAAAGCGTTTACTTTACCGGAAGTCTGCCGGATGATCTCCGGAGCAGTGGATTCGTAATGACTCAACCAGTTAGCAATATTACTATATTGATCCGGCATGTAGAACTTATCCGGATCCTCAGTCAGCATCTGTTCTGCAAGAGTAATTGCTCCGTCTGTTCCCCGCTCTCCTGGCGTTAGAATCAACTCAGCTCCGAAAGCCTTAAGAATGTCTCTTCGTTCCACACTGACACTTTCGGGAAGCACAAGTCTGATCTTGTAGCCCATTGCTGCCCCAATCATTGCCAGACCAATACCAGTGTTCCCTGATGTAGCTTCCAGTATTGTTTTCCCTCTGTAAAGAAGTCCTCTCACCTCAGCATGCTTTACCATCCACAGGGCCGATCTGTCCTTTACTGAACCACCCGGGTTTGAGCCCTCCAGTTTCACAAGTATTCTGGCGCTCCCCTCCGGGGCTAGGTGTTTGAGCTGTACAAGTGGTGTATTTCCGATTGAGCTCAAGATCCCTTCAGCATAATTACCCAACATGTTACTTTCTCCAAACGCAAAAAATCCCACGACCTTCCGGCCATGGGCAACTGTAATCGAATGTTTTAAACTAATTTACATTACAAACGCCTCCGCCGATGCAGGAATGTCGGCGGCGCAACAAAAGAATACTTCGTTGTGGTTTGTATTTCTCATCATGGAAGCAATTCTAGATAACTGGACCATGTTTGTCAAAAAGAGACCTTTCTATCAAAAAGCTCGAACTTTTTCATTAAGTGGTTAAAGAATGTCGCTGCAGAAGTGGTATATCCCTAACGGTGTATTATGCTGAAATAGAGTGAAAAAGCGTGAAAACATATTATATTTCCACTACAATTTACTGTATTGTTGTCAAAAGCGTGAAAATATGTTAAATTCAAGTTATGGGAAAAGTGATGAGTGTCTATAAAAAAATCGATTCATTGAGAGAGCGGTATTATCAATCTGCTCGCAACAAGGATTCTTTGCTTAAACTTATCAGTGAAGTAGAGGTTGCAGAACAGGTCTATAATTCAAATGCTATTGAAAACAGTACCCTTAGTTTGGAGGAAACTGAGAAAATACTCCTTCATCTCGATTTAGACCGCTATGTCTCCGAACGCGAAATATTCGAAGCCAAGAACTTGGCGCGAGTAGTTACATACATAGACACAAAAGCTAAGCAGCAGGAACTGAACCTGGAAATGATTCTGCTTTTGCATAGAATGTTGATAACGAATATTCACGATGATATAGCAGGTCGGTTCAGGAAAAATGATGAATGGGTAAGAGTTGCAAACCATATCGCTTGTGATCCTGAAAACATTATATGTAAACTTGAAGATATGTTCATCAAATGCAATTCTTCGGTGAATGAGAGTATTATAAGGAGAATTGCTGTCTTCCACCTCAGTTTTGAACACATCCATCCGTTTGTCGATGGTAATGGGAGAATAGGAAGGGTGCTTAACAATTATTTATTGATCCGCGAAGGTTATGTACCAATAAACATTAAATACATCGACCGTACGTTGTACTATGATGCTTTTGAAGAATTTGATAGAAATATCAGTAGTTCGATTATGGAAGAAATAGTTGGGAAAGCAATTACCAACAGTTATCATAAACGATTAGCCTATCTGGATGGAATGGATATCATTACTCTTAATGAATACGCAAAGCAGAATAATCTTTCGCATTCGAATTTAATCAATAAAGCCAAACGGCAAACCATTGAAGCTTTCCTGGAAAAAGGAGTATGGAAAATAGGTAATCCAAGCGATTTCGCCATATCTATGCTGAACTGATCTATTCGGTTCTCTGTTCCCAGATTTCTGGATACGTATTACAAGGAATTCAATACGTGTGTCCAGCGACATTCTCGTCTGTCGATAGACAATATGGCTAGACGTTGATCACTCCCGTTCCATTGATAGACGGCTGATGAAAGTACAAGAATCCTATGTGAGATTTCTATAAACATCCTTGCGATGACCAACCTTAACGATAAGAATAATCAATCTTACTGTATGTATCTCATAGATAATACGATAATCTCCAGAGCGAATTCTATGAAAAGAATTCTTCCCTTTCATTTTGGTTGTTTTCGGGTCAGGTAGATTGTTACTAAGCTCCTCAATTCTCTTCTTGATTCGAACTAAGTCACGTTTTGGAAACCGTTTAAGGTTTTTCAGAGCAGCAGGTCTGAATTCAATGGAATACGCCATTGATCAGAGACCTAGAGATTTCCACACTTCATCAGCTGATATATTTTCTCCAGGCTCAGCTAAAGCTGCTATGGCATCTTCAATATCCAGATGTTCTTCGATTCTTTGAAGCAGTTCAAGTTCAGTAATGGATACGATTGCAGCGATGCTCTTGCCTCTACGAGTCAATACGATAGGTTCATTACCGTAAGCAACCTTGTTTATTATATCTGAAAAATTCATTCTTGCATCGGCAGTCGAAATAGTCTCAGGCATTTATCCCTTCCTTTCTTCATCTGTACGTAATGTACATTATGTACAAAACATTGTCAAGTATCGTGGTTTGTTACTCTATAACTTCAAGAGATTAGTTTCCGTGAATAAATGCAAGTGTCGCAAGTGATGTCTGACCTCACAAACGGCACTTAAACAGAAACAACCCCCGAGGGACTGCAACTAATTTTATGGCGACCCAACGGGAATTCCTTCGACTCGTCATACGACTCGCTCAGGGTAAACTCACCCTACAGGTTCTCACTTGTGAATGGCATTTAAAACAGAAACAGCCCACGAAGGGCTGTATCAGTTTTAATGGCGACCCCAACGGGCAAAACTTCAAACCCCTTTTGGAAATGGCTGCTGAAATTGAGTAAGCTGTAAAAATATCATATATTATAATCTGCGAACTATTGAGGACTACATTTCCTGTTGTTTGCTTGTCGTCTCCTGATTAGGATTATATAGACTCTTTATCCGCATTCATTCAATTGACTTGCACTTGAGATTATAATATTTATATGAACAGGATCAATCTGAACCTGTCGGGGTCCGGTTTAGAGGCTTACCTATCACCATTCGTACCATAATCAAGGCATATTCCTTCCGGACTCTGTGAGTCTGGAGGTAAAAAGTTGTGTACTCAGTAATTGTCATCCATTTTTCCCTGTAATACACGAACCGCTTTTAAACCTATGCAGGTACTGCAACACAGAGTGACTAGTGTGGGGATGGAATCTGGGTGTTTCTTGACACAAGTAGCACGATAACTTAATTTGACAAAGATATTGATAGGGAGTGATCGTAAATGAAATCCTTAACGATGGTAGTATTGTACTGCACTCTGTTATCTGCTGTGGTATCAGCAGATGAGTGGCATATAGAAGTTGTTGATGAGAGTTGTGACAATATATCAGTTACATCTCTCGCGCTTGATGCTTTGGATCAGGCACATATTTCGTATGGTGAGTATTCTACAGGGAGTTATTCCGCTCTGAAGTATGCGTGGTTGAACGGCTCTTCATGGAATATATCGACAATAGAAAGTAGTTCCTCAGGAAACGAACTGGCTGGCTACACTTCTATCGCTTTAGATAGCGGGGATAATCCAAGAATTTCATATGAAGACGGTAATAATGAGGAGCTCAATTATGCGAGCTGGAACGGCTCCTCCTGGGATATTGCTGTAGTTGATGCTGGTGATTCATATGTTGCTGTCTCTTCTTCTCTTTGCCTGGACAGCGCGAATAGTCCCACAATCGCATATTCATACGGTTGGCTTACCTGGGCAAATCTCATGTACGCTCGTTACGTATCTGGCTGGTTAATTTCAACGGTTGATGCTACCGATGGTATGGGTTGGTGGGTATCGATGGCTTTAAATAGCGATGATAAGCCGAATATATCCTACCATGATAGTAATAATAGAGATCTAATGTATGCTATTCTTGGACCTGAGTTCTGGACAATCACCACCGTCGACGTCTCCGGTGAGGTGGGAAGCAACAATTCCATTGCTGTTGACAGCAACGATAGACCGCATATCTCATATAGTGGTGTTATCGGCTCAGAACCCGCTCTGAAGTATGCCTTCTATAATGGATCATCATGGGTGACTTTGGTTGTTGACAACAACGGAATATGTGGCATGGCTTTGACTTCTATTGCTCTTGACAGCAATGATAATCCTCATATTTCATACTACAATGCCACTACTGAGTCCCTTAGGTACGCCCACTATAATGGTTCAGCCTGGGAAATTTCCACAGTTGATACTGGTGATGGTGCAGGTAGATGCTCGTCCATTGCCCTTGACAGCAACGATCAACCACACATTTCATATAAAAAGGGTGATTTAAACTCTGTCGACCTGATGTATGCATACTACGGACCTGTAGGTATTGAAGAGGGTGAAGGCGGGTCTGTTGAGTATACTCTTGGCAATGTTATTCCAAATCCGAGCGCAGGAAGTGCGAATATAAGCTTCACCTTGCCCGTATCATGTGATGTCGACCTGGATATATTCGATATTACAGGCCGCAAAGTAGCTGTACTGGCAGAGGGTGTATTCTCGTCAGGCATACACGAAACCGAGGTCAGTGGATTGACCAGCGGCATTTACTTCTGCACACTGAGGAGCGGAGATTTCGTGGATACAAAGACTTTAGTAGTTATCGAATAGCCTAAATGTAAATCTGATCTACGATCCCTCCGACTCACTTTGTTCGCTCAGGGTAAACTCACCCTTTGGGTTCTCACTTGTGAATGGCATTTAAAACAGAAACAGCCCACGAAGGGCTGTATCATTTTTTATGGCGACCCTTCTATCAAAAAGTTCGAACTTTTTCATTGAGTGGTTAAAGAACGTCGCTGCAGTCGGTGGATTAGACAAATGATGCTATAGCGTTGATTTCAGCAGTTTATGGCAATCATCGTGATCAGAACCATCTCAACCCCTATCTATGTTCTAACTATGCGGATTGTATCGAAGAGATGAAGCTTCTTTCGATCACAAAGGAGCAAACTCAACAGACATTTCCAAAGTCAGCCCACTGTACATCACATCATTCAAGGGAAGTGCTTCAATTACCTCAGAAACACTTACTGCGAATTCGCTACTGTCGGTAAAATTCTGCAAAACAGCAACTTCTGGTTCTCCCGCTCCTGAGGGGAATGAAATGCGCAGGATCAGCATTCCGTCTACTTCAGTACAATAATGGGAGTAAACTTCCGCAGCGCTATCCATTATCTGAGTTACAAGTTCACTCACTTCTTCTTCATTCAGAACCTGAGAAGATAGTGCTAAAGAAAGTATTGTCACCGAAGCCCCGGATTCGAGCGTTATGGTCAATTCTCTTTGTCCAGCAACAAAAGTTTCAGGACCTCGGATTCCGCTGGCTGAAGCGGCTTGAGCAGTAGTGTCAGCCCTGGAAACAGTAACAAATGAAGAGGTAGCATCTGTAAGTATCATACCGCGCTGATCCGTAACGGTGATAGACGTGCTCCCAACAGTTTGAGGAGCAAGCCCGCCCGAACTGCTTCCGAATGTTCCCGCGTAGCTCATTCCTTCAGGCATATTTACTGGTACTTCAACATTAATGCTGTTGCCGTACTCGTCTGTTCGAACCTCTTTGCTGACGGCAACAAATGAGGTGTAATCGCTGAGAATCTGATATGCCAGCGCAGTTTCAGTGATCTGACCTACCAGATCAAGTTCCGATTCATCATCCTGGGTATCAAGCAGGTATCTATTAAGTTGATGGATCTTCTGACGCGCCCAAATTGTTGCTATAGCCTGATTCTCATCTTCGTTGAATGAGAAATCAACCCTTATTCTTTCGTTCCATGTGTCTTCACCGATATCCCCTGATATTCCGATCGTAGTTGATCCTCCTCCTGCATATCTGCCGACAATGAATAGAGGTTCACCGGGTAGCAGGAAGGGTATTTCCTCTGGAAAAACATCTCTAACGGACAGTCTTCCCCAGTCAAATGAGATATTTCTAATATATGATCCACTCACTTGTCCGGATATTCGAGAGGCTGCTGTACTTGGATCTTCCTGGAGAGCAACATAGAATGAACTGCCATCGCCTTCTTCTGCAAGGCCATCAAGCAGATATCGGTTGGGGCTTGAACCGATGCCAACGCTCCACAGAATGGTGCGGTCACCCTTAATGTTTCTTACCTCTTCTAAAACTGCCGCTTCATTTCCTATTTGACCATCTGTAAGAAAGATCACAAACCTGTCCCGCTCCGGATCCTCCGGATAACCAAGCGCAGCCCTGACACCACTCAGCATTTCCGTACCACCGGTTCCTTGCATCAACTCAACGTAGGCAAGCCCTAAGTTAACATTTCTTCGCGTTGCCTCAATTGGCGTTTCCGAAAAGGAAGATGCCTGGTTGCTGAACTTGATTATCTGAAAAGTATCATCCGTACTCATGTTTCTAATGAAGTTCCTCATCGACTCCTTTGCAACAGCCATAGGTTGGCCGGACATTGAACCGGAGCAATCAACTACGAACACGAACTCCTTTGGAGCAGGATTATCACAGGAGAGATCTACCTCAGGTTTAAGCACCAGCATGAAATGCCCGCCGGTCTCTCCGTTCGTTGTTAGCAGACCAATTTCCCTGTCGGGTGTATTCACATTGTATCTCAGGACAAAATCCCTGTTTGGAATAGCATCCTCTTCAGCGAGTGAAATACATACCGTATTTCCGTTTTCTTCTGTAACGATCTCGTGGTTAACGGAATTCAGATCCTGAATTGGAATACCGGCATTGATACTCACTTCCAGTTCAATATCGTATCCACTCCGCATTCCTTCCGGATATACTGAAGGGTTAATTCTGTCAGCATCGGGAACTTGGTCGGTCGGGTCCGACCATCCTCTCTCTCCCTCATCTGTGGGATTTCCTGGAATGTATTTAGGACTCACAACCATAGGAAATACTAGTTCATATTCATCCTCATACTTAGCTAG
>JAUWSQ010000042.1 GCA_030609965.1 Candidatus Fermentibacterota bacterium
TACTGTGAACAGACCGCTCGGCATTGTCTCGAGTATCAGACGCAGCCTTTCCTCGCTGTCCCGTACGGCCTGCTCCGTCTTCCTGCGCTCGGTGACATCTATTCCATGAGCAATTGTGGCAATAATGGTTACTCCATCTTCAGCGAAGATATTCGCCGAGTTCCATAAAGCAAATCGAATGCTGCCATCACTGTGGAGAATAGGAATATCAACCGACTCCCAGAACTGACCGTTCAGGGTACACTCAATCTTCTCGATTGACTCCTCCATGCTTTCCTCAGGAAATAGTATGGATAGTTCCTGCCCAATGACCTCTTGAGTCTTGCGACCTGAAAGTATCTCAAAGACGTGATTGAATCGTGTGATGATCATGTGCGGATCCCAAACTATTATCGGAGCGTTAGCATAATAAATGATACTTTCCAAGTAGGAACTTGTACTCAGAAGCTCTTCCTGCACACGTTTGAGATCACTGATATCATTTATGGTTAAGATCACAGTATCAGATTTTCCTTCTTCATCATTTATGAATGATACACCAAGGAGTACAGTTGTTCTCTTCCCATTCCTGGATACAATCGTACCCGTGAAGGGAACTGGAACCTTCTGACTGAGAGCTGTTTCAATGGCTCTCGCAATCATCTGTCTGTCATCCTGACCTGATAACATCAAACCGATCTCAGTAATGTCTTTCCTGATCAGCTCGCTCATTCCGAAACCGGACATATTTTCGAAAGCTTGATTGATATAGGTTATCCTGTTCTTCTTATCATGCACGAGAAGTCCAGCACCCATTGCATTGACAGCATTTGACACTGCCGAGAGACGTTCCTGCTCAGCTTTTTTCTTTCTATCGATACTAATCTTTAGAATCAGCAGAACAAAAACACCAAACCCGAGAACAAAGAGAGTCTCGATCAATGCCTCGCTCCAGTTGACCGGTGTTGGTGAAGATCCAAGAAGATGATGGGGAAGATCAAATACTTCATTAAACCATAGAAATGCGATAATAACAATGATGTTTACGGGAACAACGTACAGAATCCTGTCACCCCGGGGTTTTCCCCGGATACCGGTTTCTCCATTACGAATCTTTTCAGATATATTATCCGACTGCAGCATGATTACGCTCTATCCTCACTGCTCTTCAGGTCATGATATCCGCACCATTATGTCCGGAGATACTGCCATGCATTCTATTAGCAGTTTCATGCTTAATATAGTGCAAATAGATCTTACCATGACACATGACAGAATAAGAATACTATACTGCAAAAAGAAGTTCTGAATTGAACGATTCCGCATTATACCGACTTTCGAGTGCTTTACGTCGTTTCGCCATTGAGTGCTTCGCGGATAGCCTTTTGAAGTACCTTCAGAACGTAAGGTTTCTGGATGAATCCGAAAAGGTCTTTGCCCGCAAATCTCCTTGATACTTCCTGTTCGCTGTAGCCACTGGATAGAATGACTCGAACGTCTTTTCTTATTCTCTTCATCTCCCGAAAGGCTTCTTCCCCGTTCATATTAGGCATCGTCAGATCAAGGAGTACACAATCGATCTCGTTATGCCTGGCGCGGAAAATCTCTACGGCCTCATGGCCATCTACAGCCAGTATCACGCTGAGACCCAGCCGTTCAAGCATACATCTGCCAACCTTGCGTATTATCTCCTCATCGTCGGCCAGGAGAACAGTACCATGTCCAATCCATTCCTCCTGTCCGTCCTTTTCTGGTGTAATGGGTCTGGTGGACTTATCATAGGCAGGAAGTAGAATCCTGAAAGTTGTTCCATTCCCGGGTTCGCTATAGACCTTGAGCACTCCTTTGTGTCCGCGCACGATGCCCTGAACTGAAGACAGCCCCAGTCCACGCCCCTCAACTTTCGTTGAGAAAAACGGGTCGAACAATTTTTGTTTAGTCGAATCGTCCATCCCGCATCCGCTATCGGTAACCTCAAGAAAAGCATACACTCCTTCCCGTAGATATTCATCAGTATACGTCACGTACAGGTGAGAGCTGTCGCAAAGAACAAGCCCTGTTGAGATCGAGATCACACCGCTCATATCAATTATGGCGTCCGATGCGTTCGTAATCAGATTCATGATCACCTGTCGAATCTGCGTCGCGTCAGCCATGATGATGGCAGGATTCTCTGCGAGTTTGTACTCCAGAACAGCTTTCTTATTGATTGAGACCTCAAGGATATGGGACATCTCTCGAACTATCTCCGAGAGGTCGACCGGTTCGATTGTGATATGTCCTTTACCTGAATAGGCAAGCATCTGCTGACAGAGTTCAGCAGCGCGAAGAACCGTCGTTTCAATGTCCTGGATGTTCTGACGCACCGGAGATTCCGGGGGAAGATCGAACAGAGCAAGGTCGGCATTACCCAGGATACCTGTGAGCAGATTGTTGAAGTCGTGAGCGATACCACCGGCAAGTATTCCGAGGCTTTCGAGTTTCTGCGCATGAAGAACCTGGCGCTCGAGATTCCGCTGCTCCTGCTCGGAATGTTTGCGTTCGGTTATATCACGCCCCGCTCCCTGAAACTCGATCACTTCTCCATCGTTATTAAGAATAGCCCGATTGGTCCACTGGTTCCATCGTGATTCGCCGTCAGGCATAACGATTCGGTATTCATGAGTGGCAACCGGATTCTCGTTTCCAAGAGACGCGAAGTAATCCTTCACAGCCTGATGATGTTCCTCCGGGATCAAAGGCATGAAGCTCTGTCCTGTGAGTTCATCACGGCTCCGCCTGAAGTAGCGGCAGTATGCATCGTTAACGAATGTAAGCGTGCCATCCGGTAGATTGCGACAGATAAGCTCGGTCTGATCCTCGACTATACCGCGGTAGCGTGCTTCGCTCTGTCGCAGTTTCCCCTCCGCACGTTTGCGTCTGAGGACATTTATTGTCAGGGCGAGAATCATTACGGATTGCAGCAGCACGAAAGCTGACGCCATCCAGATAAAAGTCTTGTGACGATAGTATAGCGACACCGGTTCGTTTACAACGACTCGCCCGACCGGAAGGTCCGAAACCGAGATTCCAAAACGTTGCAGGACATTGTAATCGAACATGGGGACATTCGGGCTTTCAGTCAGCACAGGAATATCATCTGCCGATTCTCCATCCAATACTCTGAGGGCCAATCGCGCAGCATGTTCTCCCTGAGCCATGCCACTGGTTACAATTCCTCCAATAACGCCGTATCCCACAAACATGTCCCATGCGGTGTATACAGGAACATCGCAGTTTTCCGTCACAAGTACTGTGTATTCCTGGTAACTGAACGCTCTTCCTGCTTGATCCAGATAGAAGGAGAGAAGAAGTATCACCGTTTCATCAGGAAGGGCGTGAAGGGATTCAATCAGTTCTTCAGTGGTCAGATTGAACAGCTCAATGAACTCGATCCTGTCAGTGAATACTGAAGAAACGCTTCTGAAACCCTGTAGATTCCACATGCCTGTTGGCGTATTGTCGTTTACTACGGCAACGTAGCGCGTTCCCGGATGCAGATCAAGCGCAAGTTCGATTGTTCCGACCAGATCTATTGCCTCGGCCACACCCGTTATTCCCTGAATGCCCTCGACCCTTGATTCGGTGTAGTTATTCAGTCCGCAGAAGACGATTGGTACTCCTGGAAAAAGAAGATCGCGCCTGGGCAACAGGAAGTTCAGCGCATTGTCATCGATGGTAATGATAAGATCGAAATGGCAGCCTTCATATTTGGCCCGGTACAGTTGCTCCAATTGAGGAAACAGTACCTCCGGTATGTGAAACTTCGTGTCCATATACTCGATATGATAATCTATCTCGAAATCAGCTTCATCCAGTATAGAATGCAGTCCCGCCGAGATATTCTGCGTCCATGTAAACTCCGGTTCATAGGAATGAAGGATCAGAATGCATGGAGCTTCACTTTCGTGAACTGCTGATGATGCGAACGCAGTACAGCCGAATGATACTGTAATTAAAATGAATACCAGTATGGGAAACGATTTACTTTCTGGAAGACGCATCAATCCGGATGTCACTAATAAACCTCCGTGCTTGACGAAAGGAGCTACCGGAAACCTGTTTTCACCTTGATAAACTCAATATTAAAGATATACTTCCTACTATCAAAGTCAAGATATCTGGAAAAACACGAGGTATTGTCAAGAACTATGGGCAAGAAGTCAGTATTCGTTATCATTACGAGTTGAAACTAACGGGAACTGAATGAAATGGGGGTTGGTAGATCATGGCGAAACGAAAGGTAAAACCCGAACGTGACATTGAGAAAGATTATTCTGCGAAACAAATGGTTGCGAAATTAAGGCGCCTGGCGGATTGCATCGAACAAGGCAGGAGATTTCGTATACAGATTGCAGGCGAATCTATCACCGTACCCCCGGATGCTACACTTAACATTGAACATGAGCGGGAGGGTACTGAAGAAGAAGTAGAGTTTCAGATCAAGTGGCGAATACACCAGTAGAGGTATCTGTTCTGTGTAAATACAATTCACGAGAGAAGGATAAAACCCAGTCTATGAGTGAGCGACAAGTCAATAACCCGCTGCACGGTATCACTCTGGAGCAGATCGTGAAAAGCCTGGTTGAGCAGTATGGCTGGAGCGGGTTAGGCAAGCGCATCAACATCCGTTGTTTCAACAGTGATCCGTCTTTGAAATCCAGCCTGACATTCTTGCGAAGGACCCCCTGGGCAAGGCAGAAGGTCGAGGACCTGTACATCACTATGCAGAAGAATATGCGTCAGTGATGACGAAGAGGTACATAACCTGATTGCTGCTGCATAAAAGCCTGAAGAGCTTTAGAGATAAGCAATCAAGACAAAAGGAATAATACGGTAATCTGATGCCGAAAATTGACAGGAATCAAATTGGCTTAGCTTTCGACATGCAGGGCAGCTCTTTCGAAGCCGGAGTATTTTGTGTAATACTGTCAATATGCATAGGAGAGGAGTATAAATGGCATCTGATTTAGACTTTGTCGAATTCGTGGTTGATCAAATAGAAAATGCTGGTGAAATTACATACAGGAAAATGTTTGGAGAATATGCGCTTTATTGCGAAGGTAAAGTGGTTGCGCTTATATGCGATAACCAGTTATTTGTAAAACCAACAGAAGCAGGAAAATCATTTATTGGCAATGTAGTTGAAGCATCTCCCTATCCGGGAGCTAAACCATCTTTTCTAATTGAGGAGCAAATCGAAGACAAAGATTGGCTTAGTAACTTAATAACAATAACGGAAAGAGAACTGCCAGAAGCTAAATCAAAGAAAAAACCGAAAAAGAAGAGTGACAAAAACGTATAAAAGTAATGAACAGTATCGTAAATAGCTCCGGTATGCCGGGTTCGTCAGAAATTTTCGTTAAGGGAAACTTTTCAGGATACTATCACACAATACCCAGACGATTTCTTATAAACTGATCCCAGTCAGTTTTCGGAATATCAGGTCTTTCCTCTCCCCAGGGAACGGTTTTTGTTGGTTCCTCACGGTAGGATGCCGTTTTAAATCTTCCCGATGCAGGATTGCTTACAACCAATTTGATTGTTCCGGTTCGGCAGGTTAGATAAACCTTCCTGGATGATTTTGACATATCGTACTTTCTGAATATGGCTGCCCCAATCAGATCCGGAAGTTTATCGCGCCCCTCCGGATCGGAAGAAACTATTACAGTACCGGGTGACAGTTTTTCAAGCCTTTCCCACTGAGTGCCGTTCATGCTTCCATGATGGGCTGTTCTCAGAACTTTGCATTTTCTGGCAAGCATTCCTTCACTGTCGTACTGAGCCCAGTTTTCCATCTGCGCATCTCCCGCAAAGACCATACTGAATCGGTCATACGTGAACCTTGCCATGACAGACAGGTGATTGGTATTGAGCTTTCCGCACTGGTGAAGCTCTTTGAGAATATCATTTGAAGGTCCCAGGAGTTCAAGCAGTGGTTTTTCCCCGAACGAGTCAAAGGTGCCACCATCAGGGTAAATCCGTTCGTATCCGGAAAGGAAGTGAAAAGATGAAGCCGATCCGGGAGAATCAAGCAGGTTCAGAATATTATGATAACCCGCATTGGTTGTAGTTTCGTACCAGAAAGGAGATAGAATGACTTTCTGTACATGGTATCTGGTCAGCAGACTCTGGACTCCACTGTAATGGTCTTCGTGTGGATGCGTAATAATGAGATGAGAAATTATTTTCTTTCCATCTGAAGCAACCTTTGAATCCGGGATTATCAGGTCAAGTAATTTTCTGGTTTTCCTTGGTTTCACAGCATCGATTACAATCACATTACCTTCAGGTGTCTTCAATATCGAAGTGTCTGCCTGACCGACACTAAGAATATAAATTTCAAGATCTGTCATAATACTTCCTACTCCCGGAAGGAATTCCGTTGCAGATTCGGATCGGAGCCGTCGGACATTCGGGGTTTCGGAAGTGTTTCCGACCTTGAGAATACCTGTTCGAGATTCTCTTCCAGTTTGTTTCCTGATCGAGTTATAAGCGCCTGTTTCAATGTTCTTTCCAGACTTGCTCCATCAACAATGCCTGATTTATCTACTGAACCTCGATCCATGAAGTATGAAAAAGCCCTGCAGATCGATTCCGGTGGAAAACCCAGCTTTATCTCATACTCGTCAAGAGCTTCTACTGATACTTCTATTTCAAGGCCGGTAGGATAATCTTCAATTATATCATCAGGCGCATCGCCCCTGCTTATCATATCTCTCAGTTCATCCTTTGGAAGCCAGCAGAGAATCCGAGCTAAACCTGTTCTCGCAGGATAGTATGCCCGGGCTAATGGAATGCTTATTGTCATGTTTTTCCTTTCAACTGCAGGGAAACTTGATATCACACCAGAGGCAACGCAGCCTTGAATAACGCTCCATCACATCATATCAAGGCATATTTGCTTTCTTAGAAAGAATACCGAAGGTAATCCTGGCCTGTCAATCACAGAGCGTATGCCGGGCGTTTTCTCATCCTGAGCTGGAACGGACTGCACTGATAGAACCTGAGTGCGTTGCCCTTAACCCGGTTACCTTATGACAGTAATCTTGTCAGTGAACCAGCTGTCGATGTAGAAAGCGTCTCCGGACGGAAGGGCGCAAATATGCTCGGGAGTGTGATCACCAATCGCAATAGACTCGACTACCTGATTGTCAGAGGTCCGAATAATGGAAACGGTTCTGTTGTTGTGGGTTAGGTACAGGTACTCCCCTGATGGATGCGCACAGATGTTTTTCGGACCCGGCGTGACTTCTATCGCATCAACAATCGTGTTGCCGGACGTTTCGATAACAGTGATAGTGGGATCCATATTGCTGACGACGTACACGTAGTCTCCGGAGGGTGTGGTGCACAGATCCACCGGAAACCAGTACGGTATGCCCACGACAGCAGCGATGGAATTATCGGACGTACGAATCACAACCACTGCACCGAGATTATAATCGGCCACGTACACGTAATCTCCCGACGGAGCTGAACAGATTCCAATCGTATACCCGTTTGTATGTATCATACCTGCCAGAGTGTTGTCAGACGTTCGAATGACTGCCACACCATCGTACGTATTGGAGACGTAGACGTACTCATCCGAAGGAAGCGCGCATATATCGAACTTTCCGCCGGGTATCGACAATTCTGCGGTGACCGTGTTGTCTGAGGTTCTAATAACCGATACACCTTCGTAATGTGTAACGTAGATGTACGCACCTGAATTGAGACAGCAGACTGCAAGCGGTTCGTAATTCAGCTTTACTGTAGCCGCTACAGTATTGTCTGAGGTTCGGATCACGTAAACCGCACTCTCACCGTAACAGCAGACATACACGTAATCACCGGACGGATGACTGCATATCCCTGTCGGCCAGGCGCCGACAGGCACCACTGCGGCAACACTGTCCGGCTCCCGATCCGGAATATCAACGGCGATCTCGTTACTCCAGGATGTGTATCCCTCGGCGCTTGTTGTGAGCAGAGCATAGTGACTGGTCCCGGAGGGCACGACCGACGAGTCTTTGTAGGCACAGAAGTACTTGCTGCTGGAGGAGTAGACCATTTCCGCAGTGCTGGTATCGCTCTGGATCCCCTGGGAATCGGAACTGTAGAGTCTGTACGATCCGAACTCGTCTTCCGGTATAGATGTGAAATTCCAGTGGACCCTGGCATAGCTCCATGAAGTAATATCGAGCGACAGAACGGGCGATTCAGGTGGATCTCCGCTGACATCGCCAGGTCCAGTATTGTCATTGCACGATATGCAGATGAGACTGATAAGCAGAAGCAATATGAACACATTGGACAAGCCGGAACTCTTCATGGTGACTCCAAACACAAAATAAGATGAGGGAAAAATATGTACTTTCAGCGAATTTAGCATTTATTGAAGTACGTTAATACTTAAGGATATTCGAAAGTCAAGTATCGAGTATTTGTGATGAGTCCGGGTTACGGTCTACGTCTTTACTGCCTCTATCGCAGTATGACAATTTTACAATTTGCTTTGTTCCCGCCATGAGAGTTCGCTCTCTTTTAATCACAAGAGGGAATACTGATACATCGAGACGGAGAACCTGATCTGCAGATTGTGTGTTCTGTTCTAACTGAAAAGCCCCTCTTCCCTGAGGCTCAGGGTTTCACCATCGGCTACTATCATATGATCCAGAATCCTGAATCCCAGACTTTTGCCCAGATCATTCAATCTTCTTGTCAGGTTTATGTCCTCCTGACTGGCCTTCTTCGCGCCCCCCGGATGGTTGTGCACCAGTATAACTGCAGTTGCTCCTGTGGCGATGATCTTCTCAAGCAGATTCCTGGGGTGGACAGCGGCTCTGTCTACCGTTCCGAATTCCAGAACGCACTCGGAGATAAGTCTATTGCTTGAATCCAGGAGAAGAGCTATCAGCTTTTCTTTTCTGAGAGTTCCCATCATGGTTTCGAGGTAATCCTTCACCCTTGAAGGGCTGTCCATTATCTGCACGCCCTTTCCAGGTTTCAGCGACATCGCCGTAACCGATGTAACCATGTTTATGAGAACCGAAGCAGCAGGGCCTATGCCCTCAACCAGCTGCAGCATGGAAGGCGGTTGTTTCAGAACATTCTGGAGTGAGCCGAATTTTTCCAGCAGTCTGTGAGCGATCTCCTTTGTGTCTTTCCTTGGAGCCGCATACGTCAGCAGGAGCTCGAGTGCATCCCGCTGGGAAAATCCCCTTATGCCGCTGCTTAGATATCTATCTCTCAAGCGTTTTCTGTGTCCCTCCTTTGAAATGGTCATTTTTCCAGATAGACTGTGGTTGAAGGGAAGGCGAAATCCAGACCCAGGTCGTACACTACCTGCATTACCCTGAGATTTATATCCTCTTTCGTGTCAAGCCACTTTCTGTAGTCAACCGTCATAATGAAATATTTCATATCGATATCCAGTGAGGAATCACCGAAACCGGTAAAATTCACGTAAACATTATCGTTATCAACTTTCGAGTACTCGCTCAGCATCAGGCGGAGCTGTTTCAGAAGCTCCTTCATCTTCTCGGGTGTGGTTTCGTAGGTTACCCCGATTGTTGTAGCGGTTCTCCTCATCGGGCGCTTGGAATAATTATTGATGTTGGAATCCATGATTTCTTTATTGGGAAGAGTTACAAGTGTTTTTTCTACAGTTCTTATCCTGGTGGAACGGATACCTATTTCCTCGACTGTTCCGATTATTCCGTTTACTTCCACAAAATCACCGACCATGAAAGGTTTATCAAGGAAAATCACAACCGAGGCAAATATCCCGGATATCGAATCCTGAGCTGCAAGGGCCATGGCCAGCCCTCCTATCCCCATACCTGCCAGTATCCCGCTTACGGGATAACCGTTGGACTGCATGTAGAAGATTATACCTATGGCAACCAGAATGAACTTTGCAAGTTTGCGCAGAATCGGAACAAGCTGATCGTCCATCCTTGATTCAGTCCCGTCCGCAACTGAAGTCATCTGTTCAGCAACAGCATCGATGGTTCTCATAAGCAGCCATAGAACGTTAACGGTCAGGAGAAAGAGAAACACTTTCTGTATCCAGTTGATTGCGGAAGGAGGCAGTGAATGGATGATGACGGATAGATATATACCAAGGATAATAACCAGAAAGGCCATGGGTTTTATTAGATCTCTGGCTAGCGCTCCCACGAATCCGAATTTTTTCTCTCCTGTATTTTTCAGAATTGAACGGAGAATGTTTCTTAATACAAAAGCGATCAGGACGATAATAAGCGATGTGACAATCCTGCCCAGAGGTATTCCTCCGGTTGCATAGTTGTAGGCTTCGGATAGAATATCGATCATCTCTGGTACCTCCGGCAGTGGATATTAATATGTATTTAACCCGGACACAATGAATCAGTCACGGCATGGTGTCAACATCCCAATTGATTTCCGTTATACTTCGAGTATCAAGGTGTGATGGAACTGATGAAAGATATTGCGTTATTATGAGAAGTATTTTTTTCAGGCACTGGCAGAAACCGGTTCCCCGGTTTCTATCAACTGTTGACATTGGTGGTCAGTCTGTGCAATTCATTGGCTTGCCATCTTGAAATAAACTGGAGGTATCTTGAAAGTTACTAAGATCAAGGATTGGATCTTACAGTTGTCTCTGGCGCTGATAATATTTTTCGGTTTTCTCCGTCCGTATGTAATTGAGGCTTTCAGAATTCCCACGCCGAGTATGGAGGGAACCATGCTGGTCGGAGACCACCTGCTTGTCTTGAAGGTCTCTGAGGGCCAGAAGATACCCTGGACAGACAGAATGAGCCCCATGCTGCATTGCTTCAGGGGTGATGAACATGGGCTGCTGATGCCCGCCGTCAGTGATCCTGAAATTGGTGAGATATTAATTTTCAAATATCCGGCAGATCCTGTTAAGGATTTTGTAAAGAGGATGGTAGCTGCTTCGGGAGATACTGTCAGAGTAAGCGGAGATACTTTATATGTTAACGGGGAGCCCTCGGAAAACTGGGCGTTCTGTTATCAGGATGAATTTCGACCAAGCCCGCTTGATGAGGCATGGCCGGACTGTCTTGATCAACTATATGGCAGGGTTGCGGATCTTGCTTACTGGGAAATCAGGAACAACTGCATTCTGACTGAAGATAGCGTTCTGGCTTACGTCGTTCCTGAAGATCATGTATTCATGATGGGAGACAACCGCGACCATTCAAGCGACAGCAGGGTGTGGGGAGCGCTTCATGTTGATCTGATCAAGGGAGAGGCACTGGTTACGTACTGGTCATGGGTCCCCGGACATGGCTTTCCAAAACTTGATAGGGTAGCGAGGCTTATAAGGTGAAAGATGTTCTTATTACTGAAATATTACCGTTCTCCAGCATATATATGGAGAACATTTCAGTGCGCTACCTGAACCTTCGAGAGCTTGCAAGAGGAGCGCTTTCCAGTCGTGACCTTCACCGTGACGGCTACTGGAGAATTGATAACGAAAGCGGACCTGTTGCCTACCATGCTATTAAGAACGGAACTCCTTACAGGTTTATCGGACGTGATGTAAAGGGATTAAGTGATTTCATCAACTGGCTCGAGAGTGATATTACCGAACTCATCCTGTCATACTATTTCCTGGAAGACAACGTATTGAGATACCTTATGAGATGCTGGACAGAGGAACCCGTTCTGAGGAAACTGAATGGGTCCAGGGGACAGATAATGGAGCTGTACGAGAAACTTGTTAACAAAGACAAATCGGGGCTTATCAGGGTGGTTAAGGAAAACAGGACTACCTTGATTCCCATTATTGACGGCGCAGCCGAAACAGGCTGGATGCCCGAGAAGATACTTGACGGTCCGGAAGTCTGGGAATTCCTCGAATATGAAGCTGTAAACGGAGGTATCGGTTACTTCTACCCAGGGAAGACGATTTCCCTTTCCGGAGTGGGTCTTGATGAGATATCACTTCTGATTGGTGCTTTTAACAATTGGTACATGCTTCTTCTCAGCATCTGGTCCGATTGCTTCATACAGTCCGTCAATGTTTTCGGAATGCTCCGTCAGGAAAAACCGGTGCTTGGAAATATGGTTTTCATACCCGATGAAGGACTCCAGCAGAAGGGTTCATTTGCAGATCCCCAGAGGCTTCCGGGTGTACTGATCCTTCTGATCAAAGCCATTTCAGAGGAGCATAGTAATCCCGAAAAATGTCTGCAGCTGTTCAAAGATGTCAACAAGAATCAGAGACATGCTCTTATTTCCGCAGGTCTGAGTGATTTAATTGGGAAGAAATAAGTAAGTTCTGGTTAACTCTGGAGATACCTTTTTATATCATCCTGGGTTCCCATTATGAAAATATGATCATCTTCCCGGAACACATCGTCTGGTCTGGGTATCCTGTATTTCCTTCCATCCTCAGTCATTCGACCGATATAAGCGATGTTCAGGCCAAAGATCTTTCTGATATCAAGATCCCGCAGCATTCTCCCTACCATTGCTTCTTTAACTTCTACATGTGCAAATACGATCCCCCCTGAAAGAGGAAGGTACGATTCGACGCCCTGAAGCGTCAGGCGTCTTGCTTCGGTTACGCCCTGTGTCTGTTCGGGTGTGTATATGAAATCGGCTCCCACAGCCTTCAGAATACGTGCCTCCCTTTTGCTTGTAGCCCGGCTGTGTACCTTAAGCCCCATGTCCTTCAGGATTTTAGTGACCAGAACATTTGAGCCGAAATCCTCGCCTATTGCAACAATTACAAGATCCATGTTGGCGAGGCCATGCGCTTCAAGCATGTTCTCATCGGTACAGTCGAAGGCCACCGCCGCAGACACGGAATTGCTTATTTCCTGTATTATCCGTTCGCTTCTATCGATAGCCAGCACTTCAGCGCCGAGATCCTCAAGTTTGGTCGCGAGGCTGAACCCGAAAGAACCAAGACCGATAACTGCAAATTTCTGTGACTTCAAAACTGTTCCTCTCCGCTCTATCCTATAGTGATTCGTGTTTCAGGATATCTGTAACGCATAACATTCCTTCTACCGGTAGCGGCTGCCAGTGCTGCCGGACCTATCCGGCCGACGAACATTGTCAGTATGATTATTACCTTTCCCATCCAGGTCAAATAAGCAGTAGGGCCTGTTGACAGGCCAACCGTACCGAAGGCGCTCATCGATTCAAATATGTAATCAAAAGTTCCGTACTCAGAAGATGTGTTCTGCTCCGAAATGATCAGCAACCCGGACGAGATGCTGAATGCCATACATCCCAGAAAAAGCAGTGCTGCTGTCCTCTTTATATCATGGGAAGGTATTCTCCGCTTCCATATTTCTGTTGCAGGCTTGTTCCTTACAAGGGATATGACACTCATGAACAGTACTCCTATAGTACTTGTCTTGACCCCGCCTCCGGTTCCCCCGGGGGAAGCGCCTATGAACATCAAAGCCACACAGAACCATAACATGGCAGGAGTGATGAATGAAGTGGGCACGGTATTGAATCCGGCTGTTCTGGGAGTTACAGATCCAAGATACGCATTGGCGATCTTCTGTGATATAGACATTCCCTCAAGAGTATTATTCCATTCCAGAATAAGAAAAAGCGCCATACCGGAGACAATAAGTATGCCTGTAACCCATAGCACGAGTTTGACCTGAACGGACATCCGTTTGCTGGTACCACTCTTCATCCTGTGCATCATATGGGCTCCGAGTGTCGTAAGCACCATGAAACCTATGCCACCGAGTACTATCAGGGTTCCAATAGTGATGGCGATTCCAGGAACATGGGCGAACCCCTCCAGGTTGACAGGGTTGCTGAAGAAACCAGCGGATGCGTCCGCCATGACTGGATTCAAGCTGAATCCAGCATTACAGAAAGCGGAAATACTATGAAAAACCGACTGCCATATCTTGAAGTTCGTAGTCCAATCAACAGGTTGACCGTCCCAGATGATGTATAGAATGAAAGCACCGACCGTTTCAATAGTCAGGGTCCAGCCGATAATAGATCCCATCAATTTCTTCAGATCACTTACGAAATCGCTGTCCATAACCCTGGTAAGCGATGTAGATTCGCGCAGACCCGCATTGTGCCCGAGGAAAAGTGCGAAGAATGCAACGAAGGTCATGATACCAAGACCGCCAACCTGAATAAGGATCAGGATTATAATCTGGCCGAAGAGGGTGAAATCTACTGCGGTATCACGCACTATCAATCCGGTAACACATGTTGCGGAGGTTGATGTAAAAGCAGCATCTACCAGGTCGATATGGCCATCCGGGGTTGAATTCGGAAGCATCAGCATAATGGTACCGAATGCTATAACAATGGCGAATGAGACCGGAAGTATGGCAGAGGGAGAAAGATGCTCAAGAGCCCATGAGCCGAATGAGGCCAGCAGCACCCTGACCGAGCATAGAACGCTGTACGCGAATGAGATCATTACTGCAGCACTGAACCCTGCTGAAGAAGGGATCTTCCCGGAAGTCAGCATCTTTACAGCAAAAGTTATAAGTGCCGCAATATAGATGAATGAAAAGAGGAACAGCCATTTTTCTTCGCTGAGGCGGTCTTTTATGGAAGCAATTTCCAGCGGCAGCAGGATTCCGGTAAGATAAAGCAGTGACACTGCAAGAACTAAAATATCCCCCGCAATACGGATATCGGGAGAATCCGGGGCAAAACCGAACCGGATCGTCAGAATCAGCAAAACGGTTAATGCAAGCAGAAGCCTTGTGGTTTTGTTTCCCGGGAATCTGTTCTCCAAATTACCATACCTCTCGTCTACGGTTTCAAGCATATTAACACTCTTGAACGGCTCGGTCAAATATGAAAGGATAGATAATGAATGAAAAAGGGTACGGTAGATTTCTAGATCTAAGGCCGCTTAATGTCACCAGCGCACTCCCCGGCAGCAGATGCGCTCTGGTAAGCATGAGGGATATTGCCGCTGTCGCTATTGAGGAAAACGCAATAGTAATGGCAGCGAATATTCGTAACCCTCTGAGCGCATTCGGAATTTTCAAAGCCGCCAGAGAAGTTGATTCCTTCGTGGTTCTGGAACTCGCCAAATCGGAAGCTACCTACACCGGGGTCAACTTCAGAAATCTGCCATGGTTTGCCATGCAGTATTCAAGCCTTCTTTGTGATGGGCTGGTTTATGCACTTCACATGGATCACTACGCCATCAAATCATCTGCCGACAGAGATGAATCAATTGTAACCGTTCCGGATGCAATATCAATGGGATGGACATCTGTAGCGGTCGATGCATCCCATAACCATGATTACGAAAATCTCATGTTTACGCGCGACCTTGCAATGCATATTCCGCCGTACATAGGACTTGAAGTAGAAGTTGGTGAAATTAAGGGCGCCGGTGTGCTTACAACTGTAGAGGAGGCCGAGTACTTCATCGGAGGACTTAACAGCTGGGGCATTTTCCCCGATTTTCTGGCTATCTCCAACGGCTCTAAACACGGTACTTACGATTCTTCAAAGGGCGAAGGTGAAGGTATTGATCTCACCAGAACTGGTGATATAGCTGATGCGATCTCAAAGTATGGATGCGTTATCGCACAGCATGGAATAAGCGGTACTCCCCTTGATAAGGTTAAACATTTTAAGGACTACGGTATTAACAAGGGCAATGTGGGAACACTCTGGCAGAATATTTTATTCGGACTGGAAATGGATCCAGTAAGCGGAAATGCCGTGATTGAGGGTGGAAGTTACGTTAAAAGACCGGATAAAGGTATCCCGGTCGATCTCTGGGAGGAGATCGTCGCATGGGCGGACGGAATGGATTACCCCCGAAACTCCGGGAACTACAAAAAAGCAAATCTTCCATTTCACTACAGGATAATGGGTCTGCCGGAAAAATACAGGAGCAGAATAATCGATGAGACGGAAGCATGGGCACTGAGGTTCTTCGAAGCTTTCAATTCTGCGGGAACCGGACGGAAAGTTGTTGATAGAATACTTAACAGGGATGACTGGAATGCCACACCCCAGCGCAGTATTACTGCCCGCAGGGCTGACTATACCCCTGCGAATGCCCCGGATTGCGGCGAAGTGATTGAAAGTATGGAAGATTTTTCCGATTGAGAAGGTGATGGATCTCTGGAACGTTATGTAATTCGAAACGCAAGAATACTGGACCCCGGGATAGACAGGGATTTTATCGGTGATCTTCTGATATCAGAGGGCCTGATAGAAGCCATCGAACCCGGGCTTCCGCTGCAACTGGACGCCATCGAGATAGACGGAACCGGTAAATGGGTTTTCCCCGGGCTTGTGGACATGCATGTTCACCTCAGGGAACCAGGCGGTGAGGATTCGGAAACAATTGTGACAGGCCTGAAAGCGGCGATAGCCGGTGGTATCACAACTGTCGGCGTTATGCCGAATACATTCCCCCCGATGGACACACCGGAGTCCATTCTGAACCTGCTTTCGGCAGCTGCACGCTGCGGGCTTGCTGATGTGGTTCCGGTTCCGTGCGTTACAAAGGGGAGAGCCGGAAAGGAACTGGTAAGCTTTCTTGAGCTTCATGAAACCGGCATATATGCTTTCACCGATGATGGAGATCCAGTGCATGACTCAGGCCTTCTCCTTGATGCGCTTGATGCGGTTTACGAATTTGACGGGGTTATAATCGAACACCCTGAAGTAACAGACCTTTCAGGTGGTTCAGTGAACCGTGGGACTGTTTCACGGAAGCTGGGTGTAACGGGAATACCGTGTGCAGCAGAAACAGCCGATGTAGCGAGATGCATGGAAATCGCTTCGAATTCGCATGGGCATCTTCATCTGACACACCTCTCTCTCCCCAGAAGTGTTGCCATTGCGCGAGCAGAATGCTTTCATTCAGCTGATGTAACTATCGATGTTACACCCCATCATATCGCCCTCTGTGAGGATGCTCTGATGGAGCACGGAACACTGGCCAAGATGAACCCCCCTCTCCGAAGCGCTGAACAGAGGAAAAGCCTTGCGGAAATGGTTAGTTCAGGAATGGTGGACGCCATAGCATCGGATCACGCGCCTCATGCCCGGTACAAGAAAGCAGGTTCTATCGATGAAGCGGCTTTCGGTATCGTTGGGCTCGAAACTCTTCTCCCTGTTACTCTTGAGATTCTAAGAGGCTTACAGATGCCTGTAATCCGAATACTGCATCTACTCACCTGTGGACCCGCACGTATTCTCGGCATACCTCTTCCGGTGCTGGAAGCGGGAAGGAAGGCGGATCTGGTTCTGTTCGATCCACAAGCGGAATACCGATTATCCGAAACAGGTTCTTTCTCGAAATCTGTAAATACACCGTTCTTTGAGCGGAAACTGCAGGGCAGGGTTGAGGCTGTCTGGATGGGAAGTGTGGTGTACAGGGATGGTGAATTTGAACACTAGAACAGGAATTATGTTTTCAGTCCTTCTTACGATTCTCATCAGCTTATCCTGCGCATATTACAATACGTTCTACAATGCAAGAAAAAGTTACGAAGCGGCTCTTGAACTGGCCAGACAGAATCCTGATAATCCAGTTTCATCGGAGGAGAATCTTCTTGATCAGGCTGTTTCCGGTGCGGTAAAGATTCTTACTATATATTCCGAAAGCCCTTGGGCGGATGATGCTCAGCTTCTGCTTGGAGATGCCCTTCTCCAGTCAGGAAGGCGCACGCTTACAGGCAGCGGCACCTCCGATTTCACAGAAGCGATGATGGCCTATTCCTCGGCTATCGTAATAACTGATGAACAGGAGATCCGTGACAGGGCATATACAGGAATGGGCCTTGCTGCTGTCGAACTTGAAAGGCTTAACGACGCTATAGTCTCCTTTGAAAGTGTTTCCCGCGATAACAGCAAGCTGTACGTTCACTCCAGGCTATATCTCGTCGAAACCTGTCTTCTGAATCATCAGGTCGAAAGAGCCCTTGAAGTGGCGGACAGCCTGGGGATACCGGATAATGACAGTCTTGCCGCCGAACTCACTCTCTGGAAAGGTCGAGCATTCATGGAAGCCGGGCTGCCGGACAGCGGAGCTGTTCTTGCTCTGTCTGCCGGGGATATGTTCGGAAGAGGAGATGGTTACTACCGATCTCTGACTACCGCTGCTGAAGCTTACATTCAGGGCGCTCAACCTGAAATGGCTGTTGAAGTACTGAACAGGCTTCTTGCGGGATACAGATCGGATATGGAAACGGCAGTGATTGCTCTTCTGAACGGGAAAGCCAGGGTCTTATCCGGTGACAATGCGGGAGCGATATTCTCCTACAGATCGGCTGCGGATCTGGACAGATACAGAGAATACGGTGCCGAGGCTCTTTACCTCAGGGCACTTCTTCTTGAGCAGGAGGATAGGGTTGAGGACGCTCTGGATAACCTTGAAGAGCTCGCAGGCAGAAGCGGAGATTATCTCTGGATAAGGCTGGCTGAGGATAGAAGAAACGATCTCCAGCTGCTTGCGGAGTATATTGATGAGCTTGCCGGTGGTGATGATATTGATGAGTGGTTTGTCAGGATAATGATAGCCGAAAAGCGATTAGACCTCTACGGAGACGAAGATACTGATGCTGTTGCCGATCTGATAGATGTTTCGGAGAACGGACCTGAGATGGAAAGAGCTATTGCCCTGGTAACTCTGTCCGAGATACTTCCGATCCAGGAGGATTCTTCCATGTCACTTATACTTGCAGCCTATTCGCTTAGTGATGCAGGTGATCTGGCCACCCTGATCGAAGACAGGCTGAACCTGCCAAGGGGTCCCGGATATACGACCCGTCCTGCAGTGATTCTGGAAGAAGCCTGGGGTCTGATAGAAGCGGCTGCGTTCAGCGAAGCATGGGAGATCCTTGATCCGCTTCTTCACACAAACTGGAGCAGAATGATAAGACCTGACATACTCTGGGCTTCATATGCGGCGGGAGAGGCAGCCAGGATTGAAGACGGTATTCTTGAAGGTTATCTGACTGAACTTACCGAAGATTATCCTGAAACCGAATTCGGCAGGGCTGCCCAGAGCAGGCTGCAGGGCGGTGAGGAAAGCGAGGGAGAATAATTATTATCGATTCAGAGGCCGTGATCATTGAAAAGGAAGAAATACTTCCCGGCATTTACAGAATTGCATTCGAAGTACCCCTGTCCTTTATCGATGAAGCGCAGCCGGGCAGGTTCATCCAGCTGGAAGTATCTCATGATTCCTTTCCAGTTACCCGCAGGCCGTTTACAATAAGCAGTACTTCGGGAAATTCAGTTGAGATAATTTTCGAGGTGGTTGGCAGGGGAACCGAGATCCTTGCGGAAACAGATGAAGGTCGGTCATTGAGACTGCTCGGACCCCTTGGTTGCGGGTACAGGCTGAATCCGGGGAAATGGCTTTTGATAGGCGGAGGGCTGGGGGCTGCCGGATTTCCCGGGTTGGCAGCGCGTACTGAATGTGATCTGCTGCTTCTCGGAGCATCATCTCGGGATAAGCTGCTGACCATTCCAGGGCTTGAAACTGCAGCGATAACCGAGGATGGTTCCTCCGGCAGGAATGGCCTGATAACGGATCTTCTTGAAACGGTACTCTGGGATTCCTTCGGCAGCATAGCCCTTTGCGGCCCGGTCCCCATGATGAAAGCTGTTATTGAAATGATGCCTCTTCAGGCTAGAGCGAATACTCAGGTATCCGCGGAAGCCAGAATGGGTTGCGGATGGGGAGCATGCGAAGGCTGTTCGGTACCGAAGGCTGGAGGAGGATTCCTCAAGTGCTGCAGTGACGGACCTGTTTTCCCTGCAGATTCAATCGACTGGGAGCGATGGGAGGGGATTCACTGATGGATAAGCCATACAAATGGACTTTCTGGAACAGGGAATTCGATTCTCCCATTCTGCTTGCCTCCGGTACGGCTGGTTTCGGTCTGGAGCTGATGGAGCAGGGTTTTCTTTGCGGAGCGGCCGCTGTTATTTCCAAGGCAACTACCCTTGCGCCGCGCGAAGGTAATCCTCCACCAAGGATTGTCGAGACAAGATTCGGCCTGCTGAATTCAATCGGACTGGCAAATCCCGGTGTTGATGAAGTGCTGAAAACACTGCTGCCGCAGGCGGTTGATCTGCCCTGCCCTCTAATCATCAACGTTGCAGGAGATACTGTGGAGGATTTTCCTGCTGTAATAGAAAGACTGGAAGAATCCCCAGTTCCATTCGGGTACGAGGTGAACGTGTCCTGTCCCAATGTGGCTGCAGGAGGGATAGCATTCGGAGCCTCACCTGAAATAGTAGAGCGGATATCCATCCTTGCAAGAAGTGTTTCTTCCAGACCTTTCAGTGTGAAGCTAACTCCGAACGAAGGCAGCATAGTTGAGTCTGCGATAGCGGCCGAAGCGGGTGGAGCCGATGCTGTAACAGTCTGCAATACATTCCTGGGTATGAAGATGGATTGGAGGACTGGCAAGGCTCCTCTTAAAAGGAATGTAGGCGGTTACTCATCCCCCGCGCTGCTTCCATTAACAGTTGCTCGGGTATTCAAAACCAGTTCCGCAATCTCAATACCGGTACTGGCGTCAGGCGGGGTCAACCGCGCGGAAGATATTCTTGAACTGATCGCTGCCGGAGCTGCAATGGTTCAGGTAGGAACATGGCTCATGAGAAGGCCTGATGCTGCCCGGGAACTGAGAGATAGTATGGTCAGCCTTCTTGAAGATTCTCCTTGAATCGGTTTCTGAGCATACCTGTAATCTCCGTCCTTGTTCTGTCCGGCTGTTACCTTGAAACCAACCCTGTATATCGCTCAACGGGCATCTCCGCATCGGGGACTGTTGCGGGATTTCAGCAGCGGGGAGTGGCTTCATATTACGGAGACGGATTTCACGGAAACCTGACTGCGAATGGAGAAACTTTCGACATGTACGCCCTTACATGCGCGCACCTTACACTTCCTTTCGACACTGTTATCCGTGTTATCAATCTGGACAACGACAGGGAGGTTACAGTCAGGGTAAACGACAGAGGGCCGTACGTTGGCGGCAGAATAATCGATCTTTCTACCGGGGCCGCAGAGGAACTGGGCATGCTGGATGCCGGTATCGCAAACGTTTTTCTGAGGGTTATCAACTGAAATCCGTTGAAGCTATTCGAACACTGAAGGAAACTTGATTTGAAAGGCGGTTTATGTGAATGATACAAGGCTGTATGTAGCCGTGACCAGCCGTGAGATGGCCAATATGAAAGCGCTCTACAAAGAACTGGCAGGTCTTCCGGTAGGGCTTAAAGTCGGCCTGGAACTTTTTGTAAAAGAGGGGCCGTCTTTCCTCGAAGAGATAAGGGGAGCCGGTTTTCCGCTGTTTCTCGATCTTAAGTTCCATGACATACCCTTCACAGTCGCGGGTGCTGTGAAGTCCGCCTGCCGCTTTGAACCTGAACTCCTTAACATTCATGCTTCCGGTGGATTTCAGATGATGAAGGCAGCCTCGGATGCCGTTACGGGAAACACAAGGATACTGGCGGTAACGGTACTGACAAGCCTGTTATCCGAGGACCTTGAATATCTCGGTTTTGAGGGAGAACCTTCCGATCTTGTTGAAAGGATGGCAGTATCAGCGAAGGCAGCCGGTATTCACGGCGTTGTATGTTCTCCGCTGGAAGCTGCGCTTGTAAGGCAGGCTACAGATTCGGATTTTCTGATAGTAACACCCGGTGTCAGACCTTCGGGGGCATCGAAGGATGATCAGAAACGAACGGCAACCCCCTATGACGCAATCATGGACGGTGCGACAGCCCTTGTCGTCGGTCGGCCGATTACTCAAGCCCAGAATCCCCGCGGAGCAGCTGAATCGATACTCGATGAAATATCGCAGGCTCTCAGGAGTGTGTCTGACAATGTACATTGAGCAGAAGATTCTCACAGTTGAGATAGAATACTCGAAGATTTGAGGAGAATACTGGATGTATTTGACGATAATATGCGAGTATTATAGCCAGCTGTTTGGGTTTTATGCCAATGTTTCATTGTCGGACAGGCTCCTAGCAAGCGGTAGCAGTTGAATTACCCGAATAAGTGGTACAGGGCCGGGATACTGGCTTTATCAGCCGTTCTGGTCTGCCTGTTCATTCTATACGGAATCGATGCCATCGCTTCATTGCCTGTACTTTCAACCCTCCGGCGGATCGATCCATCCGTATCCATAGGGAATATTGATATTGCCTCAGGTCTGCTCCTGCTTGAGGATGCTCATTTCCCCGGGAAAGAATTGTATTTGCGGACAGTAGTTGTCTACTGGAGCGGCAGCCTGCTGAACCCGGTGATTGACAGTATTCTGGTTCATGGAGGAAGCTGGAAGCCGGGACTGAGTTCCGTCTCGAATGAGGAGCCTGGAAGTGGAAGGGAGCTTCCTCCCGGAAGGTTCGACAGTTTTGAAATAGTTAACGGCAGCGATTCGGCAGTAGTATCAGGTGTGTTCTCCGGCCGCTCTTCCGGGGATTCACTGAATCTGCAACTGGAAAGCAGCTGGGGGATGGGCACGGGAACGGTGTTCTTCGGTTCCCAATGGGACAGTATCCATGTCAGCTGGTTTCACTGCACAAGGCTTCCAGGCGGTCTTGTAAGCATGCCTGAAATGCTCCAGGGATTTGAGATCGAAGGCAGTATTTCAGCATCCAGAAGCGATCATATTCACGCGGAAGGATTGATAACCGAAGTCGATGGAGAATCGGCAGAGGTATATTTTGAACTTGACGACTCCTCCGGTTCACCTGAGGTAGTGCTTTCAACTGATCTTGAGAATGTTAAGGATGTCCTGACAGCCCAGGCTGAAGCTCTTCTTGGAGATGTCTACATCGATTTTCAGCCCTCAGGATACTTCACGCTGGAATTCATCGATGAGAACACCGTTGGAGTTTCTGTCGACGCCTTGCTTGATTCGGTGAGGATGTACTCACCCGCTCTTGCCGGTGATACCGTGAATACTGCGGCAGCATTGAGATTCAATAGCACAGTATGCATAAGATCGTGGGATGTCAGTATCGATTCGGGTGCGATCGTGTTCGGAAATGTGCCTGTATATTTTGATCTCAACGGCAGGTTCAATGAATACCCCAGGCTATCATTGCGGCTCTGGAACGATTCCATGCACGGTGAAGATATCACGGCATCCGTGCCCTCTGCGCTCCTTGGCAGCCTGGAAGGGCTGGAGCTGGGCGGAGAAGCGTCTTTTGATATTCTCGTTGAACTCGACTGGGAGACCCCCGACAGTTCGGATTTTCAGGCTCAGGTGGATGTATCGGGTCTTACTATCCGGACCAGCCCTATCTCTATCGGTCAGCTAAGGTACGGCGGATCCTGCCTGATGCGCGACAGCTGGGGCGGTCGAAGAAGGGTATATCTCGATACACTTACGAATCAGGGATTTATGCTTTTCGATTCCCTCCACCCATCCTTTGAAGGGCTGCTGAAATGCGCTGAAGATGCCACATTCCGATACCATGAAGGTTTCTGTGAGTATCATATAAGGAATTCCATAAGGGCGAATATGGAAAGCGGTGAATTTACCAGGGGAGGTTCCACAATAACCATGCAGCTTGCCCGGAACCTTTTCCTCGGCAGGGAACAAACCTTCGCCAGAAAAATACAGGAAGTGTTTCTGACCTGGAGGCTGGAAGCGTACCTCTCCAAGAACAGAATGCTTGAAATCTACGCGAACATCGTCGAAATGGGACCCGATGTGTTCGGCTTCCAGGATGCTTCGCAGTACTATTTCAGCAGTGATTTCAGGGATCTTTCTACAAGGCAGGTTGCCTACCTGGTCTCAATTCTGCCGGGTCCCCGCCTTTATCACAGGTTCTACAGAAACAACAGTGTGCCCGATTACTGGGAATCCTATCTTGACAGATTGATAAACATCTCGGAGAACAGAGGCTGGATAGACCCGGATTCCGCTTCCCGGGCCAGGTCGGATTCGATTGTCTTTAATTACAACAATTCCAATTCATTTGACAATCACTGACCAGGCTGATACGAATTCACAGCTTCACAAACCTTACAGTAGCTGACCTGTCTTCAACAACTCCCCGGATGATGTAGGTTCCGGTGGGAGCTTCATGCCCGGATGAATCACGACCGTCCCAGATGAAGGTATTTCCATTCCGCTCAGTCAATACACGAACAACCTTCCCCGAAAGATCGTAAACAAAAAGCTCAACATCTTCGGCATATAAAGAGGGAACCACAATGGATACCCCTCCAGCAGAGGGGTTGGGAACTGCGGTGATAGAGAATTCTTCACCGCCCTCAACACCTTCGATACCCATGCTGCTCCAGTAGAAACGCACTTCATCAAGGACAGGTGTCCCAAAACGGCTCTCAGTGGTCATGCCAACCCTGTACTGAATGTACCTGTGCGTACTGTCGACAAAACCAGCAA
>JAUWSQ010000054.1 GCA_030609965.1 Candidatus Fermentibacterota bacterium
ATACTACAGCACAGTCGGTCCTATTACCATCGGGGGAACACTGAGCTGCCCTTTCCGCTCGGCAGTGCCGAGTTTTTCAATCCTTGAAAACAGGTCCAGAGGTTTCCAGTTCCACCTGAAGTCCGCAACTGGATGGATTATCTTTCCGTCCTCGACCAGGAAGACGCCGTCACGAGTCATACCTGTCAGGCTCAATTCCTTCTGATCGACGAACCTGATGTACCAGAACCTCCTGAAAAGCAGAGCTCTTCCCGGAGTACTGCAGAGCAACTCCCCAATGGACCCTGAACCTCCGCGAAGCGCGAGCGTCCCCGGTATGAAAAGCGGCTCACGTCCTGTTTTCTGTGCCCAGTATCTAGTGCAGGGCTGATTAACCAGCCTGCCTCTGTCGATCCAGATGTTATCACTGGATGCAAGCCCCTCCCCACTGAACGGGGTTCCCTTAAGAACACCGTTGACTTCACTTGTCATTGTAAAATTGTCACCGGTAACCATCTCACCCTGTCTGCCTGAGAAGACCGTCAGTCCTTCGTCGGCGGGTCTGGCATTCATTGACCAGGCTATGTACGGGATCAGATCGCCGGCTGCCTGGGGTTCGAATATCAGCCTGTACTCACCCGGTTCCAGTTCCCTCTGATTCTCATCGGCCTGCACTTCAGCAGCTACTTCTTCTATCGCGCTGTCCACAGGAAGATCATCCCATGCCTCTGCGCTCAGAATTCTGAAGCTGGATGGTTTACCCCTGTCCAGCGTAAGCCTCATGTAGGCGTCCGTTGACCTGTTGTAGGCAAGGTTACCGGTGGAGGTACCGATGGCGGTATTCTCATAACTCATGCCGACCAGCCCTGCGGCTTCCATTCCGTTCTTCTTTGCAATGTTTATCGCCATCGCAGCAGCTTCAGTTCTTCCTGCTGGATCCGCTTCAGCTGTCGAGCTGTCCCACGCATCAACAACAGGATACACCTGGCCTGCGGGAACAGGCGGCATGTACTCGGGATCGGGGGAAGCGGTCTTCAGCATATCCATGGCTTTCTCAAGAATCTCCGGGACTGCGTCAATGTCTATTCTATGGGTTGAGTAAACGGTTTTTCTGCCGCCGTCACCCAGAGTGATCCGTAGTTTCCGTTCAAACGAATCCATGTTCTGCGTGATTCTGTTCTGACCGAACCTCACAGCTGCATCCCTGCTTTCGGTCAAAGTGGCAACAACGTCGGGAACTTCAGCCTTCTCAAGAACAGCTTCAATTACTTCCAGCAGTTCGTCCCTGGTCATTCCGCACCACCTCCCACTTCAATATTCCTGAATCTTGATGTGCTTGCTCCATGGGTCATCCTGGCAGACTGCATAGGTTCTCCCTTTCCGCATGTGAGAAGGCCCATGGTCTTAAAAGATCTGTCATCTGCAATACCGTCGCAGGAGCCCCAGAAATCCCGCGTTTTCGATCGGTAGATAACCTTCTTCAGGGGCTGAACTTTTTTCCCGTTCTTTATCTCCCAGAACATGTCTCCGCCGAACTGGAAGTTTATCCTTCTCTGATCGATGCTGAAGGATCCGCGTCCTTCGATATAAATTCCTTTTTCCACCTCGGAAATCAGATCGTCTGGTGTAACTGGCTCTTTCCCCGGTTCCAGGTAGAAATTGGGCTGTCTGTTTATCGGGAAACTGGAAAAATCCATTGCTCTGCAGCATCCTGTACTATGTTCTCTGTTAACAAGCAGAGCGGTTTCTCGGGCAGAACCGAACTGCTGGAAGATCCCGTCCTTGATCGTATACCATTTCTGTCCGGGTACACCGTCATCGTCCCAGCCCCAGCTCGCGACCCCGTACGGCATCGTGTTATCCGCAACGAAATTGACTATATCAGAACCGTATTTCAGTTTCTCCTGATCATCAATATGGAGGAAGGTCCGCCCGGCCATGCTTGCCTCCCACCCCAGAACTCTGTCACTTTCAGTGGGGTGGCCTACCGATTCATGCATTGTCAGGCTGAGATGAGTTCCGTCCATAACAAGGTCCATCACTCCCGAGGGTCCTTCGGGGGCCTTGACCTTCATTATGGATTCCTCTCTGCATTTCTCAGCCCAGAGAATCATGTCAGCCTGTTCAATCCACTCCCATCCGGCAATCCTGGCGCCTTCCTGGAAACCTCTGTTCTGCATGTCATCGCCGTGAACCGCGTAAGCCATGATAGTCGGCATGGAGAATACAAGGTCGGAAGAAACCAGTGTACCTTCAGTATTGCCGAAGGCTCTTCTCTTCCTCTCGAACCGTAGATTGCTCCAGCTCATATTGATAAGCTTCGATGCATGCATTATGTCGGCAGCTCTGGCGAGAAGATCAAGCTTCTCCGATCTGGGAATTTCAAAAGGGTTCCGCTCACATGGACCATCGTAATGCCCGGTCGATTGCGCTTCTTCGGAAAGCCTCACCGAACCTTCAATTACAGAGGCTCCTGCCCGGGCTACAGAGACAGCTCTGTCAACGGTTTTTTCGATCAGGTCAGATTCGAATCCACTGCAGGAGGCAAAACCCCAGCATCCGTTAACAAGTACCCTGATACCAATACCCTGTGTGGCCTGAAAGTCCGATTCAGCCAGTCTCTGCTTCCTGTATGTCAGGCTTTCAAGGTCGGTAGTCTCAACCCTGGCGTCACCGTAGTCTACTCCCCGGTGTTTGAGCTGACCGACGATATTTTCGACCTGGCCTCTCATCTGTTCAATCATCACTATTTCCTTCCAGCTCATTACCGGAAGTAATTCTCCCGGCAGTATCAGTTTCAGCTCTTTCAAGTATTTTCATCATCTGCATATTGTAGCCTTTTTTCATTCCCAGCCGTTTGTTGATCACTATGGCGGCCACGATTCCGGCAACAAGTCCCGCGCCTGCCCCGACAGCTCTCTCTAGATCTGTGCCGTTCATCATGAACAGGTATCCCGCGAACAGGAGGAAAACGGGAAGGAGAAAGGTTGAAGCGATTATGGTCAGAGAGGCGGAAGATCTAAGTTCAAGCTCAACAAGGTCTCCCGGAGAGGCACCGATATCGTTTGGCATCCAGAAATCAATCTTCCTGTCGGATCCTCCGGACAGGGTAAGACACGCATGCCTGGCTTCACAGGAATTACATTCATTTCCATCCGTGGGGCAGATGAGGGCTTCATCTCCCTTTACTTCTCGAACAAGTCCTTTTCTTGTCATATTGCTCCAGACTCCGGTCGCCCTGAAAACGATATTCGAAATATCGCTAGCAGCAGTTCGATGTTGACATCTAGGAGTGTGTCCGACAATGATACACTCCTTTATTATTGCAATTGCTAATCTGTGAACTTCAGTGTACTCTGACCAGCCTGGATTCCCATCTTAGATGATACAGGAGAAAATATGTATTTAACAGCTCTGGCTTTCTCCATCCTTCTCATGGCAGCCGAAAACGATTTTGAGACTTTCCTTTACGTCAGGGATTTTGATTCGGCGCTTGAATCCGCGCAGGATTCAGATTCCCTGAGTGCCGTGGTTTTCCGTGATGCCGGTAATTATTCCATGGCTTCCATGCTTTTCCAGAGGGCTTTCGAGAATAATCCCTCCGCTGGATTGTTCGCAGTTATGTGGAAATCTGTGGCTTCCGGGGCGAAACATTATCCTTCCCTGACAGCTGCGTTTCTCAGGGAACAGATACTGGAATTTGAGAGTGTCCTTTCATTCGGGGCGGAGGACCTGCTGTCCCTGATAGAATCCTCAAGCATACTTGAAGACAGTCTGCTCACAGACAGCCTCGTGCAGGTTCTTGTAGATGATTTTCCCGAATCTCCTGAAGCCTCAGAAGTAATAGGCTGGGAATTCTATGAAGGGCTTTATCCTGTATGGTACGATGATTCTGCAAGCATAATTGTTCTTGCGGAATTCCTTGATAACTGGGGAGACAGATCGGACCTCTGGAGGAGCCTGGCCTGGCAGTATACACTTTCCTCGGTCCTGGAAACTGCTGACTCTTCAAACTGGGAGGACTATCTTAACGATTGGCTTGAAGCCTGCCCGGAGAATCCCAGAGCCTGCCTCAGCGGCGCAGCTCTGCATATAGACCGGGATTCATCATGGTCTGAAGCACTGGTTCTCGCTGAGAGGGGACTGGACATTATGCGGGATGGGTGGATTCCTCAGGGAATGCCGGATGAGGAATGGCAGTTGACCGGCCCGGCTCTTGAAGCGGGTCTTCAATTCAGGAGATTGTTTGCAATGGCCGGTTCGGGCCTAAGGCAGGAAGCCCTCAGTGAGCTATCAGCCGTCATATCGGATACGGATTTCAATATTGATGATTACCATACAGAAGCCTCCCTCTACTGGCTTTCGGGTAAGCTGAACCTTGAAGAAGGAGATACACTGGAGGCTCTGGACAGCTTTGCCAGTGCAGCTGCTGCAGGGGAAGTGAGGAACAGGTGGACCAGCGATGCATTAGTTGCCATGGACAGCCTCCATATCACTCCTGCCCGGTGGGCAAGGGAGCAGCGCGAATACGATGGGCCGGTTTTCACCGATGTGAGCCATCTGCTGGGTCCGGACAGCATGCGTGCGGGAAGCAGAGTCTCATGGTGCGACTGGAACTCCGATGGTTTCCCCGATCTTTTCGCTGGACATTCTCTTTTCCAGAATCTGGGCGGTTCATCTTTCACGGATGTAACCTCCGAAGCGGGACTGGATTCATGCAGAGGCAATGGCGGAATATGGGGTGACATAAACAGGGATGGGCTGCCGGACCTTGTTACATCAGGCAACCCTGTTCAGGTATTCGTAAGCAGAAACGGTACCCTTGAGGAGGTTACAGAAAGCATAGGTATCAGCAGTACCGAATCAAGTGTGGAGGGGGTCGCCCTTCTTGACTGGAACGCGGACGGCTGGCTTGACCTCTACCTTGCCAGTTACGAGAGAACCGGCGGCCGGGGTTCGGGTACCGAAGATGCTTTCTATCTCGGTAGTGAAAATGGCTTTATCAAAGCGGGTGACAGCATCGGAATGGTGCCGTTTCTCGAAGAACCCCTCTGCGGAAGAGGTGTGAGTCCCTGCGATTACGACCTTGATGGTGATATTGACATCTTCGTATCCAATTACAGACTCCAGGAGAATTTCCTCTGGGAAAATGAAAACGGAATCGCAGTCAATTCCACCCTCCAGATGGGAATTGCCGGAGTAAATGTTGACGGCTGGTGGGGACATACGATAGGAAGCGCCTGGGGTGATTTTGACAACGACGGAGACTGGGACCTTTTCTCGGCCAACCTCGCACATCCTCGGTACATCACCCTCTCAGACAGGAGCATGCTTTACGAACACCGGGACGGATATTTTACAGATATCAGAAGCGGTGCCGGCATCAGGTTTGAGGAAACGCATTCTAACCCTCTATGGGGGGATTTTAACAACGATGGATGGCTTGACCTTTTCGTTACTTCGATATACTCTGACAGACGCAGTTTTCTCTACCTGAACCTTGGGGACGGAACTTTTGAGGATGTAACCTGGCTTTCCGGAGCCAGGATCTTCAACGGCTGGGGAGCTGCAGCAGCGGATTATAATCTTGATGGAAGACTCGATCTTGCAATAGGCTCAGGTGATGGTCCCACACTACTTGAAAATGTATCACCAGGAGGCAACTGGCTGCTTGTGAATGTAGACCCTCCAGAAGGAGTCAATCCTTCCGGTATAGGATGCACCGTCATGCTTGACCAGCAGGGCGTTACCCTGATGCGTCAGATTGAAGGCGGAAGCGGAACAACGAGCCAGAACGGCGGACCACTGCATTTCGGCCTGCCTGCTGACCTTCCCTGTACTATCAGATTATATGCGCCGGGGGATACGACCGCTCTCTGGGAAGCTTCGGTATTCCCCGGAGTTCTGATTCAATTCGAGAGTGACGATTAATCGTATGCGAGACGTGTTTTCTCATCCGTGAGAACATGCCTGATAGTGTTTTGCCAGTATGTGGAATTCCAGGTATCAAGCTCCTGATGGTTTAAATAATAGTTCTGCGGGATAGGGTGTGTACCGCTTATCACATCCAGCCCGTATGCAGTTTTTATGAACTCGGTAAACTGCCCGATCTGCGGACACGGCGGATATCCTACCAGAAGCCCGGTGGCGAGATGAATCACATCAGCTCCGTTTCTCTTCATTTCATCGGGAGAGTATTCCACGTTGCCTCCCGGGCATCCTCCGCAACTTGTATAGCCCACCATTTCAACCTCTTCCCCCCTGTACAGTTCAAAGGCTCCCTCGCGATTTCTAAGAGCTCTGAGGCACTTCCCTCCTGCGCACGAGCGGTAGCGATCGCAGATAATGATTCCTATTCTCTTCATTGATCACGCCTCATTTCATACAGTATCGTCCACTTGAGGAATACGTAATATGCTGAAACAACCGATGATATAATTCCGGGAATTCCCTCCAGAAACCCTCCCCTGAGCAGATATGCAGAAAGAAATCGCCATGATGGCCTGAAGATTATCCGGAATGGATCTGACCTTCGTCCTTCTGCGAACTCCTCCTCCGCCCAGAGGCTGCTGTACTGCAGCATTTTCTCCATCTGATCTCTCAGTGATGAATACGATTCGTGAATTATATAGCCTTTTCTGATATCTCCTGTGGTTCCTCCCGATACTTCCAGCCCTTCATGTACACCCGAATCGGGAAAACTTGCCTGTCCTTTTCTGAAAAGTCTTAAATGACGTTCACCAGACCATGGGCCGAAGCGCATCAGTCTGCCCATGTACTGAATTCTGAAAGGAAGGTTGAACCCTGAATGAAAGGATTCATCCTTCACAATCGATGATATCTCAGCGGATAGCTCATCGTTGAGATATTCATCGGCATCAAGCGTCAGCACCCAGTCGCCTGAGGCCTGTTCGATCGCCCATTGTTTTTGAGTTGAAAAGTTCTGGAATTCATGGAACATAACTTTTGCACCGCAACTCTCCGCCACCGACGCGGTCGAGTCAGAGCTTCCACAATCCACTACTACTATCTCATCGGCAAAGGGAACGCTTCCGATACAGCGAGCAATGCTGTCCTCTTCGTTCAGCGTGATAACAACAAGAGAGAGCTTCATATTACCTTTCCTGATCAGTCTACAATTTCCATAGCATTCCAGAAATCGATAAACAGTGATTCGGCAAGCTGGAATTCAGCTTCCGCGCTTTCCAGGCTCAATGCATCGATTTCACCCGATTCTACCTTTAACAGGGCTATCTCATATTCAAGCTTCCTGATACGGTAATTACTGTAGTAAAGAGCTCCTTCCACGGAACTGCACCAGTTGGAAAAACCAAGAGTCTGACTTTCCCAATCCGAATAAGGAATATTGGATAATTCTTCTTCACTCAGACTAACTCTGCAGATACCTGTTAATTCACGGAAGCCGTTAAGTGCGTATCTGATCGTATCAATACATTCCAGGGCATTTTCAATGGAGAATCTGCTGAAAGTATATTCGACAGGTTCATCTGGATGAACTTGATTCAAATCCATTTCTGCACCTGCTGGTAATGCAACGATCAAAACTAGAACAAGATGTCTGTATTTCATATTCTTTCCTTACTCTCCAGACTCAGTATAATAGTGTAATAACTGATAATGGAAATTGTGATTAGCCCTGTCAATGGTTACCCTTCAGCTGGGGGGATATCCAATTCGCTCTCCGAGTGCCCAACCACTGTACGTAAACATTGAACAGGCAGGATTGACGGAATAATCCCAGTATCCTATTGACAGGCGTGAGGATAAAATCATGTATAGCGATTTATACCAGAGACTTGCAGAACACCTGGACACTCTGCCCGGCGGCTTTCCAGCGAGTCATACTGGAGCAGAGATACCGTTGCTTCAGAGATTGTTCACTCCCGAAGAAGCTCAGCTCGCTTCTGATCTGACATTGGAAAGAGAAGATGCAGCAGCATTCGCATCCAGAGTCGGGATCGATCCGGATCGAGCGGCCAGGGCACTTGCTGAAATGGCGAAGAAGGGTCTGATCTTCTCGGTTCATCCGGAGGATGGGCCTCCTCTTTACCAGGCTGCACCTTTTGTGGTAGGTATTTACGAGTTTCAGGTCGGCAACTTGGACGAAGGTCTTGTTGAGCTTCTCAACGAGTACTGGAGTTCACAGAAGAGAAGGCGTCCACTGAAGACCATAACTCAGATGCGTACCATTCCAATTGGAAAAAGTATCGACCCGCATCTGGAGGCGCTTCCCTACCAGAAGGTCAGAGAGCTTGTAGAAGCTCATGAACGGTTTGCAGTTGCACGATGCATCTGCCGCCTTCAAGCCAGGCTGGAGGGTCAGGGCTGCGATGCACTGGATGAAGCGTGTCTCATGTTCGGTGAATGGGCTGACTTCTATGTCCGCGGAGGTAATGGACGATATATAGAACTGCCTGAGGTTCTGGAGATACTTGAAAAGGCAGACGAGGAGAACCTGGTACTCCAACCCAGTAATTCCATGGAAATCGCTGTTATCTGCTGCTGCTGCAGCTGCTGCTGTGGAACACTGCAGAGTATAAAACGTCATCCCAGACCTGCTGAGATAGTCTCAAGCGTTTACACAGCCCTGCTGGATCAGAGTTTATGTATCGGTTGCGATGTCTGCCTGCAGAGATGCCAGATGGACGCCCTTACCCGCAATGATGATGTGGTTAGTCTTAACCCCCAGCGGTGCATCGGCTGCGGTCTTTGCGTGACCACATGCCCTGCACATGCGCTGACGCTGGTTCCAAGGCCTGGATTCGAAGAGTATGATATCCCAGCAAGCATGAACGATACATGGAAGAGGATAAGCAAGGACCAGCATGAGGCAACTCGATGAGAGCTGTTCAGTTCAGATACTCAAAGGATAGCCTTGTATATTTTGAGCGGCTGACAGACAGAACATAAAGCTGCTGGTACTTCCAGCTTTACCCGCTGTAAACACATCCATTATTCAGTTATAAATCGTTCCATAATGGAATACTTCACCGATCTTCCATGTATCAGAATCGGAAACAGAAAACTTATACACGGAGGTTTGAAAGAATGAAACATCTGATCATCACAATACTGATCCTTGCTGCTGCAACCACTTTCTCCCAGGGAGAGCAAAGGGAAGAATCAAGCGCAGGCAGGATGCAGATTGTTGGAGAAGAAGGCGTTATTGGTGAGCTTCCTCTGGAGCACACTCAGGTGGAAATTACCATCAGCGGAAATCTCCAGCGGGCAACCGTTCGCCAGACCTATGGAAACCCGTATGACGTCCCCATAGAGGCTGTCTACACATTCCCTCTTCCACAGAGTGGCGCGGTTGACAGAATGAATATGTGGATAGGTGACAGATTCATCGAGGGAAAAATCCACGAGAGGGATCTTGCGCGTCAGATTTATGAGCAGGCGATTGAATCCGGTCAGACCGCAAGTCTGCTCGAGCAGGAACGTCCGAATATCTTCACGCAGAGTGTCGGGAATATCCTGCCGGGTGACAGTATTGTGATCGAGATCAGTTATGTAGCACCTGTTGAGTACGATGATGGGGAATATGAAATCGTGTTCCCGATGGTTGTAGGACCGAGATTTGTGCCCCCGGGCGATTTTTTTCGAAGGATATTCGACACGGATACGGTTTCAACTTCAGTGGAAGACGCTGATAGAATTACTCCTCCTATCGTACCTGAAGGGACGAGAACCGGGTATGACATCGAAATTTCCGTCACTATCAACCCGGGTGTCGAGATAGTGGGTTTCGAGTCGATTAATCACGAAGTGGACGTTGATCTCCTCTGGAGAACCGGGAATGTAACCATCTCGCTCAAAGATGAAGATGTCATCCCAAACAGGGATTTTGTACTGCGGTACACAACTGCATCTGACAGAATACAGACCGGGGTATTAACTCATAATGGTGAACTGGGCGGCCACTTCATGCTCATCCTCCAGCCGGACGCTGATATCGATATTACTGAGATCACTCCCAAGGAGATGTTCTTTGTTGTTGACTGCTCCGGCTCCATGAGCGGTCAGCCTATGGATGTCGCCAAAGAAACTGTCAGACAGTTCGTTCTGGGAATGAACCCTGATGATACCTTTCAGATCATGAGATTCAGCGATGTTGCAAGCAGCATGTCGAGGAACCCGCTGACCAACACCGAAAGCAACATCGAGAAGGGTGTACGGTTCATCAACAATATGAGCGGTACCGGCGGAACGATGATGATCGAAGGGGTAAGGGCAGCCATCGGGTATCCTGAAGATCCAGAGAGAATGCGATTTGTCATTTTCCTTACCGATGGTTTCATTGGTAATGAGGCGGAGATACTTGGTGAGCTGCAGAACACTCTTGGGGAAAACACCAGACTCTTCAGTGTCGGTGTTGGTTCGAGCCCCAACAGATACCTCATAGAAGGCCTGGCTGAGGAAGGACGCGGGCATGCGTATTACGTTGGACTGAACGAGGATCCCACCGAAGCAGTAAGCGCGATCTACGAGAAGATCAACGACCCCTACCTTATCGGGATCAATATTGACTGGGGCGATCTTGATGTTCACGATGTATATCCTTCCAGAATTCCTGACCTCTACGCCGGAGAGCCTCTCATAATCGTTGGACAGTACAATGGCTCTGGAAGCGAAACAGTTAATCTTACGGGTACCGTCGCAGGCAGACGGTGGAATGAAGACCTTCGGGTTGTCCTTCCCGCGCATGAGGAAGGGAACGATGTCATAGCCACTCTCTGGGCCCGGAAGAAGATACACGACCTCAACCGTCAGATGTACAATTCTTACGGTTACATCGAGCAGAATCAGGATATCATAGACGAGATAACCGACACGGCTCTCGATTATCAGATAATGAGTGAATACACATCATTCGTCGCGGTATGCGAAGAGGTAAGAACAGGCCCAGATGGTAATCCGGTGACGGTCCAGGTTCCCGTTAACATGCCCGACGGCGTTTCGTACGAAGGCGTGTTCGGCGGTGATAGAACGGAAGCTATATACAACTCCAGCGGATCCAGCCTAAACAGAACCGCGCAGGCACCTGTATCCATTACAGGCGCGGGAGGATATGCGGCATGTGATGAAATCAGTGCTGATTACTACACCGAGTATGAGCAACCTGCATGGTTCGGTACTGTAACCCTTGTTTCCGCTTCTCCCACACTGGGACTGCTTCCATCGGTTGTTCGTTCTGCTGTACGTGAACTCCTTGCAGACATGACGGAAGTGTACCAGAGCTATCTTGATGAAATCGATGATCCTGACCAATGGCCTGCAGGTATGGTCACATTCAATATTGAGATAGATGGTTATGGAAATGTAACTGACGTTTCACTGTTAGGCAGCGGTCTTGACAGTGATGTTGACGATGATCTGTGCGAAATTCTTGAAGGTCTGCATATCCAGGCTCCACCCGATGGGGCAGGTTCGATTCAGGTTCAGCTCAGTTTCCAGAAGACCTGGTAATCTCAGCAGATTCAGCAAGGAAGGGGCGGGAGAAATCCCGCCCCTTCCCTTTATCTTATGCAGCCTTGAATTGCGGCAACCGCGGTTATATGTTTCCAGAAGCATAAACCGGAGGAATACTTTGGATAAGAAGATAAAAATATCAGGATTCACATTTGTAAGGGACGCTGTCCGTCTTGACTATCCCATCGTTGAATCTATCAGATCGGCTCTTCCAATAGTCGATGAGTATATAGTCAATGTTGGTGACTGTACCGATAACACCCTGGAAGTTATCAGGAATATCGGGGATCCCAGGATCATCATAATCGAGACTGACTGGAACCCTGACAGATTCGTTGCTGGCGCGACGAACGCAGATCAGACCAACATCGCCCTTGATCATTGCAGATATCCCTGGTGTCTCTACCTCCAGGCCGATGAAGTGATACATGAAGATGATTTTCCGCTGATAGTCGGAGCCATGGAAAAAAACGACTCCAGGGATGATGTTGATGGGCTTCTATTCCACTACAATCACTTCTGGGGAGATTACAACAGGGTTCACAGGGGGCACAACTGGTATGATCTGGATATTCGGGCAATTAAGAACGGCAGGAACATAAGAAGCTGGAAAAGCGCCCAGAGTTTCAGAAAAGACGAGAAGAAACTCCACGTAATAGATTGTGGTGCCTGGATATACCATTATGGGTGGGTCCGTCACCCGGAAACTATGAAAAAAAAGAAAATTGCCCTGGACAGTCTGCATCATGATGAAGAATGGGTAAAGGATAAGCATTCTGATCCCGGCAAACCATGGGATTACGGTCCACTTGATAGAATTCCCCTTTACAATGGAACACATCCCGCAGTAATGCGGGAGCGGATAGATAACAAAGACTGGAGGGCGGAGGATTACTCCGACCCGGACAACCCTCCCGCTCATGAACACCTTCAGCTCTGGTGCAGAATACACTCCGGTCTTGAACGGCTGATCGGGAAAAAAATTGGTGGATATTCCAACTGGATACTGGCTAAATAGAACCCTTACCAATGAACATTTGATCGGTGTTCAGCCCATGCACGGAGTAATCGCTTTTTATGTGATATCCGCCAGATAATCGAAAAGAATTCAGGGCTGCACGGGTAACTTCTGGCATCCATCAGCAGGTGAAGAATAACTCCTCCCCCTCCCCAGATCAGCAGCTGCGAATCAAGTATCGCACCCGCTCCGGAAACCAGGAGCGCAAATTCAATACAATGAAGTGCCGGGAAGATCCAGTTTGATGGGATACTCCGCTTTATTGAGTATCTTTTCTCCAGCTGTTTTTCGTTTCGGAAAATACTGTGAAAAAGCGCGCAAGGGCTGGAAGGCAGCCCGGAAGCAATAAAATGACCTACATGATCCACGTCCATGAAGCCGCCGAAAAGAAATATCCCTGCAGCTGCTGCAGGTTCAGCCGCTGCGCCGACGATAACCGCAGCACCGGCACTTGCTGTGATATGGGTTATTGCTCTCATAAGGCAAATCTATTCTCAGGATGATGACCGAACAAGGTTGGCATAGTAGATTACTCGAGAATAAATGTGTTCTCAATTCCATCTGGAGGTAATCTTGATGTCCGTACCATTTCTTGACCTTAAAACGCAGTACAATCAGATAAAAGATGAAATCGGAACTGAACTCGCAGAAGTGCTTGATACATGCTATTACGTTCTTGGTCCAAAGGTTGCCGCATTTGAAAAGAAGTTCGCTGAAATTGCCGGAACGAAGTACTGCATAGCCGTTTCAAGCGGAACAGCTGCGGTTCATCTAATGATATGGGCCAGTGACCTGCAGCCGGGCAGCGGCATCATCGTTCCTCCGAATACCTTCACAGCCTCGGCGGAGGGAATTGTACTGGCCGGGCATGTCCCGGTTTTTGTGGATGTGGATAAGAATACGCTTAACCTCTCACCTGAAAAAGTTGAGAGCTTTCTTGAATCCTGTTCATCATCTGGAAAACCAGTTGATCCTAAAACCGGTGCTGAGATAAAGGGAATTCTTGCTGTAGACCTTTACGGACAGCCTGCGGCACTGCCTGAGCTAGAGAAGATCTCAGAACGCTACGGTCTTCTGCTTTTTGAGGATGCCTGTCAATCCGTTAATGCATCAAGAAATGGAAGACCGGCAGGAAGTTTCGGTACGGCTGCTGCATTCAGTTTCTACCCCGGGAAAAACCTTGGAGCGTTCGGTGAAGGCGGTGCAGTAACAACGAACTCCGAAGATATCGCAGGCAGGGTCAGAACGCTGCGGGACCACGGCTCAAGAGAGAAGTACCTGTACGATTTTATCGGACATAATTACAGAATGTCCGCTTTTCAAGGGGCGGTACTTGGTGTCAAATCCGCATACATCTCTCAATGGAATGACAGAAGAAGAGAAGCAGCAAATAGATACAAAGAACTTCTGTCCGGACTTCCGCTTGACTTGCCAGCTGAGGAGGGAGACGTCAGGCATGTATACCACCTCTATGCCACTCATACCCCGAAGCGGGATGAATTAAGAAAACACCTCGGGGAGATGAGTGTTGCTTCAGGTCTTCATTATCCCCTGCCCCTTCATACTCAGAAAGCATATTCCTACCTTGGATACAAAGAGGGAGATTTTCCTGTATCGGAATGGAACAGCGCCAGTAATCTGACATTGCCGATGTTTCCAGATATTACCGAAGAACAGCAGCTCACAGTCGCCGAAGCCGTGAAAATGTATTTCTCGAAGTAAGGAGTGTTTTCTCCTGAAACGTAATTGCCATTTGAATAAACTCTACTTATTCACACTTCTTGTAAGCGATTTTCTGATACTTGCATTTGCTATCCTTCTTGCGGTTCAGCTGCGGTTCGGATCGATTAACACTGCTTCAGCTCCATTCTCCGCAATGGCCGGAACATGGATATTCCTTGCACTAGCTGAAGTTCTGCTCATGATGGTGGAAGACCTGTACGCTGTCAGAACAACTGTTAATAAGGTAATGAATACTTTTAGAACCATAAGGATGATTGTTACGATTTCAATCTTCTTTATCGTCGTCATATTCCTGACACATTTCCCAACGGAAATATTCCTCTGCAGCAGGCTGGCTGTTTTCATTCTGATGACACTCTGGTTTGTAATGACAATAATCACCAGGCTGATCATCATACCTGTGGTATTCCCCTGGTTATTGAGAATACTGAGATTCAGGAAGATATCATTGATCATCTTCGGTACGGAAACTGCCTGCAGAAAGATAAGATCGACCCTGCTGAAATCATCGGTTTACAGGTCTATTCTTGATCTCAGTATACATTCCGATTCACTGCCTGATGACCCTGATGAACGTCACACCACATGTATGGATACTCTCGAAAGTCAAAATGCATCAGGATTCGTAATGGTTTTTGAGGAGGAAGATTTCAATTTCATAGCCCGTTTCTCACTGCTTGCAAAGCGTGCCGCAGTTCCTTTTACCATATACTCACGGAGGATTCCTGAGCTTGGCTACTTCGATCCATGGGTATCTATCGATAGTTACGGCGCTCTCTCATTCTGCAGCAGGGAATGGACCAGAATATCCAGGACTCTCTGGCGGATAAGTGATATACTTATCGCTATTGTTGGTGTGCTTATATTTCTGCCGGTTATTGCTGTCACAATTCCTGCTATTGCCCTGTCAAGCCCCGGCGGTGTACTCTACAGGCAGACCAGGATCGGTTACGGGAAGAAACCCTTCAGTTTCTTCAAATTCAGATCAATGCAGGTTAATTCCGAAGAAAAACATACTGTTCATAAGAAGTATTTCGTGAAATACGTAAACGGAGATGCAGCGGTAAAATCAGAGAACGGCGCAATATTCAAGACCGTCAGTGCAAAGGCAGTAACTCCTGTTGGCAAGATCATAAGGAAAACATCAATCGACGAGCTTCCCCAGATATGGAATGTTCTCAGGGGGGATATGAGTATCGTGGGTCCGCGGCCATGCATCGATTATGAGATGGAGTACTATACAACGGAATGGCTGCAGCAGCGGTTCGCTGTAAAGCCCGGTTTGACAGGAATATGGCAGGTTTACGGCAGAAGCAGGCTCGGTTTTGAGAAATCCCAGTTCCTGGATTTCATATATGTCCTTTCCAGAACGGACGGTATAAATATAAGACTGATCCTGAAGACTTTCCCTGTAATATTCTTTGGTAAGGGTGGTGTTTAGAAAGCACTAAGGCTGATCTGCCTCCATATGCCTGACAACCGTGGTATGATTAAGAACCCATTGCGCTATTGCCTCATCATCACTGCTTTCTGATATCCATTCGAACAGCTGGATCATATCACACTTCTGAAAAACCAGAGTGGCCTCATCCAGCTCAACAGCAATTCCAAAGATATCCCATCCTGCGACGATACTGTCTACGCCCACAAAGAAAACACCACCGTAATGCTTCAGGAGAGAATCACCTTCGGCCAGTGAACCTGACATGGAGACCACAAGCATGCTATCCTGAAGATATGCGGAATGCGCCGGCACTCCGATCGATTGAAGATCGGAACACATTTCTCCGGCAGATACTGATATGATCATCAGAACAGGCAGCATTATCTTCAAAGTAGAACTCGCCTTTCAGAATGGATCAAATCCCATTTACCTGAGTTCACCAGCCACCAGCGGTCTGGCGTAACGATTTTCAGATTTCTTAATCTACAACTACCTTGTCGATCTGGAAAGACCCATTGTATGTATTGGTACGACAGTGTGCAAAATCCCTATATTTGCAGCATGATGAAAAAGATACTTTCGATTCTGATTCTTGTACTTCTGCCAGCTGCAGGAGATGCAGCCCTGATCAGGGTTCCCGAGCCTCAGATCATGCAGTTCATAGTGAACTTCGACCGGGAAATCTCCGGGCTTCTTGACGCATATCTCGAAGCTGTACCGGAGTGCCCTGTCTATCCGGATACACCTGTAAGGCTGTGGGTTCTGGATCTTGCCTGGATAAGGGCTGATGCGGCAATAAGTGAAGCGGAAACTCTCATAACTGTCTTCTCAGACAGCACTGAAGTGGTATGGTTATCGTATCTTGATTCTTCAGCGGAATACCTGAGAGTCTTTTCGAAAATTCAGAGAACCTATCACCAGACAGACGTTCCCGACAGCTCAATCTGCATCGAACTTGAGAACGAGCTTCTTATCGCTGACTCTCTCTGGCGAATTGATGAGATGAAATTTTTTGAATTATTTACAGAAGAGGAAAATCAATGAAAGACTCAAGAAAAGAAGGAACCTGGGAAGCAAAGAAGGGACTCGCTCAGATGCTTAAGGGTGGAGTGATAATGGATGTTGTCACCCCGGAACATGCCCTGATCGCACAGGAAGCAGGAGCGGTGGCTGTAATGGCCCTTGAAAGAGTTCCATCTGACATTAGAATCCAGGGCGGCGTTGCCAGGATGTCCGACCCGGACATGATAAGAGGCATCCAGGAACAGGTTAACATTCCTGTCATGGCGAAATGCAGGATAGGACACTTCGTCGAAGCCCAGATCCTCGAGGCGATGCAGATCGATTACATCGATGAATCCGAGGTACTCACACCTGCGGATGAAAAATACCATGTGAACAAGCACGATTTCAGCGTACCTTTCGTATGCGGAGCCACCAATCTCGGAGAAGCGTTAAGAAGGATAGGAGAGGGCGCGGCAATGATCCGCACCAAAGGAGAAGCGGGTACGGGTAATGTGGTAGAAGCTGTCAGGCATGCCAGGGCTGTAACGGGAGCCATAAGCAAGCTAAGGGTTACACCTGTTCAGGAATTGATGACAATTGCGAAGGAAATGGGTGCCCCTTATGACCTTGTTAAGTATGTCCATGAAAACGGGTGCCTTCCAGTTGTGAATTTCGCTGCCGGAGGAATAGCTACACCCGCTGACGCCGCATTGATGATGCAGCTTGGTCTGGACGGTGTTTTTGTCGGCAGCGGGATCTTCAAAAGCGGTAACCCGGAGAAGCGGGCAAGAGCCATAGTCGAAGCTGTAAGCAGATTCGATTCGCCCGAAGTGCTTGCCGAAGTCTCCAGGAACCTTGGCGAAGCAATGGTGGGAATTAATATTTCCACCCTTCCCGATGAAGAACGACTGGCTAACAGGGGCTGGTAAACCTTGCCTGCCGTAGGAGTTCTTGCCCTTCAGGGCGGTGTAGCAGAGCATATCTCAATTCTTATGCAGCTGGGGTGCGATGTTAAGGAGATTCGGACTCCCGATGAACTCGAATCCCTCTCGGCCCTTATTCTTCCGGGCGGAGAATCAACGACCCTTATCTCGCTCATGAACAGATGGAAACTCACCAGTCCTCTGAGAACGATGGGAGAAGATGGATTCCCCATCTTCGGCACCTGCGCGGGAGCCGTACTTCTTTCAAAGGAGATCGATGAGAAGGAACATGAAATCACCCAGAACAGCCTTGGGCTTGCTGACGTTAAAGCTGTCCGGAACTATTTCGGCCGTCAGACTTGCAGCTTTCTCGAGTCCATCGATGTGACCGGTCTTCCTGAACCTTTCCCCGGAGTGTTCATCAGAGCTCCCCTCCTGCTGCCTCTCGCCGATGATGTTGAAGTTCTCAGCAGTGTTGAAGACGGCCCTGTCCTTCTCAGACAGAATAATCTCTGGCTCTCATCCTTCCATCCGGAATTAACCCCCGACTGCAGGATTCACAGGCTCTTCCTTGAAAACCAGGGAATACTGAAAAGGAGCGGATAATGCCTATCTATGAATACCTCTGCAGGCGATGCAATACGATATTTCAATTCCTCGTAAGAAATCCTTCCAGCAGCACAGCTCCGGTCTGCCCTGATTGCGGAAAGGGTGACAGAATGGAAAAGGTTATGAGTACCTTCTCTGTAAAAAGCGGCTCATCCTCCATTGAGGATATGGCGGATGACCCTTCACTGGCGGGGCTTGATACTGATGACCCGAAAGCCATGGCCAGTGCTATCCGGCGCATGGCAGATGAAATGGGCGAGGATCTGGGTCCCGAAGTCAGCGAAGCCCTGTCAAGGCTGGAAGCTGGAGAAGACCCGGAGAAAATAGAACGGGATCTTGAGGAATCAGGCTTCGATACGGGCTCCGGCACCAGCTCACCTTCCCGCGCACCCGGCCTTTACGAAGCTTAATCCAGTCCGCACAATTCACTAACATTCGTTTCGAGCTTAATGCATTCCCTTGACACCATCTCATCTTAATGATAAACTGAACTTATAGACATGAATACAGCAACATCAGAAGAATAAGCTGGTTAGATCAAATTGATATGGATTCAACAGCACTATGAGCACAGTATGATTTGGTGCCTGACCCTTTTTGCTAAGAATGTTAAGATTTGGTGCCTGACCCCAAATGTTAAGATGTTAGACCCGGCCACAGGTGCTGGCTTCCGCATTGGCTGGATCAGACTTGAGGAGTCGGCACCATGAAGAATGCATTCAGAATCAACAGAGTTGCAGTATTACTGATACTGCTTCTTCTACCTCCCGTTCTAACTGCAGGATTCGTATATCAGAATAACTGGTCAGGTGGACCAGGTACGACCGGCCCCACTAACTATTGGTTTGATGACTTCTACAGCCAGTCTAATACTTCATGGACAACCTTGCCGTCCGGGAAGCTCCTTCTGAGTATCTCCACTACCAGCCACACGATCAATTCAAGCATGGGCGGGTGCCATTATGCGTTTCCGGCGGACATGGACGGTGACGGGGATATGGATGTTCTGGCGCAGTCTACCCATAATTATGATGTCAACTGGTTCGAAAACGACGGCAGTGGAGGTGGTTGGGACACTCATGTGATAAGCAATAATTATCCTACCCCAAGGTGCGCCTATCCGTC
>JAUWSQ010000037.1 GCA_030609965.1 Candidatus Fermentibacterota bacterium
GCCGTACTCTGTAATTGCCTGAGTACTTATTTACGCAATGATCGAAAGCTCTACGGGGCAGGTAATCCATTAATTGAGAAAAGATTAAACGTCCTGAGTGCATGAATCCTCCATCCGTGGTATAGTAGATAATATGGAGAAAGTGCGTTCAAATCGTGTACAGTTGAAATGCTTCGTATATTGTAGATATTAGATAAGTTACCGGAGCGATAGATTACCTCAATGGGACACTAGTGGGGTCAAATAATCACTGCATTCATAAAGGAGGGTTTATGAAGATACGTACTGCCATCGGCATGGTATTTCTAGCAATACTTGTAGCATCAAGTTGCTTGAATAATCCAGTTACAATGCTATTATCATCAAAAGGGGGCGCCTTAGTAAGAATGGGACCGCCCCCAGGCAGAAGAGATACTCCGCATGATGAAAGATGCACTGGCTACCCATTCCATGCTCTTCTACAGAACACTGATCAATGGGAGTGTGTCAGATCCACAGTTGATTATTTTGAATATCCAGATTGGATTCTTAATCAGCAGCAGTTCTTTTCTGATGAAGAACTTGTTCTATATTTCTCGATCATAAATACCTGGCCGTCGAAGTTCTCACTTGGATCATCCTGCCTGAAAGGGGATTATAATTGTCAGCGTCTATCGGCTGAAGAATCATTCTGGACTTACGTCTTCCCGATGTGGATACGATTCGAAGGTCTTGGAGCACAGATAGATGAGTTAACTATTGACGAGTCATTCTGCGCTACACGCAAACCCACATGGCTGGGTCCTCCGGGAGATGATTATGCAGTGCAGGAAACAGCAGAATGGATATATCTGGTAAGGACTGAATTCGATCCGGATATCGAAATCTGTTCTATTGAGCCATATCCATTCTTTGACATAGATGAGCTTATCTGGTGGATAGACGAATTGAACGCAGCATGTGATGTTCTTGGTGTTGATGGAATCCAGGCTTTCTCTCTTGATGTTAATTGGAACATTGGCGTCTCCTGGAGCGATGTTGCGGCATTTGAGGATTCCTGTCAGGCTAGGCATATTCGATTCGAAATGATTTACTGGGCAGCTCAGCACTGGCAAGAAACTGATGAGGATGTGGATTTCTTCAACGACATCCATCAGCAGGGCAGGATGTACCAAGCTGCCGGCGGTACTCCAGATGTATATTCAATTCAAAACTGGAACTACATTCCCAGGCAAATGGTACCTGAAGAAGAACCCTGGTCTTTCACTTATTCTTTGCAGAGTTTCGTTAATACCTTTGTGCCAAAATAGAATAACATATTTACTTAACCGATAAGCTGAGGCGGAGTTGACTCAGGTCTGATCAACTCCGTCTCATTATTCACAGAAACCATACGCTTTCAGGCATCCTTTACCTTCTTACCCCCTGGTATCGAAATGATTCGCGCCGGCAAGATAGCCTGGCGCGGATTTGTTATTTTTTTCATTTCTTTTCACAACAATTGACATAGTTAGAACCGGGTTGAAGATATGATGAAAGGAAAGGGGTTGAATATGTCCTATTTGATATTTCTCACATTTACAAAAATACTGCGTATTCCATCTGCGCTGATCCTTATACTTCTAACCGCAACATGCTCAAACAGTAATCCTGCAGATCCTGGAGGGGGAGGTGGAAGCAGCTTTTCTGGATTGATTGATCATTCATACTGCGAATTGAACAGCATCCCCGCAGAATGGATCGACAGCGTTCAGCTGAATATCAGAATGCACTACGCGCATACATCTCATGGCGGACAGCTTACTACAGGCCTTGACCTGATAGAATCGGATGACTCCGCATGCGATGTAGAGACAGGATATTCCTGGCTGCCGGACGTTACGGACGCACTCTGCATCTTCGACGGGCAGGAGGGTGATACGTACATCGGACCTGAACTTTTCTGGGAAACCTCGGACGGGATGAACATGACCCGGGATGTACTCACTAACAATCAGGCGATAAATGTCTGCATGTGGTGCTGGTGCGGCCAGATGGATTATTACAATGAAAGCCAGGTGCAGGGATATATCGATTCCATGTCCGTTCTGGAAAGTGAATTTTCCGGCGTTACTTTTGTATACATGACAGGCAACGCTCAGAGTTCGGGTTCTGAAGGTTACAACAGATATCTTCGCAACCAGCAGGTAAGAGAGTTCTGCGAGAACAACAGTAAAATACTCTTCGACTTCGCCGACCTCGATGCCTGGTGGTACAATACTTCAACTTCTCAGTGGGAACAGAACACGTACTCATGGTCCGGTAGCGAAATCCCACTGGAGCACGAAGAGTTCAACGGGGACGAGGCAGGACATACAACATTCGAGAGCTGCAGACAGAAAGGCCGGGCAGTCTGGTGGATGCTGGCCCTGATAGATGGCTGGGAAGGTATTTAAGCATTTGCTGTTCATTTGTTGCTACTGATCACACACTTCGAGAGGAGATCGAATGAGAAAATTAATCCTTACAGTTGTACTGGTGCTGGCAGCGGCAGGTACCGCTGGCGCAGGATGGCTTTACGCCATAGACGGAGACGCTCTGTACAGCGTAGATCCCTATGATGGAGATTGGGAATCACTTTCTTCATCCTGGACTGGCGCCGAACTGCTGACCTCGTGCCAGGGTAACCTTTACGGTATTCAGGGGGATGTTCTTTACATAGCAGACCCGGACAATGGCGATTGGGAATCACTTTCTTCAACATGGGAGGGCGCAAACGCCTTGACTGCCAGCTCGGGCGCACTGTACGGCTGCCAGGGTGGCATCATTTACGAAGTAGACCCCTCAAATGGTGACTGGGCAAGTATTCCAGGCGATTATGATGGAACACAGTTCCTCGCCTGGGCGGGTGGAGCTCTCATGGTTTTTCAGAACGACGTTCTTTTCAGGACTGATCCGGACACAGGAGACTTTACCGAACTTCCCTCATCCTATGCCGGCACTACTGCGGTTGCAGGAAGCTCCAGCGCTCTCTTCGTTGTTCAGGGTGACAATCTCTACAATGTGGACCCATACACGGGAGATTATACCGACCTTGGCGGCGGATACGGCGGCGTCAGGGAAATGGCTGCTGCAAATGGCCTTGTGTACACTATCTGGGAGGGAACCCTCTGGGTGACGGACCCCGATACAGGTACATTTGAGGGGCTTACTGACGGCTGGGGAGGCACTACCGCTTTCTGTTCACTGTAAGTAATTCTTCAGGGGCGGGATTCATAGCGAATTCCCGCCCTTTCTATCGCAGTTACTCAACCGGATAAACGATTTCTTCCCTGAGAAATACAAGATATCCACAGGCTTGTTCGCCGAAGATCTTTGAGATATCCTGAATGTAGTAATGCTGCTTCTCGATATAACTCTGTACCACCTGCGGAGCGGAAGTTCCGCTGAAACTGTCCGTCTTGTAATCGATGACTGTGAGTTTCCCTTGATCTCTCAGGAGAAGATCAACGTATCGTTTCTTAATCCCTCCCGGCGTTCTGATAGTGTAGGCGTATTCCCTTCCAAGAATTTCCACTTTCTTCAAATCAAATGGCAGTTTCATCCGGAACAAATTGAGGGACAGTTCCCTTATCTGTTCGAAATCATCTCCATATACTCTTCTGAGGAAAGCATCGTTATCCATGAACCATTGTTCCGGGGATTTGAAATCTATCTTCTCCATTACCGCATGGACACAATCGCCGATCGCCGCTCCGCCCGGCTGCCAGTTTTCGGGCTTCGGGTCGATTTCAAACAGTACACTGTCATCGTTTTCAATGAAATCATCACATATTTCCACGAGCGGCCGCAGGACGGATGTATGGTTCACTAAATCAACCGGGAGTATTTCTTCCATGTCCATGCATCCGGGGTCGGATTCCGCTGCCGACTGGAGATTATCCCAGAGTATCTCACCGGGAGAGTTCTTCTGCACTGGCGGTGATTTAACAAAAACGACAAGAGAATCTCTAGGCCTTGTTACGGCTACATATAGGAGCCTCCTGAACTCGGCTTTCTCCCTGACATTGACTATCTCCACTATTTCCGGCCAGTAGGGAGATCTCATGGTTGAACCTTCTTTTCCAGGTAACGGTATTCCAAGGTTGAAGGCTGCCTTCTTTTCATGATCGTACGAGATTACCCTGTCACCGCCACCCTTTCCGGAATTGACAGACGGGGCTGCCAGGGCCACATTATTCCACGCCAGGCCTTTGGCCCTGTGGATAGTGGTAACCGTAACAGCTCCTCCTTCTGCAGGGACACTCGAAGGCTCTTCCTGTCTTTTGGGAGCCAGATCCTTGTCAAGAACAGTCAGCAGATCTGCGGGTGTCTTTATCTCTCCTGCAAGAACCCGCTCAAGAAGAAACTGAAGGTTTCCCATTCTTCTTGATTCCTGATAGCCCGCAGCTGCCACTACACTCATCATCTCCATTTGAAAGAATAGTTCAAAAAGAAAATCCTCAAGCGGTATTGTCAATATGGACTGCCTGAGTTTTCTAAGCTGTTCGTTAACTTTCGCAGCTTCAAGGGGACACTCATCGGACTGTTCATAATACCCGGTGGTTCCCGACCCAATTGCTCTGTTGATCACATCATCCGAAATCCCGAAGAAGAGAGACCGGAGTGTATGTACCCATGCCATGCTGTCCATGGGATACAGGATACATCTTACGATTTCCCGGAGGTCGGTTATTTCAGGGCGGTTGAAAAAATCCCTCGATGAGTTTACATAATAGGGGATTCCCTCCCTTTCAAATGCGTCAACAAAGTGATGAATATGGGTTCCTGACCTGAAAAGCAGGGCGTAATCCCCGGGTGAGTTTCCATTCCCAAAACCATGCTTCAGATAATCCACGTACCACTGAGCTTGAAGGATCGTACTGTATGCGTTCTGGTTGTATCTGCCTTTTAACTCATCCGGCATGCCCGGCAGTTGAACTACTCTTACAGGTTCCCCTTCCGGAGCTCCCGGACGTGGTTCGATTGGGGAGTACACGCAGCCGAAGGGCTGTTCTTCCGGAGTCTGATTTCGAAACAGGTTAGATCCGAAGGCATTCACGAACCTGATGATAGCTCTGCTGCTCCTGAAGTTGGTCGTTATGGTTTCGGAGAGAGCACCGCCCTCTTCAAGCCTCTTTCTGAATGTACGGTAGGTCTCTATGTCGGCGTTTCTCCAGCCGTAAATTGATTGCTTGTCATCTGCAACAATGGTAACGCATCCCGGAGTCAGTCTCCCCGCCTGTTCGAGGAATGCGGAAAAGAGTCTGACCTGGTCCGAACTGGTATCCTGGAATTCATCTATAAGAATATGATCGAACCTCTCAGACAGGGATTTTGCAAGCATACCGTTGCCTGCTATGGCTTTCCAGGTAATGTACAGCAGGTCATCGTAGGATAACCGGCTTCTGTCTCCATCCCATTTGCTGCGGAGTTCTCCTGCAAACTCACTGGCGAAATTCCAGGTTAATTCAGTCAGATCACCAGATTTGATGACCGGAAGGATTTGCTTGAACCGTTTTATGGCCGCCTTGAAAATTCCTTTAGCGCGCTGGAAATCCTCCCAGTTCTTTTTACTTCCACCCTGAAGATTCAGGGATGGATGTGAGTTCATAAGTTCCTCATAATTGATATTGGGCAGTCTCCCGCGGAGTTCGCTAAGTTCGCTGAGGAATTGTTCCGTTTTTTTGAAAACTGTATCCGAGGAATTGCTGCATTCTTCAAGCGCTTCGCAAACCGCTGCTCCATGTGTCGCTATGAATTCATCAAGTACGGCTAATTCAGCAGCCCTTCCGCCGACGCAGGCAACCGAGTCAAGCCACCTTCTTTTCTCCGTTCCCAGAGCGATCTCCCTCTGCTTAGAAGTTCCGGTCAGTTTCAGAATCTCACAGTGAGACTGCCCTCGCAGGCCCAGCAGCCATCTGTCCCATTCCCGGTTGATCTCCAAAGGATCAAAATGACCTTCGGTGGTTGTAAATGCGGGATCAACACCGGTCAGGTTGAAATACTCCCTGAGAATTCTGGAGGCGAACCTGTGTATGGTTGATATCCAGGATACCGAAACAGTCTTCAGGGCTTCAAGGCAGCTCCTGTCATCCTTCTCCTCGGACAGCCTGTTCCTTATTCTCATGCGCAGTTCTGCGGCGGCCGGCCTTGTGAAGGTAACAACGGCTATTCTTTCAAGCGGGATTCCATTTTTTATCAGCTCAACTACCCGGTCCACCATGAGGGTCGTCTTACCCGTTCCGGCGCTTGCCTGAACGAATACGTTTCTCTCGGTCTCCCGAAGAATCGCGTCTCTCGATAACTGATCCCCCGGTGAAGTTTCCGTTTTCATTTCTTCAGCACTTTTCCAACGAACATTTCCATCCTTCTATCCGACTTCACCTTTTCTTCAATTCTTGCATACGGACTTATTCTGCACACCCCGCTGCAGTCACAGTAATTACAGCTTACTGTGGGAATTGGAGGAAACAATCCATCGCGAATCATCGATACTATTCTTCGGGCACTGGCGGTAACGGCTTTCATCATGTTTTCCATTTCGTCACCGCTGAAACTGACCAGTTTTCCCGGGTTTTTATCCGAAACAGACGCATACGCTGCTATGGCGACGTCTTTACCCGGATAATTCTGCTTCGTCAGTTGATAGTAGAAGGGCATCTGGAAATATCTGCCTTCCCCGGTTCCCTTTTTTGCTGGTAATGCTCCTGTTTTCATATCAAGCAGAACGAGGTTCGATTCGTCATCCTCCAGGATAAGATCTATTCTTCCGGCTATGGGCATATCGCCAAGGCTGCCCTCCAGGTAGACTTCACTGTCTCTATACTTCCAGCCTTTGTGGGAAAGTTGAGAAAGACTGGACAGTATTATCTGTTTCTGCTTTTCAATGAAAATGTCTAAGAAGAGTTTCGACCCCAGCCTTCCCCCGAGAAATTGTTCAGAGGCATGTTCTCTGAGAATAACTTCTACCTGCTCTGAAGCCGGGGTAAATCCATATTCCGCTGCAATTCTCTCAATAGCCGCATGGATTACCAGACCAACAGTCATGTGGTCAGGGGAAGTGCCTATCTCAGTTAATCCGGTCCTTTTAATTCTCCATCCTTTTGACATAAGCAGGGCAAAGGGGCACCTCATGTAGCTCTCAAGCAAAGTGGGGCTGATCCTGTCCAGTTTGAAAGAAGAGGAATCGATAATGCCATCATAGCGGTCAAAACCTTCAAAGTTCATTCTTGAGCGTTCCGCAGTAAATGCTCGTGAAAACATAGGGTCCGATGGGTAATCCCCTTCGCTTGCTGCAAGAATCCTTTTCTGGCCGGGGTGCAGTCCACCGGCCATCTGTGCCAGGGGAGAGGAAGACTCCGTTACGAACCAGGCAGCCTTCCCGGCCCGATAATTATCCGGATGTACAATGTTCGCAATGAAAGGAGATGGCGATATCTCGCTTCCCTCATTATCGGTCTGCCTGAAGATGATATCCAGATTCTTCCCGGCAGCTTCCCCTGCCTGTCGCAGAAGAAATCCATCCTCTATTTCCCTTTCAGTCTTCAGGGTCATCTGGAGCTTAACGCGAAGTTCTTCGCTGAGCCTCGGGTCCTCATCGGAAGAACCGGGATAGATCCCCTCCTCCATATCCATCAGAATAATACTGTCAAAGAGGCTTCCCCTGACTTGCTCAATGGTAAGAACCCGAAAACCATCAGGGTCCGGCTGTCTGAGTTCGATATCCCTGCTCTCATAATGAAGTCTCAGGGCATCACTGAACTTAGCCAGGGATACTTCCCTTTCGAATCTGAACTTTTGCCGATCAAAAAGAGAATCCATTATAGAGCGGGAAATTGATCCTGAAACGGTTTCCTCGAAAAAACCTCTCAGTTGTTCAAGATACTCCCATGCAAGTGCTTTCTGCGGCAAACCACTGAAGAAAGTGTCCAGTTTTCTCAGAAATGAACCCAGTCTGTTCTCTTGATGAACGGAAGAGTACCAGTCCCTCCATCTGTGCAAACCCATCCGTATACCTGTGTTCTCTGCTACATCAATTATTTCAAGGGGATCAGCGGCATAGGAATCTGTGAATTGCCCCGATGCGAGCAGATTCTGAATATGGACATAATAGAAATCCGTAGCGATTGCCTTCATCAGGTTCAGAACCAGCGATCCCGCAGGGAGACAGGACAGCTTTGTTTTCAGCGGCGCATTTACCGGAATACCTTCATGGTGAGCGAGGCGGACAAGGCCATCCCCCTCCTGTTTCCTTCGCACAACCGCTATTCGGCCAAGCTCAATGCCTTCGTCTTCGTTCATTCCGGTGATGCGCCCGAGAGCTGCTCTGCAGGCACCTATTTCCCCCGAGACTGCAGTTATTCGAAAACCTTCTGTGGGAATGAGCGATCTTGACTGCTTTGCAGATGCCTCGAAGAAAGAGGCGAAGCTGTTCATCTGTTTTCTGTTTCCCGACCTGACCAGGCAGGTGATTCCCAGTTCCTCAAGCAGTCTCCTTGTGCGAAGGTAAACACCCCTCCATTGCGAATTCTCCGAAACAGGGCTGAACCAGAAAACCTCCTCAGCGGATCTGCAGAATCTTTTAAGGAAGCGCCTCTGGGACGGATTAAGATCGTAAAACCCGTAGAAGATAAACGTTCCACGAATTCTGTCAGGAATATCACGCTCCAGTATCATATCCCCGCAGGACAGGTAACCTTTCTTTCGTTCTTCATCGTAGCTGGCAAGTATCCTGCCCACAGTGTTTTCGGTAGTTGATTGTCCTCCGGAAAGTGATGTTGATGTAATTTCGTATAGCTCTGGAGTAATACCGTGTTCGAAAAGGCTTTCGAAAAATGTTCCCATCGAATGGGCTGTTTCGGTATTCTCCCGGAGGTCGAATAGAGGTTCTCCCCTTTTTACTTCCTTCATGCCAAGTAGAGTAAACAGGGTTCTGTCGGAGTGACTCACTTTTTCAGCAGGAAGCGGAACGGGGCTTATTTTCTGAGCCAGATGCCTTATGCCGGGAAGGAATTCAATTCCTCCAAAGATTCCATTATCCGAATCCTTCAGGAGAAGCTTCCTCAGTCTGTCCAACTGGCGTGTCCCTGCAGATACAACAGCAAGCTCTTTGCCTTCTTTCTGCAAGCGGGTGACAAGTTTAAGAAAGTCTTCCTCAAGTGCCCTGTAATGGCCTTCATAAAGGGTGTTTACGTACATTCAAACCGTTCGTCTGGAGTGAAGCCCAAATCAGAGGAATATTTAATATTGCACAAATTATCCTGCGGAACAACGCCTCTCCGGCCAGAGATTTTATTTCAGAAAGGGGTTCCTGCTATTCACCTCTGATCAGTGAAAGGGAGAATCTGGCAGTGATTGTGTCTCCCGCACCGGTAATGCTTCCGGTAACGGTACCTTTGGCAAGGGCATCGATGATATCGGTGGTTCGGGAACCAGCTGCCGCTCAAGGAAAGCGGCAATTGAACCGGAATTCAGAATGACCGGTCCCGTGGGGAAAACAACACAATAAGTCGAAAATTCCGTAAGGATGAATAAATCCTGCTGTGCGGAAATCACCTGGGGCAGGAATGGTACGGGCTTCAGTTAATGCCATTCGCTTCCGTTCCTGTTACCATTCTTTCCCCGTCAAAAAATAGGTATTCATATTCCTGATCCCACGAAAAGCCATAAACCGAGTCGGTAAGAATCAGGTATACCGAATCCCGCACAAATTCTACTGAGTAACGGTCAGACAGGCTATTGATTCCATGATAATGCAGTACAGTCCAGGGTTTTTCTGTTCTGATACTTCCCTGGAACACAGTTGATGCCATATCGATACCATTTCTTAAAATGTACGCCCCGCGGTAATGATCAGGGAGGTTCACGATAACCGAGGAAGCAGGATCGAATTGCGCAACCTGTCCGGAAATCAGTTGTGAAATTTCTCCTGCCGCATTCCATCGCCTGCTGACAGTGTGAAGCCCCACAGCGGATACAATAAGCAGAAGTATCATGAATATCTTTCTAGACCTGTCATCAATGATCGCCTCTCTTATAAGTGAGGCAATGGCAATACAAGCAAAGACACCTGGCAGGTACAAATACCTTTCAGACTGTGTATCAAAAACTCCTATTTTCATGGAGAGCACAGGAAGCAGGGCTGCGAAAAAACAGGACAGGGAAACCAGGGACAATCTCAATTTCTTTGATATGGATTTCCTGTAGAGTTTTTTCCGAAACACAATTACAGCAAGGACAGCAAATAGAGAAAAGGTAATTGTAGCAAGGCAGATTTCATTAAGAGGTGGAATGAAAACCCTGACACAATACCTGGCAAGATTGATCAGAACACCTGGATTGAGAATATCGGTATGAGTATCGGAACCAAGGCCTCCTATGAAACTTCCAAGCAGTATCTTCCTGATGATGAAATACCCCGTCAATACAGCAATTCCAGCAGAAATGACTATCGCTCCCTGCCTTGAAAACCTTACTATTTTAGTTTTCTTGTAGACAGCCGCCAGAATAAGCCATATAAGGGGAAGTATCACAACACTTTCTTTGGTTGCCAGGCTAAGAACGAAAAATAGAAGTGAGAACGCTCCGCGCAATCCAGAACCGCTCTCAAGCATTCTTAGAAAGAAGATGATTGATAAAATGGCAAAAAAGGTTGCCAGGAGGTCAGCCCTGGCAGATATCCAAACCACAGGTTCAGCGTGTGAGGGTAGCAGCAGAAAGAGAAATCCTGCGAAGAGTGCTGTATTCCTTCCACTGTGGTGGCGGAAAACACGAAAGAGCTCTCCAGTAAGAATATAAACACCAAAAGCACACAGTACGTTCAACAGGAGATTGAAGGCATGATATCCTGTTGGTTCAAAACCCCACAACTGGTAATCAAGCATGATGGAGAAAACAGCCATGGGACGGAGAAATCCACCCGAAGCCTCATTCCAGCTGTAGAAATACCCCTTTTCCGCCAGCTGTCCGACAATCACATAATCATCGGATGTGAACCAGGACCCGACTGTATTGGTGTATATAATTAGTGACAGTACACATACTGCAGCAAGAAAGATGATGTTCGACAAAGCCAAGGATTTCTTCACTGAAACAGATCATCTCCAAAACAGTTGATGAATAACAATATGCATCATACAGTGATGGTTTCCAACGAACCGGGATCAGCTACTGAACACGGTTCACCTGGCCGCTACTATCTATGTTTTAAGTTAATTCTACTATAGCAAATAATACTGATTGTCTCTCACATCAGTCAATGATGGCCTCTCGGGCATCCTCATGAAATATGGCATCCACGAATCCGGATCGAGATGCAAGCTGTCGAACAGAGCAGGAACGGAACAAACAAGCCAGTTCTAGAGCATAAAATTATGTGAATCAATCCTCTCCTTATTCATAATGCAATACTGAAACTTGTATATTTCATTAGATATAGATAAACTCTTGAAAGGAGAAAGATGATGAAGCGTGAAGAAATGCTTGAATTCGTCCGGCGCAACACTACTTCGTTCATGGCTACTGTAGATAATGGTGAACCATGCGTACGGGCAATGACCTCACCTCATATTGATGACAACGGGATTACATTCTGTACCGGCACCGGTAAGGATGTCTGCAAGCAATTACTTGCTAATCCCTCTGCAGAACTCTGCTTCTGGAGTCAGGAAGAAAGACTTCAGCTGAGAATCCGAGGAAAGTTGGAAAAGCTCGATGATGAAGAACTCAAGAAACAGATTGTTGAGACAAAGTTCACCTTTCTTAAACCTGTGGTGGAGCGGTTCGGCTGGGATACGCTGACACTGTTCAGAATTTCAAAGGGCAAAGCGAGAACATGGTCAGCTGAGAATCCTGCCGAGAGAAACCCGGTGGTCTACGATTTCTGAGGGTTCTTCTCATTCATAAAATAGTGCAGTTATGAATCATTCGGAGGTCAGAACCAGAAGATACTCTCCATTTCTATGGGTGGTGATATCAAATGGGAAACCGACTATATTGAATTCGGTCTCTACCTGGAATGTATCCCCGTTGAGCACAGTGATAACAGTATCGCCATCTTTGAGTGATGCTATGTAGAAATACGGGTAGCAGGGGTGAGAACAGAGCGAAACTGGCGTTCCTGTTATGGGAAAGTATTCCTTGTATTCCGGCATGGGTGTAGCCCTTACAAGGGTAGCACCACCATCCGAAGAACCCGTTCCCGGATGTGTGATGCAGAAAATGCTATCATTCTCTGATGAGGTGATTTCACCGCATGGCATGCCAGTGAATATTGCATAGTACAAGTTGAGAGTTTCAACATCCAGCTGGCATACTGACCCGCTATCATCTGAACAGGCTACCAGAACAAATTCCGGGAATGCAGCGTATCCAGATACTGAAGAAGGTATGTGATACAGGTTGGACTCTTCGAGCACCGTGTTAAATGATGTCATTACCTTCCTGATGGTCTGGTCGCCAGAATCGATTACGAAGATATGATTGCCGCCATCGGGAGAAATACAGAGGTCTACAGGATTCGGGCCGGTGTAGAACTCGTCTTTTACATAATTGCCATTCAGACTCACCTCGATGATCTTTCCTGCTGGTCCGAGGATATATATCGAGTTGTTCAGCGGAGATCTGATGATTTCACTGTAACCGTTACCGGAAGGTGTCCCAATTAAAAAGGAGCTTTCAACGGCCATCAACTGTGAGTTAACCCTGTACAGAACACCGCCGGTTGTGATCACCAGAAACTCGTTGTTACCGTTTGAGCAAATTAATCTTGCCCCCTCTAGGCCCGGCATTACGGTTTCTACTGTGTAGTCCGAGGTTCTTATAAAGCTCACCCCGGAGGTTGCACCTGTTTCGAACTCAGCCATCTGGTGACATCCGAAAAGGCCTGCCAGAGCAATTACAAAGACTGTTCCAGAAAAGAATTCCTGTACAGAAATAGTCAGTACATTAAATAAGCTGGATTTCCTGTTCATTGTGTTAAAAGCTCACTCCAAGTCTCAGCATAACATGCCGGGCCGGTGACCAGGCACCGGGATTACCGGAGATCCCGCCAGGTTCATTGGTTTCAATATAGTAACCCGTATCGAAAATCCTGTTCAGGTTTCGCCTGTTGAAAAGGTTGTAGATGGTCAGCCCCAGTTCAACTTCACTGAATCCCGGCCAGAACCGCCTGGTTAATCCGATATTTGTCTCCATCGTATAAGGATAGCGTTCCGTATTCACCTTCGGCTGTTCCGTCTCGCCTGAGGGAGGGCTGTAGGGGAATCCACTTCCCCATGCCCAACTAATGGTCAGGCTGGTGCCCTCAAAAGGCCGAATGCCACCCAATTCAGGTCCTTCGCCCTGTGGTACTACAAGGTTTATTTGAGCATCAGCGGTATGCCTCTGGTCCCAGTCCAGATAGCTGTCTTCAGGTGGCGGAAATGTAAACCCGCTGGATGAGTATTCCCTTTGTTCGACCGAGGAGGAGTATCGACCCTTGAATATCGAGTAGGTGTAGGACAGGCTGCCCGAGAGGATGCTTCCGGGAAGCCTCAGAAACTTCAGCTCCAGGCCTCTGAGTGTGCCGTGACTATCATCGTTCTCGTATATGAAGTATTCGTTGGGAGTCTCATTGGAGTAGTTCGCTGTTCGGACCAGACCGGTCACATCCTTATTGAATACTGAAACCGAAATCGAGGAGAGAGCGTTGAACCTGTGTCTGAGCCCTGCCTCATATGCAATCGTTCGCTGAGCATCAAGATCAGGATTTCCGATAAGATCGTGCGTTCCCGACAGGCTGTAATCTGTACCGTAAAAGAGCTGGTTGAAGTTGGGCATCTGGAAGTAATGCCCGTAGGTGGAGAAGAAAACATCACGATCGGTTACAGGATGAGTTATTCCGAGCCTCGGACTCAGCTGGTACTTCCTGGAAACATCGATTTCTCGCCCTTCTTCAAGGTCGTACATTGCTGTGTTGGCATCAAACATGTCCAGTCGGATGCCAGGTGTCACAACCAATCCCCCGGATGATTCCACCTTGGTCATGGCGTACACTGCTCCTGAGAATGGATACGCTCTCCACAAGCTGGTGAAGATGCTGCCCTGATCCTCCACATAAACGGAATAATCGTAAATATCGTAATATCTCGCTTCCAGCCCGGCTTTCAGCTCGATGTTTATGTTCAGACAGGAAGTAAGGTTAAGCTTGAGATTGGTTACAGTACTGCGCGAATCGAGCCATACTTCCGGATGAATTCCTGAATGGTAAAAACCAAGTTCATCGACTATTCTCGGTTGAGGCAGAAAAAAGACGTACCAGTCATTAGGTTCAAAACCTTCACCAACGTAACCGCCGTTCCGATCTTCTACCCTCCTCCAGTTACAGGTCCTGTTCTGGTTCAATCCCAGGTCTATGAAAGTCATATCACTGAGCGAATGCGTGAACGACAAGGTGGCACCGGCGTTCTCCTGAAACTTAATGGGAATCGCATAATCCGGATCTCCCCCAAGGTGAAGTTCATCATTAATGTAGACCGCCTGATCGTATCGAGACCACAGCCACTCGTCCCAACCCATGTTTCTCCAGGTGTAGTAGCCCAGAAGTGATATTCTGGTCCTGCCCGTCGGCCGGTATGTCAACTTCCCCGAGGCTGTTATTCCATTCTGCCAGTTGTTCTCCCAGTAGCCCCTGCTGTCCTGAAGGTCTCGCCCGCTCCTGATGTAACTGGCCGCGGCAAAGAAACGGATCTCTCCCGGAATTTCTATCCCGATCGAGGGCAGAACATGGGTTGTTATGGGCTCGGGGCCACCAATAGAACATTCAAGATTGATCATGTCGCTTCGAAAGTTGTCGTTCTCCGATGGTTCGGAGTAATTTCTGGAGATGTTTTCATAACCGAACTCGGTCATCTCTCCGGTTCGTACCTGCAGGTCTGCTTCGAAATCGGTTCCTCCATCTCTGGTTGTCATGTTCACGATACCGGACATTGCATTGCCATACTCCGCAGGAAAGCCTCCGGTTATTATCGAAGTTTTGGAAAGGGCCGAAAGCGGCACAGCGGAAATGAAGGCATTTGATAAAGGTGACTGCATGGAGATCCCATCCAGCAGAAATGAAACTTCTCCAGCCCTTCCTCCGCGAACATGGATTGCTCCACCTCGGGTGATAATACCGGGCTGCCTGCTCACTACGTCTAGTATTCCAACCACTGGCATCAGGCGAATCTCTTCCTGGTCAATCACGTAAATCGTAGCTGGTACATCCTGGAGTATCAGGCTGCGCTGGTCGGTCACTCTGATCACCGTTCTGCCCGTGGCCTGCTCCTGCAACGAGAAGTCTACTGTGGTGGACTGGTCTGCAACCACAACAATCCCCTCTTTTGTAACCTCCGCCATACCTACCATCCTGGCGGATAAAGAGTATTCGCCGGGAGTGAGAATATTGACAAAGTACTCGCCATTTGCATCAGTTACTGCCCCGTAGGGCGTTCCTTCAACCATCACGCTGGCCCCCACAAGAAGGTCGCCGTCGGCGCTGGTCACCGTTCCTGCTATCCTGCCCGTAGTACCGGCCTGAACATCACCACATACAAGAATCGTCAGCGAAATCAGCAGTATTCGACCAATTGAAAAGCAATGTTCATTCTCCTGTTGCATCCCGCACATCCAGCCTTTCAATCGCTTCAATGTTCGGCCAATCAAAACATACTGTTTAAGCATAGTCATCTTATTTGAGGACACTATGACTTGTTCTGAAAACGGTATGTGCTCACTGCGAAGCTGCCCACTCCAGGGCGTACTCCAGAACGGGATCAATTCCTTGAGCAAAATCCTCCGTTGTTGCAGGAATGTACACATCCGGGGCAACGCCAGTTTCCTGTATCCAGGTGGAACTGTCCGCAGCCAGTAAAGTCATACGGGTTACGGTGTACTCATAACCGCCTGCGAGTATTTTATATGGGCGTGAAAAAGCATTAACCTCGCCTCTTGTCGTATCCCCTGCCAGGGTGACACTCGGAAGCATGTAAAGCCTCTGCGCGAAGTACTCGGCTGCGCTGACACTCCCTCTACCAATGAGCGTTATCACCGGCTTGTTGAAGCAGTAACCGCCGGGTAAATTGTACTCCGCGAAAGGAGTCCCGAAATCATGGTTTTCCGGCCCTTCTCGAAACACATTATAGTAGGCCAAACACATCTCGCTGCAGAACCTCCTGGCAATATCCGCAGCGACGAACGCGTTACCTCCCATGTTCATCCTTATATCAATGATCATTGCAGGGGCGTCAGGTACGGCCTCTATCAATGCGTCCAGATCGCTGACTACGAAGTTCGAATCACACGCAGTGATCATGACATATGGAATGGAATCGAACATCGCATACCCCCAGTAACTGTTCCACCAGGTAAACCCGCTGGTCGAGAGGCTGTCTATATACGCCCATAAAACCGTTTCATTGTAGTTACGCTGGTAGTATGGTACGAATGTTCCGTGAACACCTCCTCCCGGGTAAACAAACCAGACATGTAAATCCTCCAGGAGAGCAAGCATCGGTAGGAGATGATCAATCAACTCCATCTGGCTCTGGATCTCCCCTATCTCCGGTCGGAACTGGTTGTATACTTCGCCCCAGTTAACATCCACGAAATTGAAACCTATATACTCCCGGTCGAACGTCTCCCACACCAGATCGAATTGTGCCACATAGTCATCGTGTTCGCCCAGATCAACCGGATCGGTCAGGCATGAAATACCTGTGAGAATTAATAGAATCAGGACTACAGGTTTAAGAACCCTCAACATATTATGTGATTCACTTCCAATTAGGCCTTTAGCATGCAGTGATAGATTCCAGCAACGAATTCAACTAACAATGATATTTATTTTTGTTAATGTAAATCCCTCTATATTCCGCAGCAGATGCAGCGATCCGGAAAGGCAAGGTCAGAACATCCAGAAATCAATATCCTTTTTCAGCACCCGAATACGCAATTCTTCGACATCAATGAATCTGTCTGTGATGATTGAGCTGTCTATTGTTGAATCAGCCATTTCCCTTACGGCCGGCCAGAGAAGGGCTTCATTCCCAATTATTTCACCGGGCAGATTATCGGTACTGTACCCGCCATACACGAACACTTCTGAAACCATCTGATAAGCGATTGCATGCATCTGACTCCTTCGCTGATCATGGGCTGTTCTAAGAATTTCGATATATGTGTATTTCCGTCCGCCCACAATGGACACCTCAATCACTGCAGTTACATGGTTTTCACCGGATTCATCATCCTGCTGTGACTCGTAACCGAAAGGAATCTCGGATCCGTATACGCTCGAGATCTCAAAGAGCAACACAGCATCTTCTTCACTCTCAATAATATCGAAGATACCAACAGCATATCCACCATTGGTGTCAATACTCAGAGGTTCCAAATCTCTGCCGGAATACTTCCTGATCTCCACCGGGTCTGAAAGAGTAAATACCAGATTCATCTGCTCAGCATATGGGTGCTCAAGAAGATAATCAGCTGTTATTCCCAGAGTGTCATCCGCAACCCCCCAGCGTTCACTGTTCAGGTCTGTGGTCAGATAATACCTCTCCAGGTCTCCCGGTCGGGGACCCGCTTTGCTGTACATGAAGAATGGTCGGTCAGTGAGTCTTCCATTTCTGATATAGGGATCAAGTCGGTTATCGAATATTTCCCATCTCCACTGCCTGGCTTTCAGATGAATAGCATCAAGAGTAGAGTACACGGCTTCCATTTCGTTCTCTGAAAAGCCCTCTGCCTCGAAAAGCGGTTCATTTACCACCCTCCACAGAAGGGCTATAAGTGACAAAGAAGGATAATCCGTATTGAGGGCGCTTATCACAAGATCGCAACGGTCGATGATGCTTTGTGGCAAAGTCCCCTGCCTAAAGCCGTTTAGAATACACCATGCCGGATCTTCCGTATCGAACTGGTCGAATGATGAATAGATGCTTCCACGCGGGTAGCCTGCTGATATATTTGTATAAAGACCCATGATTATGCCTTCTGTAAGCGCTGGATTATAAACCACTGGTTGTGCATCAGAAGTATTCACTGTTCGAACTTCTGCTCCCCGACTCATACCTCCAGCCAGGGCACCGAGACAGACAGTAATTCCAGCTGCCGTTTTCAATGAATCCGGAACATGCCAGATTTCCCTGAAACATTCTTTTCCATTTTTCCTCTGGAGCCAGCAACCTGATCTGCAGGCTGGATGGTAGATACACTCCCCGCATTCCCCATCAGGCTTGTAATTCCGAAGTTCGCCAAAACCCTCTGCCCATATCTCCCTCAAGGGCTTTTGATGGATATTCCCAGCACTGAATGATCTGTCCAGCGTTGTACATGGGACTACTTCCCCGTCCGGTAAAATAACGCATTGAGATTTCCCCGCTCCGCAGGTAAGTGGAAAATCTCTTACAAGTGGCTCCATGCTTCCCAGATAGCCGATTTCATCAGCCATTTCAACATTGAAGTACTGTCTCTTTCGAGCAACGAATTTAATCAGCCGCTTCAACTCTCTTTTTGACAGAAATAGATCGGTGTGGTACGATGCTCTGCCTTCGGGAACCAGAAGGTGAATTCCCCACTGATCAGCACCACTTGCAGCCACAAGATGGAAGGTTTCCTCAAGGTACCGATAATTGCTACTTGTCACTGTAGTACCTGCGCAGACCCTGACTCCAGGAAGGGATCTGAAGAAACTGATAGCATCCATTGCCTCTTCCCATGACCCTTTCCGTCCCCTGAATGAATCATGAACCTCCCTGGGTCCATCCAGGCTCACCGCTACAAATCCGGGGCTGTTTTCTCTAAGAGCATTCATCTGTATTTCTGAAGGCATAACCGCAGTATTCAGGGTCCAGTTCTGTCCCCTGAATCCAAGGTAGTCAATAATCTCTGTGAAATCGTTCCTTACAAGCGGCTCTCCACCTGTGACGAGAAACTCCTCCACACCCATTTCGGCAACTTCATCGATGAGTTTACGCGCAGCCTGCAGAGGCATATCGGTGAAACCGTTATCCAGGCTGACGGATAGGCAATGCTTGCAGCTTAGATTACATTTCAGTGTGGCCATCCACTGCACAAGAACGGGAACCTCTGAATAGCCGTTCCGTGAAAAGAACCCGCTGCTGTCTGAAGCACTATCAGGGCTGTATTTAGTGAAAGAACCCATACCCTCTCCTCTCTGTATGCCTTACAATTATGTCATAAGGCGAGGAATGCCACCCCGTTCCTTCCCGGCAGGTATCTCGAATTCAGAATATATCCTTTGAGGCTTGAAGAATTTATCCATTTCATTCCTCCATCTGCCCATCTTCACCCACCTTGAGAACCCATATATCAGTATTACCAGCTCCCCACGATGCGGTATACCCTGAAACTATAAATCCACCTCCAGGAGCTTTTATGATATCCTCAGCCCCTTCGTTACCAACGCCTCCATGGGTTACTGACCATACCTCTTCCCCGGAATCATCAATGCAGAGAAGCCATATATCATTCCCCCCGGCACCTTCTGATGCTGTACTGCCGGCAACTACGAAGCCCCGGGGACATGAAGTTACTGAGAACGCCATATCATCCCTCTCCCCACCGAATGTGGACTGGCTTATCAGATCTCCATCAGTGGTGACTTCCCCTACCCAGAAATCGTAGCCTCCATTTGTGGTCTCACAATAGCCTGCAATGACAATATTCCCGTTATCCACCATGGTCATGTCAATCGGATAATAGTATCCCTGCTGAACATCAATGATTTCCATCCATATTTCATTCCCGCCGTCATCGGTCCTGAGAAGAAATGGAATCGCGTTATCACTTTTCCCTGCTACCACATACCCGGTAACCAGAAAATCTCCATTATTAATTTCCATTACAGCCTCGGCCATACCTGTGCCTGCTGCCGGATACTGCCGATTCCAGAGTTCATTTCCCTGATTGTCAGCCTTGAGAAGGCTTATTACGGAACCATTTCCGTTAAGGGAATCAACGTATCCGGCCAGCACAAAGTAACCGTCGGCTGTTTCAATCATGTCGTAGGTCCAGTCATCGTAATCGGTACCGAGGGTTTTGTCCCAGACGATCTCCCCTTCATCATCAACCTTGAATATCCAGTTCTGCTGCCCCTCCTCCATAGTTGTTGTAACACCGGCAAGCACAAAGCAACCGTCTTCCGTTTCTACCCCGGCCACTGCAAGATCAGGCCACGGCCCGGAGAAGTAATCTCCTTCCCAAAGGATTTCGTTATTAGCGTCGGTCCTCACCAGCATGCAATCGAGACCTCCGGGCCCCTCTGACGAGACAATGGAATAGGACACGTCAATTATGAACATTCCACAGGTGAGTATACCCCCGTCCTTGGTGACCAGAGAAAATAGTGACTGCTCCGGCAGATCGGTGCCGTATGTCTGTTCCCATGTATCAGCGATAGCAAAGGTATTCGTTAACAATGCAATAGAAACCAGTAAGAATCCTGTACGCATAATATTCCCCCTTTTCTGAACATATGTTCAGGAACAGCAAGATTATACCAGGCATGCTTTCTGCCTGAAACTGACCATACTGCACGAAACAAGCCCGGTCAAACATATCCTTTCGGAAGCACTGCAGCTGAATGCACTTGCTCCCTGAAACCGGATAATAATTTGATTAACCAAATCGGACAGGCTCCTAGAGGCTGTCAGAGGTGTATAACGCTGGACTCCTGAGGTTCGCTGTGTTCATCGAAATGCTCAATTCCAGATAGAGATCCATTATTGCTGTACGTGTATCTTTCTATATGATATCCACCTGAAGATATTCCTGGTTCTCCGGATGGCTCCCAAACCTGTTTCTCAAGCATTTGACAATGCTCACCGAACAAAAACCGGTATGAATGCACATTCAGATCGTCCCTTGCTGGTTCACCTGAATTATTGTAATAGCTTATGCTTACCAGATTCTCCAATAAATCAAATCCGGAGACGGTTTCAGAAATGCCCATTACCTCAACCGGTGCACCGTTGCATCAATTCTTCTCGATATCACAGCAAGATCAGGATCATTATCGCTCCTTCTTCCCCTCCAGAAACCAGCGGCTTCGGTGATTCGCCCCTGCGAGTCATACGAAATACCCACAGAGGGAATATGCATAAACGATCTCTAATTCTGAGGGCAGGTTGAATTTAGAATCCCTGATTTTCTATATGCTCCCCATGGCAAGAAACAATCGGGAGTATTCCACATGGTAACCCTGGTCAGTCTGCAGTTCGATCGTGCTGATCGACTCGACCTGTTCATCCGTGAGGGGGAAGAGGACTATCGTCTCTTCGTACAGTATGCATCTCGTTCGAAGACTTGGTTCCCACGTTTTCCAGAGGGCTTCGATCTCTTCGGCCAGGAATTCATTGTCGCCCCAGTCCTGCAGAACCTCCAGGATACCTTCATCTGAAACGGCGAATTCAACCCTGATTCCGTTTCTCGGAGCAACTACGAGATCTGCTGCGAATTCTCCATCTTCTGCATGAAACACAAGAGAGCCGAGCTGGCGATTCCCGGAGGGCTCCTCCTCTTTGAACAGATTAGATGCGGAGCATTCGTAGTAGATGAAACGATCAACGTATGAAGACGGACCGTAACGTACCATCAGTGAGGGAACTTGCCGCCAGAACGGCATCGCCCACTCGAATCCTTCCTCAACACTCTCAACTCTTCTGTCATTTAGCCTGTCGCTGTGAACGGCAGCCTCATCTGTAAAACTCAAGTCTTCCCAGACAGCTATGTAGTTGTCACCTTCGGGAAAGACGGGAACTGTCCCATCATCGATGGATTCAGATACCGGAAGGGGAATGAGAAGTGAGAAAAAACCATTCTGCACTTCCACCGTAAGAGTACCGGTGAACTCCGGGCCATGGAACCATATCACCGGAGCATCAACTGCCATCGATGAATAGGGCTGGAGCATGCCGCTCTCTTCCAGGTAACCCCGCTGAGCCCCCTGCGCCATAGGGATAACCTCATCTATCGAGACAACTCCCCATTCGTGTACGAATACAGTTTCTTCTGATGTTTCTGTTACCTGTAAACCGGTCAGCGTTAGCAGTAATAAGAGTATCATTCAGTAAACCTCCTTCAATATGTATTAATAATACATACTAACAGAAGAGAAGATTCCATACCAGATTCTTCAGATCAGCATCTATACCTGGCAATCACACTTTATTTCCCCGCTGAGGATTTTCTTCCAGTCTCCTATTACATCATGTGTCCAGCAGTCATCTGCTCCGGCAGCTTCTCTCATGACAAGCGCAAGAATGTATGACAGCTCCCCAACAGTAGCACCTGCTTCAAGAGCTCCTTTGAAGTGTTTAAGCACACAGGGTTTTGAGCGCGCCCTGATCGACAGGGCGAAACATATGAATTGATACGTCTTCTCATCAATGGTTCTTTTCTCTTTGTAGAGCCTGTCCATATTATCGAGGAGTTCGGTGAACTCAGGGAAGAACTCGCTTAGTATTCTCATTTAATTCTCCTTTCATCGCAAAGTCATCTTCTGTACATCAAGTAAGTTTGCAGGCTTGACCAAAAACACTATTTGTAATATTGTACAAATATACAAATACAGAAAGGAAAAACAATGTCAGTGGATATGGCCCGATTTGAAAAACGAGCAGAAGTAATCAAGGCAATGGCCAATGCCGCCCGTCTCGTGATTGTCGAGGAACTTTCCAGGAATGAGAAAACAGTGGGAGCTTTGACGGAACTGGTCGGTCTCGATATTTCCACAGTATCCCGGCATCTTATGATTCTTCGTCATGCGGGAATTGTCTCATGCAGGAAGAACGGCACCAGAGTACTGTACCGGCTCCGAACGCCATGTGTTCTGAATTTTTTCGACTGTGTCGAGAAGGTTCTCAATGGTGATGATGAGTCCACGGATTGCTGTTTATCTGATTCGTGTGAGAAGACCTGATGGACTGGAAGAAGGAAAGGAATCCTCTCGCTTACATGCTGGGGTTCTTCCTGATCGCGTACTTTCTTCCTGTAGGATGGAATCGTTTTGACAACGCCGTATTTGAAGCCCTTTTTCTACTGAAAGAGTACGCCAGAGAACATGTACTGACTTGCCTTCTTCCCGCTTTTTTCATTGCCGGAGCGATATCAGTATTCCTGAGCCAAGCTTCCGTAATGAAGTATCTTGGAGCGCAGGCAAAAAAAGTCGTAGCATATGGAGTCGCTTCTATATCCGGAAGCATACTGGCAGTCTGTTCCTGTACAGTGCTCCCACTTTTCGCAGGTATTTACAGGATGGGAGCCGGTATCGGGCCTGCAACCGCTTTCCTTTATTCAGGTCCTGCCATCAATGTTCTTGCTATCATTCTCACAGCAAGAATTCTGGGACTTCAACTTGGCATTGCCCGTGCAGTTGGAGCCGTCGTCTTCAGTATCGTGATCGGCCTGCTCATGCATCTGATTTACGGAAAGAAAGAACATGAAAGAGCGATCATTTCTCAAGCAACTGTAAATCATGATGATGTTTCCCGCCCCCTGTGGCAGACAACTCTGTACTTCGCAAGCATGGTCGGCATCCTCATATTTGCTAACTGGGGAAAACCTGATGGTGATTCCGGACTATGGGGTTTTATCTTTTCATGGAAATGGATTATTACGGGAGGTTTTTCTATCCTGCTCGGACTGATCCTGACGACATGGTACAATGTAAAGCTCTGGAAACTATTAATCGTGGGTGCGGCAATCATCACTTCTGTAATAACTCTACCGGGTTATCCTGTCATTGCCTTTGCAGTCGGCCTGATTGGGTTTTCAATGGTTCTTACAACAGGTAACCGTGAAACACGGTCCTGGTTTGACTCAACATTCGGCTTTGCGAAGCAGATATTCCCCCTTCTCTTTGCAGGAGTACTCATTGCAGGAGCTCTTCTGGGACGGCCCGGTCATGAGGGTCTGATACCTTCGGAATGGGTCAGTTCGGCGGTAGGAGGAAATTCTATTGTTGCAAACCTGTTTGCCTCAATAGCTGGAGCTTTCATGTATTTCGCGACTCTCACAGAGGTGCCAATTCTTCAGGGGCTCCTTGGCGCCGGTATGGGCAATGGGCCGGCCCTGGCTCTTCTGCTGGCAGGTCCTGCCCTTTCACTTCCGAACATGCTGGTTATCAGAAGCATCATGGGAACGAGCAGAACAATTACTTTTATATCGCTGGTTGTGGTAATGGCAACGATAAGCGGAATAGTCTTCGGACTTTTTTACGGATAGGAGCATAAATGAAAAAAGAAATCAAGATACTCGGAACCGGTTGTCCAAAATGCATCAAACTGGCTGAACTCGCTGAACAGGCAGCGACAGAACTCGGGATCGAATACGAATTGGAGAAGGTTACCAACCTCAATGATATCATCAGCTACGGGGTAATGCTGACTCCGGCTCTTGTGGTCGATGGTGATGTTAAGTTTGCAGGATCCGTTCCCTCAATTGATCAGCTAATCGATTACATTAAATAAATCTATAAGGAGTGATATGAATAAGATCACGAGATACGTAATTGTCATATCAGTCTGTTTCCTCGCCGGAGCGGCAATTCTCGCCGGAAAGAATAACGAATCCGCCGACACGACTGTTGCTCCAGCTGATAACAATTTGCCCAGACTTCTGGATCTTGGCTCGCAGTCATGTACGCCATGCCAGATGATGGTCCCTGAGCTGGATGCTGTTTCCAGGGAGTATGCAGGCGTTGTAAATGTCGAATTCATCGATGTAAACGTGAATCCGAACGCAGCACAGTCATATGGAATCAGACTTATTCCAACCCAGATATTCTATGACGCGGAAGGGAATGAACTGTTCAGGCACGAAGGCTACATGAGCAGAGAAGACATGACAACGAAGCTGATTGAATTTGGTTTCATTCCACCCACTTCTCAGGATTAGGCAGTATGGAAAATCTGATAGCTTCGTTCACAGGCGCTGTTGAATCCGCAGCACCAATAGCTGTTCCGCTGGCTTTACTCTGGGGAGTACTGAGCATTCTGCTAAGCCCCTGTCATCTGGCAAGCATTCCTCTGGTCGTAGGATATATTTCCAGGCAGGGAAACACGGGTTCTAACAGGGCTTTCAGCATTTCGACAGTCTTTTCCCTTGGAATAATGATCACGATAATTCTTGTGGGAATTGCTACAGCAGCAGCGGGTCGCCTGCTGGGAGATATCGGTCAGTTCGGGTACTATTTTGCCGCTGCTGTAATGATTTACTTCGGATTGAATCTGCTTGAAGTTCTCCCATCTCCTTTCAGAGGAGACAAGAGCATCTCATCGAAAAGATCCGGTCTTGCGGGAGCCTTTGTACTCGGGCTCGTATTCGGAATTGCTCTCGGTCCATGCACCTTCGCTTTTATGGCTCCTATTCTCGGAGTAGCCTTCAGCACGGGCAGTAAGTACCCGGTCTTTGCGATTTTGCTTGTAATCGCTTTTTCGGTTGGTCACTGCGGTATCATCGTTGGAGCGGGCACATTCTCCAGTACTATCCAGAGGTTCCTGA
>JAUWSQ010000001.1 GCA_030609965.1 Candidatus Fermentibacterota bacterium
GAGAGATCCATTCGGCTTCTACCTCTACCGGATTACCGTCCCGGTCGTAGAACCTGTGCAGATACTTGGCCACATGAGCCCTCATTCTGCAGTCCAGCCAGTACCTGTCCTCCTCCGGAATACTCTCATCGCTTAAAATCTCCTCAAGCCATGGCATGGGATAGCCATCCGTGAGGGACGCTTCAAGCTCTTCAGTGGTTTCAGCACGGAATACTTCAACGATTTCAAGGCCTGAAGAACCCGAATCACCACTATCTGCAGACGTGATTGCTACAACAACAAACAAAAGTACTGTTATCAATGATCTAATTTTTGACCCCTGTCTAAATGTTATTCAAGATATTAATCGACTCGGAAAGAGCTGCGGAGGAGGCCGGATCGGCGAGTAATGTAGGGTTACCCCCCCCCAACTACAATAAACAGTGTTATCTATATTCTGTGTCTCATTGAACCGATTGGATTGTTTATCAAGCAGATTGAAGTGATTTGAATTGATTGCAGATTTGGGTAGTAATACTGAGATCTGTTTCTGATTGAACCTCTGAAACGAATCATTGAATCTCATTTGGAGATTATAGTTTATTGTTTTATCAAATCAAGTGCTTGCAAAAGGATTTTAGATAACAGTAGTTTTAGCAAATACACACTTCAATTATCTTGCATCATACAAGATCAAAGCTTGTTCCTCCAAAGCCTCAGACTCCTGGTAACGGGAGACAGAAAAGTCCCCCCTCCGCTGTAACCCCGCCAATTTCAAATTTCCTATTGCTTCACTCAATTAACGACCGCTTGCTGAACAACTCCTTTTGCACAATCTCCTCTATTGCTTCCAGCTCATCGTTCTTGAGGAAAGCATAGTAAGTTTTCCGCTTACCTGCGGATAACCTGCAATTGTTCTGCAGGCAGAACTTGATGAGCAGATCAAGCTTCTGGTCCGGCATATCAATCACTTCCTGTATTGCCTTTCTGGCTCTATCGTAATCCACGAGGAAATCCAGTTCCAATGCAAGTTCTTGGTCAACAGTCATCTTGACAAACTCAAAGAGTATTTCAGCCTGAACCGTCATATCTATGTATCTGTAGAAGTTTCCCGTCTCTCCCATGACGGTCATTTGCCCTAATTCATCCAGATCGAATTTCAGCAAGGACAGTAGAGGACGGGAAAATGCTTCAAGAGCGTAATCATATAGATCAGGTTTCTTCAACATCGCTGCTGAAACAGGGATCATCAACCCCTCTGGAACTGCATTTCCAAGAAACAGGATGTTGTGAATAAGAAAGCGGTGAATTCTTCCGTTCCCATCCTCAAACGGATGCATGTATACAAACCCGAAAGCCACTATTGCAGCATGTATAACCGGAGGCAGCGAAGCTGCATTTTCTAACATGTTCGTATGCGAATCCAGCAAACCGCCCATTAGTGACTCAACATCTTCAGGTTTAGGGCAGACGAAATGAATTCTCTGATCCCTGAAGGAAATCATTTCCCCAATGTAGTTCTGATTCTTTCTGTAATCCGAATCCCTGAACCGGTCATCCACAATTCTATTCTGCAACCCAATCAGGTCCTTTTTGTTACAGAAGTCCCTCTTTGTTGCCATTTCAAGAGATGCGATAAACCGCTCTACTCTGGATGCGCTTGGTTTAAGGTGTTCAATCTCAAAAGAAGATTGGGTTTCCTTGCTGTACAGGTAACTCAGAGCACGCCTGATGAGAGAAGGAGGATAAGAACCCAGAATCTCTCCGCACCGCCGGTGAATATCAAATTCTTCCATTGAAGAAAGAACACTATTTCTTCTTACAATTGGGCAGAATTCTCTACTTCCCAGAAGATTGTTCACCACCCGCTGTCGTTTCACCCTTACACCGGGATTTACCGTGTAGTATTCCCCCGGTTCAAGTAGAGGGATGTAATTCCCCTGAATAACATCATTCAATGGCAGAGCGTTACCAGTAAGGAATTCGAACAGAAACCAGATTCTTCGGGCATATTTTCCTGTTGGCTTCGATTCAATCCATGATGTAATCTCGAACGTACTCACAACAGAAAACAAAGCTGAGAGTATTCCCAGGTTGGTTCCGTCATACTTCAGTGCGAACTCAAGATGATCCCCGATAGTATCCCCCGGCCAGCGCACAGGGGGAAAAGTCGTTATCTCCAACCCGTCTTTCACAATAGTAGTTTTTAATGTTCCAACAGAACTAACTGAAGATGTGCGCCAGTGCGGTATTACTCTCAGTTGATACTTCTTGATGAGGAACTCGTATCCTGCAGCACTCACTTTTTTCATTTCAAATACCTCATTCAGTCATAAAACTGTTAGAAATCATATTTTTCTATTACTTTTCCAGCTATCTCAAATAATATAGTTAGATATCCGTATTCCGCAAAGTTATCAATTACGTTACTCTTTGAGTCTGAATCAGAGAAGGAAACAGAAAAATCGTTACAGAAACTAGAATATCATTAGAAATCTCACCTTATCACATTTTTCTATTACAAAACTACTGCGGACTCTGCAGAGATACCGGATAACTAGACAAGAAAAAAGCATCTCATGGAGGCCGGAACTGGGGCTTCTCGGTAGCGAAATCTTCTTGACTGACTTCGTCATTCAATATATCATCAAATAGAAGAGATTAACACTTCTCCCTTTTAAGGAGTTGAAATGAAATTGATTCTGCCACTTTCAGGCATTCTGGTTGCGCTTGAGTTTGGCGTATTTCACCAACAGGCTGTTTCAAGGGCGGACATCTACATCGGGCCGGGACAGGACACTCTGCTCATCGATGTGGACTTCGTGCAGGATGGTGATATTATTATTTACGGAGATGGCGTTCTGCTTGTTGATGACGCCAAGCTGACCATTTCCGGACATGTCTACGCTCAGGATCAGGGTAAGGCTGTGTTCAGAAACAATGCCTGGCTTCACTTCAATCAATTCTATGTTGGCCAGTATTACGTTTTTCTTATTGGCAACTCCGAGTTCGAAGCTTCAGACGCAACCGTGGATGCGAACGGTGTCATGCACTACGCTCAGCTTCATGACGATTGTATCTATACCGCCGTGCGCACGGATTTCCCCGACTGGACTTTCAGAAAGGTTTTCGACAGGGCATCACTGATACTTGAAGATGTGGATCATGTAGGGGATATAATGGTTGATGATTCCTGTTTTGTGCATTTCACCAGATGTGATACACTCATGCCATGGCTGGAAACCTGTGACGGCTCCGTTATAGATATCGAGTTTCCAGATCCGGACTATGTTGAGCATTTCGAGTTCTCCGAAAGCACACCCGGTGTTGACGGAATAGGTTTTACATTCATCGTTGATCAATGCAACAGGTGCTGGTGGTCTCTTGAAACTCAACCCGGTTGTTCGGTTACAGTTAATAATTCTGAAATAAGAGGTTCGTGCATCAGAATACCCGGCTCCAACTCAGTCAACATTCAGAATATTGAGAACTACAGCTATTTTACGCATCTGGTAGTTCCTCTGGAAGACAGACTGCTTGAATACAACAACACTTACGTGTACTGGTGGAACTGGTATCCGATGGAAAACACGGTACTCAATATTGATTCAAGTGTTTTCGGTGAATTGATAGGAAGAGGCAATTCCGAAACCTATGCCACGAATTGCGTTCATGACGGAGCAACGATAAGCCTCGGCGTTGAGGACAGCGCCTATGTCTCGTTTGCTGACGGAGAATGCCTTGCTTACATATCTTCCTGGGACAGGGGGACAATGCTGCTTACGAACTCATCTGTAACGCCCTTGTGGCCATATCAGTCAACAAATATCGCCCATCATCATTCCAGGATGCTGGCGGTTAACTCCTATTTTGAATACGAACCGGAAGCGGTGGATACCGCTCTTGTAATGGTGGCCGCGATAGATGGGCCTCCATCCGGACAGGTTGATGACAATATTGATGTAACCGGCTCCGCATGGATGGATACAGGAGAATACAATCCGGCAGTATTCGATAGATACACGCTCTCATGGGCTGAAGACGGCGGTTCTGACTGGACGCTTATCGTAGAATCAGCGAATCAGATGCACAACGAAATTATTGCCTCATGGAATACATCGGGAATGACTGAGGGGGAGTACGATCTTCAGCTTACGCTGTACAGCACAGCTGATGACAGTCTGACAGCGCCAGCGGATATTACGTTGTATCCACTCGGGATCGAAGAATCACAAGGTCAGAACCATGGTTGTTATCTGAATTATCCGAATCCATTCACTGCAGGAGCAGCATTCACTTACAGGCTGACCGAGAATGAAACTGTAGTACTCCGTGTCTACGATGTATGTGGACGTCTCGTGGATACTGTACTGAATGAAACTCAAACAGTGGGAGAACATTCGGTAACCTGGGACTCTTCTGACATATCCGGTCAAAGCATGAACTCAGGTATTTACTTCTACTATTTCCAGGTCGGGGATGAGTTTACTCAGACGGGCAAATTCCTTCTCTTCAGGTAAAGTGAATAGTGAAATGTTGTTATTCCAACTGTGAAAAATGCAATCCGGCAGGCCGCCTGAAGTGATTCATGGACCTACCTGATAACCTACCTGATAATAGCAGACTCAGATACTTGCTTGAAGCCTCAGGCTTCTTATAATGAGTGACCGAAAAGTCCCCCCTCCCTGTGCATCAGACGAATACTGACCCTGATTGGGACCGGAAGTATATTGTGTGGACAAGGTACTTTGAACCACAATTGATCCGGAGGGAGGTTGGCATGCAGTTTTTGTTCATTGCTTTCATTATCTCGCTTTCCCTTATACCTATCGAAGTTATGGATTACCCATACAGTGATGACACAGTCTATCTGGTATACGAAGAGACAGAATCGGGACATCGGATATCCCTGAGCTCTGACTATGAGGGAACGATCTCTCCCATGACGGAATATGTGGAGTATCCGGGATTGTTCAATCCGGCAAAGGCAGCAGTAACTTTCGACGAAGAAACTCGCGTTTTGTCGGTCTACTCCCAATACCCTTTCAGTGCTAACTACTATCTGGCCACATACAGATTCGATGATGATGGCTATCTCAGTCTTCTGGAATCAGGTGGTCACGATTACTACTTTGATGCCCTGGAACAAATAGAGCTGAACGTCGACTGCCTTGATCTGGAAGAAGCCCTCAATACCGCATGGTCGGTTATGTATCCGCATGCCAATCCATATTCTCAAGAGATGTGTATACTGCTTCTGAAGGCCGGCCTTCAGCATTCCGATTCACTCATCACGGCTGGAGAACCTCCAGAGGTTGCAATCGAGTGCTTTGAGGAGATAAACGATGTGGCCAGGAATCTGTCCAGTAACCAGGTTTATATGGCTGTACAGAATCTTGAGTACTACCCGGAGTGGTTCTTCATCCAGCCGGAAGACTATTTCAAACTGCTGGATGAATACGCAGATCTCCTTGAGAAAACCGGTGACTCACAGGAAGCAGAAAATGTACGTCTGGTGAGAATGGAGCTTGCAGGAGAATGATCTGAAATGCCGTACCAGCCCGGCTACCTATAGCTCCACTGCGCCAAGGCCAAGGAATAACCTTGTATACTCAACAGGATTTCCGTAATCAGGATCGAATCTGATCGAACTTATGGATTCTACTTGATCGGGGCTCAGCGGGAACATCATCACATCCTGTCCCTGTTGTATGCACCGCTGACGAATCGCAGGCTCCCATGTACTCCAAAGGGCCTGTATCTCCTGACTTTTGAAGCTGTTATCCCCCCAACCGCATAACGTATACAGTATTTCATCCTGTGATAGTGCTTCGCTCAGGGTTGTAACCGACTCCTCTACCTGGGCAATCCGGGTGATGATCTCCCCGCTCACTTCTTTAAAAATGAGTGCTTCTCCCTGGTAGCCATAGGTTCGGGCAAACGAAGGATAGTCTGCTGCAATGAACCAGCCAAGAGAATTCGCTGTGCATTCATAGTAGAGGAACCGATCCTGGAAGGAGGCGCCGGGTACTGTAACGTAGTTCGCCGGAACAACACGCCAGAATGGAGTGGCCCAGCCGAATCCATCAGCGTCGTATGCCACCGGCAGGCTTTCTTCGTTTTCGGGAATGTCCCGCGTCAGGCTGACATCCCGCCATACTCCTGTCTGGTCGATAAAGTTCTCGGGAGAAACTCTTCTCTCACTCTCCTCATGCCATATTGAATCAGGCGGAGGAAACAGAGTAGTGAAGTATCCTTCGTTAACCCGGACAGTAAAAGTACCGGTGCACTGAGCACCGTGGAACCAGACCACCGGCGCTTCCACTTCGTACTCGGTGTAAGGTTCAAGAGTACCAGCATCATCAAGGTAGCCCCACTTCGCACCACTTGCAACAGGGGTTCCCATATCAACTTCGATCACACCCCATTCATGGACGTAGACAGTTTCATAATCGACATTAATCTCAACAGTATCTGTAACAGCAAAAAAGAAAAACGGAATCATCAGATACCCCCTTGTATTTCCTTATATACCTGTATATGCAGAAACAGGAAACACTCCCTGGAAACTGACTATTCCCGAATGAAGTAGTACAACCCGAATCCGCCTCTTGAAATCAACGCGAGGCTCAATAGGGCATGGATCCAGCTTACATCTACTTTATCAATAAAGTAAAGGTAGGTAAGAATTACGAGAACAAGGGATCCTGAGCGCGAGTATACCTTCAGAAGAAGATATTTCTCCTTCGTTAATGGAAGTGTCTTCGATTTGTTAAACATACTTTACAATACCTCCGATATTTTGTAAGGTATTATTCACAGGAGGTAGAATGGCTTTAATCCAGCGCGATGCCCTCACAAATATCCGCAAGCATTATAAACCGGAAGATGTAATTGTAATCCATGGAGCAAGACAGGTCGGTAAAACATGCCTTCTGAAGCTGATAGCAGAAGATCTGACAGCATTGGGCCTTACTTGCCACTACATCGATCTGGAAGATTTCCGGATGCTGGATCTCCTGAACAAGGGTCCTGAAGAAGTTCTATCCTACCTGAAACAAAAAGGTTTGCTCGATGAATCGCGGTTGTTTCTGCTCGTAGATGAGATACAGTATCTCGATAATCCCACAAATCTGCTTAAATTAATTCGAGATCATTATTCAAAAGAACTGAAACTTATCGTATCCGGTTCATCAAGTTTTGAGATCCGGTCCAAATTCAAAAACTCCCTGGCCGGCAGAACTGTGGATTTCGAGCTGCATCCGCTTAGTTTCATGGAGTATCTTCGATTTATTAACTGCAACATTCAGATAAGAACTCCAGTAACTTCTCCTTCCCTGATAGAAGAATTGAAACACCATTATACAGAATTCGTCCTCTATGGCGGGTATCCAAGAGTGGCACTGGAGACGGAACTTCAGGAGAAAGAACGGTACATCACACAGATAATTAATACATACGTAAGAAAGGACATCAGAGATTTAGCAAAAGTCCGGCAAATCGGTAAATTCAACAAACTTCTTGAAATCCTTGCATCACGTTGCGGAACGCTGCTGAATGTCAGTAAGCTCTCATCTTATTCGGGTCTTTCACGTCAAACAGTTAATGACTATCTATTTACCATGGAGCAGACTTACGTCATAGAACTGCTCCGGCCATTCTGTAGAAGCATTAAAACAGAGCTGTTCAAGATGCCCAAGATCTTTTTCTACGATACGGGACTTGCATCAATACTGGGGGAGAGAGGATTCCGAAAAAAGGTATCGGGAGAAATGCTGGAGAATTCGATATTTGCTGAACTCCGGAAAATCGTGACTAGAAATAATCTCAATTACTGGCGTACGAAGGACGATCAGGAAGTTGATTTCATATTGCGTCAACATGACAGTATTATTCCAATCGAAGTAAAAGTGAGCGCACCGGGAAGATATCCCGCAGCTCTCAGATACTTCACCCGCCATTACAATTCACAGGAACCAACATTAGTTGTACTGAATAAAACCAATTCAGCAGAAGGTCTGAATCTCATTTATCCATGGGAACTTTACACACTCTTCCTGTAATTGGGGGCCGTAATCCGACTGTTACAACTGTTGAAAATGAATGACAGGAAAGTCCTCCCTCCGCTGAAAAAACTATTCCCGAATGAAGAAATACAGTCCGAACCCACCTTTTGAAATCAGAGTAACGCACACCAGAGCAATGATCCAGCCTGAAGTTGGATCACATTTTTGCATTCTCCCATACATACCCATAAGAACAAAAAATACCGCACTCCATGAATATGAAGCTACTTTTCTCTCCAGGTACTCTTCACGTTCATCAGGCTTGTAGCCTGTGTAGAAGTACATTACAAAAATAAAGGCGGGTAACATTGATATCGCCAGAATGTAAATGTAATGTCCTTTTACAAGCAAATTTGTATCCCAGAACAGATTCAATGCCGTAAATAGAATTCCTGCACCAAGGTGAACTACTGACCAGAGAATGTAATTTCCTTTTATTGATTTCATATCACTCTTCCTCCTCAAGCCTGAACACCTCGTCAACAGGAATCTCAAAAAAATCTGCGATTTTCAACGCCGTAAGAATCGAAGGATTGAATTTTCCCCGTTCAATTGAATTTATTGTCTGCCTGCTGAGATCTAATTCTTCTGCAAGATCCTTCTGACTGATTTCCTTCTCCGCACGGAGTACCCGGAGTTTGTTCTTCAGTTTCATTTCAACTCCCTTCCCCAGTAATGTAATTAATCATAGACATAATGTCAAGTATTATAGACATTGTGACCACAATACACTACATCACTCAGTTCGAGTGATATCAATATTTTAATGGTTTACAGCATTCATGGGGGGTAATGAATACTGGACACTTTCACAAAGGGTGCGGGAAGTTATCCCTTCTATCCGTTACCAGCTGACGATGCCATCCTCGATAAATCCATGGCCGGGGTCGTTCGGCAGGGGGCATTGAACCAAATATGTCTGACCGTCGGGATCTGAAGAGTACGAGTACAATTCCCCGCAGCTTGGGCATACAAGATCCCAGTTCCCCATAACACCTGAAATACCCAGTTCTTTGAGATGAATCGGATACCGGTTCTCTTGACCGTAGAACATTGCGCAGGCAGATCCAAGACTACTCATGTTGCTGCGACATGCCTCAATACCTCCTGATGGATCGGGAGGCCAGTAACATATGCCGTCGATCACATATCCATGAGTAGGCTCAGTGGGCATCGGGCAGTGAATCGTATAAGTATCACCGATGGAGTTCGTGGTGTACTGATATACTTCCCCGCAGGCAGGGCACGGATTATCCCAGAACTCATAAATTCCGGATGTTCCGAGTTCACTGAGTTCTTCGGGGTATCGGTTATAACATCCGTAGAACATTGCCATGCAGGATGCAAGGCACGTCATGTTGCTGTGGCATACTTCTGGCCAGACCGCAGGATCGGGCGGCCAGCTGCTCTGGCCATTTACTATATGCCCGTGATTGGGTTCATCGGGAAGTGGGCAGGTGACTGTCCAGACATCACCGCTGTTCTTGAGTTCATACAGGTATGTGAGGTTGCACGAAGGACATGTGAGGCTGCTAATTCCCGGCGCAACTGTCTCAAGCTCGATGAGATTGTCGGGATAGCTGTTTGTACTGGCATAAAACATTGATATTGCAGCGCTTAAATCTTCCATGTTATCATGGCACATTTCGGCATGTTCGGGGTTATCAGCAGGGGCGGAAAATGCATGGCCGCCGTCAGGGTCCATCATACTGACTGCAGAATCTCCGCAGGACAGGAGTAGAAGAAGGAAGAAAAGTGCTGAGGATATTAATAATTTGTTCATTTCAAAATCTCCATCCGGTTAGCTGTAATAGAAGTTTATCCTCTTTATAATTGAATGTCAAACAGCAGAATTCACATTGACAGCTGGCTGGTTTCCGCAGAGATAAATCAATTGTATACTATTCCCGTTCCACAGGGGGTAACAACGATTCAATCATAAGGAAAGGCATAACGTAAACTATGAATAGATTACTTTCATTAATCGTAACTGCTGCTGTTCTCCTGCTTTTTGCAGGCTGCATGGGTACATTTGAGACCGCCAGGGTGGTACCTTTAAAGGTGGGTGCAACCTGCTTTACAACAGTTGATGCCGACGAAGATGATTCCTTCACTATTCCTGGCATGGTCATTGAAAAAGGATGGCCTGCGGACCAATCCCGGTTCGGGCTGGGACTTCATCTCAGAGCAGGCGCGTTCATTCACAACGATCAGGATGATGACAATGGTTTCATGTTAGTCTGGGGAGGCAAGGTACAGATACCTCAGAACAACATTGTGGATATTGCGCTTGGATTGGATATCTGGGGTTACGTCCCCGGTGAAATAAAATTGTTTGTTTCCAGAAGGCTCGGTATCATCGAACCTTACGCCGTTGTGTCCATTGCTGATCTTATTGATTTTCACGATAGTGATGTTTTAAATGCAGACGGATTTATGAGTTATACACTTGGAGCTATGGTGGAACTTGGAAGTGGATCCGGCTGGATGCTTGCAGCGGAGTATGAGGGTGGAAATGTATGGGTCTCTCCTGGTGTGGGCCTGGGTGTGATCAAGGCATTCTGATACAATGACAGCCTCCCGGTTTTCGCCCGGACGAACCGATTGTATACTATCCTGATTTCAAATATCTACTTAAACAGAGAACTTCAATAACAGAAAGGCACGATGTTAACGATGAATAAGTTACTTGCGATAATTACAGCTGCTGCTGTTCTCCTGCTTTTTGCAGGCTGCATGGGAACTTTCGAGACTGCCAGAGTGGTTCCTTTCAAGATAGGCGCTACCTATTTTGTAACAGTTGATTCGGATGTTGATGACGATTCTTTCGGTATGCCGGGAATAATAGTTGAAGCAGGATGGCCTGCTGACCCGTCGCGGTTCGGAGTAGGGTTTCATCTCAGAGCTGCTGCAGTTATTGAGACCTATGTTAATGAAGTTACTGAAAGCGATGGTGATGGCTTTATGATAGTCTGGGGAGCCAAGGTTCAGCTGCCTCAGAACACTCTTGTTGATATTGCTCTGGGTCTGGATGTATGGGGATACTATCCGGGTGAGATCAAGCTTCTTATATCTAAAAAAATCGGCATTATTGAGCCTTACGCCTGTCTGGGTGTAGTAGGTTTTCTTGATACCACTGATGATGATGGCAATGAGACTATTGATATCTTCGGGGATGACGGGCTGATGAGCTACACACTGGGCACGATGGCTGAATTCGGGAGTGGTTCCGGCTGGATGCTTGCCGTGGAGGTCGAGGGCGGAGATGTATGGGTCTCCCCCGGTATCGGTGTTGGTCTGATCAAGGAATTCTGATCCTGCACGATCATGTACACTGAACCATTTGTAACACCGGATAATCTCGATGATAAACTTTCGGAGTGGCTGGCACGGATAGAAAGATACACTCATCCAAGGCCGCATCTTAAACTTCAACCTGATAAGTGCGCACTGCTTATCGTGGATATGCTGAATTACTTCGCCAGTCCGGAAGGCAGGGTTTATCTGCCCTCTACAAGCGTGATCATTCCTAAGATAGCTAAACTTCTTTCGCACTGGAGAAGCAAAGGGGCAACTGTTGTTTACACACAGCACTGCCACATCGGATCTGAGGATCTGGGAATGCTTGGCAGATTCTTCAGCGATTTTATCCGGTGCGGAAAAAAGGAATCCGAGATCATCCCCGGACTCTCACCCCTTCCAGGTGAGAGAGTTTTCCGGAAGAACACGTACGATGCGTTCTACAATACGGACCTTGATGAATTTCTGAGAAGCAGGTCTGTAGAGCAGGTTCTCATTACAGGAGTTCTGACGCAGATGTGCTGCGAAACGACAGCAAGATCAGCATTTGTGAGAGGATATGAAGTGTACATTCCTGCGGACGCACAGACAACAAGCTCGGAGGAACTTCACATAGGCAGCCTTCAAAACCTCGCCAGCGGCTTTGCTGTTATCACCCGTACCTCTTCTATCTGCAGCAACGGATCGCTGTAACCTTGCATGATGTAACTGTTATCGGAGCGGGGCCTGCGGGCTGCGCTGCAGCCGTTCAATGCAGAAGGCTTGGGCTGGATGTTCTTCTGATCGATACCCGTGGAAAGGCGGGAGGGCTCATCCGCGAGGCAAGGCTCATCGAAAACTATCCCGGACTTGAGAAACCTCTTGCAGGGATGGAATTCGCAAACAGGCTTACTTCCATCCTTTCGGTAAATAATCTGGAAATACGGTGTTATCATGCTGACTCGATCGCTGTTCGCGATGGAATCTTCGAAATATCCGGAAACGGTGAATCCATCAGATCACGGTCAGTGACAATCGCTGTGGGAACGGTTCCGAAGGACTTCAGCATAAAAGTTTCAGGAGATGTAACAATACACAGGTCTATCCTTGAGCTGCTTTCTCACCCTCCGAAAAGAGTGATTGTAGTTGGGGGCGGTGAGGCCGCAGCGGACTACGCGCTGAACCTTTCAGATTCAGGGTCATCTGTCAGCGTGATAGTAAGAGGCTCCCGTCTTAAGGCTGCCGGTAAACTCAGAGATGAAATCGAAAGACGCAATGCTGTCAAATTTCTTTATAATACCGTTCCCGTATCAGCATCTACTTCGGAGGGCATGATCCAGCTTGAGGCCGAATCATCAGGCAGGAAAATAATCCTGGAAACGGATGCAGTACTTGCAGCTGTGGGCAGGAAGCCCCGGCTGCCCCGGATGACGAATAACTTTGTTCATGAAAGCGGAAATGTCAGAACATCGATTCAGGGATTGTATCTTTGCGGAGACGCTTCTCTGGGCAGTCTGGGACAGGCGGCCATAGCATCAGGTCAGGGTATTGCGGCAGCGCTATACACGTTTGAATTTCTGAAAGCGGGGAACGGCAAATCGTGAAAATCGCAGGACAATGGGGAGAATCCGATCTCGCGACCGTTTATGCTGGAGAACTTAAAGACGGCATGCTTGTAGAATTCGTGGAATCGGTGCAGCCTCCCATACCTCAGAATGAGAAATGGGTTCTCATCGTATCTACATTGAAAGGCTGCCCGGTAAACTGCCCTATATGCGATGCCGGAATTTCCTACTCTGGAAAACTCTCATTCGCGGAAATTATCGGACAGATAGATCACATGGTTCGGAATAGATACAGTGATGGCAAAGTACCCGTTTCAAAATTCAAGATTCAGTTCGCCAGAATGGGTGACCCCGCTTTCAATCCCGCTGTTCTGGATGTTCTTTCGGAACTGCCCTTCATTTACGATGCTCCCGGACTCCTGCCGAGCATATCAACCATTGCGCCGAGGGGCTGCGATGATTTCTGGGAAAAGCTGACAGATGTGAAGAACAGGTTATACACTGAAGGAAGATTCCAGATGCAGTTCTCCATCCACACATCGTCCGAGAAAGCCAGACCAGAACTGGTGCCCTGCAGTACCTGGAGCTTCGCTGAAATGAGTAAGTGGGGTGAGGGATTCTTCAGTTCCGGCGACAGGAAAATTTCCCTGAATTTCGCTGCTGTCAGAGGTTATCCGGTGGACCCGGCAGTGATCGCTGATCTCTTTTCACCGGAATATTTCATGATAAAGCTGACACCTGTCAATCCGACACATTCTTCCCGGAACCGTGGACTTATCGGTATTATAGATCCTGATTTTCCGGAAACTGCCGATAAACTTGTCAGTGGCTTCCAGAATGCAGGATTCGATACTATCCTGAGTATAGGTGAAACAAGGGAAAACCGCATAGGATCAAACTGCGGAATGTACGTTGGGCATTTATCCAGTAGCCGGGAGGGGAAAGCACCGCAAAAACCCGCTGTCCAGTCGATACCGCGTGAGTACCCTGATAGATATCGTAGGGAGTGAAACTGAACAGGTAGGACATATTCCTTCGAGAAAAATCCACGGACCAGACAAGCCATCCGGTATTATCAAATGGACCCCAGGTCAACGTTGTAATATTAGCATTGTAAAGATCTTCAAGCTCATAATGGATCGGCAGCCTCCAGTTCCCGCCTAGACTTGCTGCCCATATCCTGGCTTCGTACCAGTCGAAATCCCTGTTCGGGCCGACTCTCCATTGAAGACCGGTCACTATATCCGTGATAATATTATCTGAAGACACCAGAAAGCGATCGTAAATACTGATACGTGAGGTTGAAAGCATGCAACCGGACAGCAAAAGCGTAAATAGTGACAGGATTATTACAGATGTTTTCAGAAATCCTTTGACTGTCATTTCATCCGTTCCTTGATAATTGCTCTGACTCCTGCTGCGTTTAGTATACTTCCTCTCACGCGGCAGGCATAACCCCGGGCCGGTTGCATGAATATCCGTAGAAGAATGGTCATGGATCAGGAGCTTTCGTTTGCTGCATATTGAAGAAGGTAGAGATTGTAGTAGATACCTCTTCTTGCAAGCAGTTCCTGATGATTGCCCCTCTCAAGAATTCTTCCATCATCTATGACCAGTATCTGATCAGCCTTCTGGATTGTGCTGAGTCTGTGGGCAACCACGATACTGGTACGATTCTTCATAAGCACATCTATGGCATTCTGTATAAGCTGTTCGGTTGCGGGGTCAACGTTGCTCGTAGCTTCATCAAGTACGAGAATCTTCGGGTCGTGAGCCAGAGCTCTGGCGAAGCAGATAAGCTGTTTCTGTCCGGTTGAAAGGGTGGCTCCCCTTTCAGCCATTACAGTATCAAAACCCTCCGGCAGTTTCTCGATGAATGGTGTAACCTGAACCATGTCCGCAGCTTTCAGCACCTGTTCTCTTGTAAGGTTCTGTCCGAGACGAATGTTGTCCTCGATACTCCTGCTGAAGATGAACGCGTCCTGCAGTACTATGGAAATGCTCTCCCTCAGCGCCTGTATAGGCAGATCTCTCAGATCGATACCATCCAGAAGTATCCTGCCGGAATCAACATCGTAGAATCTGCAGAGTAGGCTTATTATAGAAGTCTTCCCGGCACCTGTGGGACCAACCAACGCAACACTCTTCCCTGACTCAACCTTGAAACTGACATGACGGAGAACCTTTTTGTCAGTTTCGTAAGAGAAGGTCACATTATCAAATTCGATTGTTCCTGTCAGGGTCGCATCCTTTGCGGAGGATTTATCGGCTATCTCGGGCTCGGTATCAAGTATTGCGAATATTCTCTCCCCCGCGGCCATGGCACTCTGCATGATGTTGTACTTCTGGCTTATGTCCGCCAGCGGCTGGAACATCTGTCTCACGTAACTTATGAAGGCTACCAGGGCACCTATTGTAAGACCACCGGTGAGAACGTTGCCTCCACCGTAAACCAGTACAAGAGCGATCCCGACAGCTGCTGTTATCTCAATCAGCGGTCTGAAGATACCGAAAATGATCATCTGCTTCATGTTAGCCTTGAAATAATTTCTATTGGTCTCCTGGTATTCTTCTCTCCGCCTTTTCTCCTGCCGGAAAACCTGTACGATTTTTATCCCGCTGAGATCTTCTGACAGCCTTGAGTTAAGTTTGGCCAGGAATTTCCTTACAAGCCTGTAAGCACCCCTTGCCTTAACACGGAAGATCACTGTAACGATTATGAAGATCGGTGTAACGGCAAGTGAAACCAGGGCGAGTCTCCAGTTCAGTAGAAAGAGGATAATAGCTGTACCGACGATCAGTATAACATCCTTGACAAGGTTCACAAGGACTGCGGTAAACATTTCGTTAAGGGCTTCGATATCGTTGGTCACCCTTGTAACCAGCCTGCCTATGGGGTTCTGAGAATAGAATTTGAGTGACAGCTGCTGAATATGTCTGAACAGCTCCGTTCTGACATCGAACATTGATCTCTGTCCAGCAACAACCAGGGTCATGACATGACCGTATCCGGCAGCAAGGCTTACAAGTATTAATAAACCCAATAACCATGCGAGCCTGCTTATACCGGCGATATCATCGCCTCTAACATCTACGATCACCGAAAGCGGAACACTTGAAAGTTCTCTCTCAGGAACAAGCCAGTATCCATCTATGGTGGAGCCAGTAATACCGTTGTACCTGTCCTCCGGGAAGAGGTAGTACGTTTCCCTTGAGAGGTTGCCTTCCTCTTCCATCTCAACTCGCTCCGCGGGGTCCATCCTGTCGAGCGCCGCTTTCCGGACCAGCAGAAGTGTGTCTGCTGAAACGGGAATGAAGTCGGTTGTATCCTGTGACGATTCAACAAGTTCTGTACATACCGCTGCTGGAGCCGAATAGATCTGATAGAGCTTCGCAAGGTAATTATCAATTCCCACTTTTGTTATGTAAGGAATGAGCAGCTCGATTCCGGCGGTAACTATCATGAAGAACATGGCCAGGAAGATCAGGCGTCGATGCGGTCTTACATAACGGAGCAGCCTTCTGATAAGGGCGCGATCGTACATCTTCCCTCCAGCTGCATCTTCTACGAATGGATTGTCACGCATCAGCCTTCACCCCCTTCACTGTCGAGGGTTTCTTCCTTCTTTGCTTCTTCCTCCAGCTGCTGCATTCTGAAAAGCTCGGCATAGAATCCGTCATGCTCCAGGAGTTCAATATGGGTTCCATGTTCGACTATCCTGCCATCATCCATTACGATGATATTGTCGGCATTCTGTATGGTGCTTATCCTGTGGGCGATAAGGATGCTTGTCAGATCACTTATGTCCTTCTTCAGGCGATTCAATATTGCGGCTTCAGTTTCAGTATCGACACTGGAAAGAGAATCATCCAGAACGAGAATGCTGGGTTCAACTGCAAGTGCCCGGGCTATCGCTACCCTCTGCTTCTGCCCCCCGGAGAGGGTAACCCCTCTCTCTCCCACAGTCGTGTCGTATCCGTCGGTAAAGCCCTGTATCTCTTTGTCGATATCAACAACGGAAGACAATTCCTCGATCATATCACGGGACAAGCCGCTATTACCGAAGGAAATGTTGTCTGCAATGGACATGGCGAACAGAAATGTCTCCTGAGGAACGTAGCCGAACATTCCCCGTATGTTTGCAAGTTTCATTTCATGGACATCAACTTCTCCCAGAAAAACCGTACCTTCGGGGGGGTCGTACAGCCTCATCAGAAGCTCAACAAGAGTAGTCTTGCCCGACCCGGTACGTCCGACAATACCAAGAGTTCCTCCTGCCGGCAGATGGAAGGATACATCCTTAAGAACCTCTATTTCGGTGCCGGGATAGGTGAAGGAAAGGTTTTTCACAATTATCGCAGACTCAGGTTCAATATCGTTTGCACCATCTATGATATCAGGCAGGGTTGTGAAAATCTTCTGAAGCCTGTCCATACTTGCTGCGCCTCTCTGAAGCAGATTGACTACCCATCCTATGGCTATCATCGGCCATATAAGCATCATCAGGTAACTGGAAAAGGCGACAAATTCACCCAGCGAAATGATTCCCTTTACAACCATCGAGCCGCCTGCACCAAGCAGTATGGCCATGCTGACCATGGCAAGGGCACCGATCATCGGCTGGAACATTCCCCAGATCCTGGCGAGTTTAACATTCTGCAGGACACAGTCCTCGGCTTTCTCAGAGAAGTATCTGTCTTCCGATTGCTCATCTCCATAGGCCTTTATGACTCTCACCCCTGAGAGGGATTCCTGGGCTTTCTCGGTAAGGGTGGAGAACGCTTTCTGAACAGATTCGAACCTCTTATGGATCAGGGCTCCGAACTTCAGCATCATAAAAGCAATAAGAGGAAGCGGAATCATAGTAAGAAGGGTCAGTCTCCAGTTCATGATAAGCATGATGGTGATGCTGGAGAGTGAAAGGAAAATGGCATCGAAAGATGCTATTGTAGCAATGCCGGTGGCCATTCGTACGGCACTTATATCGTTGGTTGCGTGGGCCATGATATCGCCCACCTTTGTCTGATCGTAATACTGAGGAGAAAGAGTCTGAAGATGGTCGTAAAGTTCCTGTCTAATATTCCTGTCGATCCTGTGGCTTGAACCTATGACAAGATATCTCCAGAAGAACCGGAAGATGCCCATGATCAGATAAAGCCCGAGTATCAGGAATCCCAGCTTAAGCAGAAGAGAGTTGGTCGCCATCCCACTGGCCAGGCTGTCGATAACCTTTTCGAAAACCTTCGGGACAATGAGCTGCATCCCATCAACTATCACGAGGGTGCAAAGCCCCAGGCCAATAGCCTTCTTGTGTTTAAGAACCCTCTTGAGCAGCAGCTTCAGGCTGGATTTGTTGAGACCTTTTTTATTTGATTCTGACTTCAAAAGTTTCCCTTCAACTGAGGTGTTCAGAATTCATCGGCTAATCAGCAGATCATCACGGTTTGTATGATCACTCATATATGCCCACCTCTGATCCAAGCATAACGTACTCTATAAGTTCGAGTTTCTGGAGATCAGGATCCATCGACCAGCCTTCTTCAGTTGGTATGACAGTAATCACAACTGGAAGGCCATACTGCGGGACCAGTTCGCTTGCGAGGTCACCCACCAGAGCGAAGCGTTCCCCGGTTTCAAAATCCTCAAAAACTACTGTTTCAGAACGTGTTCCGACTGCCATTACCTGAGTCGATCCGGTATAATGAAGATAGCCGTTCTGAACATGCTGCGTTGTACCGCACGCAGCGATAAGAACAATGATTATTGTTAATAAGTACTTCATGGCAATCCCCTTACTTGAGTGACCAGGGCTGAAACTGATCAACAGAAACAACTGTTGTGTCAGCAATTATTCCCCATGCTCCGTAACCTACCCATCTGTCCAGTACTGCACTGAGATCTGCAGATGACAACTCCGAAATATTATCAAAAACTGTATAAGCATTTCTCCAGTCTCCTGTGCAGATTTCAAAGTTCCCTATCATCCAGCACTGATTATCCTTGCTGGCAGCTCTGAGATTCTCAATTGTTCTACTCTTCTCTATTGTGCCCCTGAAGATATCTTCATCAACGGGATTCTCGATCAAGTCAGCAAGCACTCCTGCCATTAGTGAGCAGGCTAGCACAGGCTGAGGAGAGCTGATGTACATGTAACCCCAGTTTTCTCTATAATTTGTTGCACCCGAAAAGGTCGCATATGTAAGAGCGTTATCGGTTCTCAGCACCTGCCAGAGGAGATCGTTAACAACTGTCACCGCTGCACTGAAAGGCAGAAGATCCTCATGACCCTGGGGCGGAGCGTTGAATTTAACAACGGCATAGGCTGTGGGGACCTCTCTATGCTGAACAGCAATCGTATCAGTGTGTACCGTAAATGGTTCAACCTGCGGGTATTCCTGTCCGCCTTCCGGGATATCTCCGAAAGCCTGCTCCAGTATACTCCGCAGCTCCTGGGGCTGCGTTGGTCCGGCGTGCGTTATCAGCAGATTTCCAGAGCGTATTCTCTCCTCAAGCATATTCGAGACATCTTCTATCGTGAAGCCCGAAACAGTCTCAACCGTGCCATCAGGAAGCTGCCTGTAAGTGTGTCCCGGCATAAATGCATCGTTGGTTACAAACCATATCCAGCTATCGGGATCGTTGTATTTCTCCTGCAAATCCTGAATGGTGCTTGTGCGAACCTGTTCAAATGCCTGCTCTTCAAGCTCCGGATTCAGCAGAGAGTTACCGAATGCGGAAAGGAGGATCGGCAGATCCTCTCTGATACATCTGAGGTGATACCTGCTGTAATCGTAGTTAAAACTACTTGTCCATTCAGCCTGTGTTCTATCCATCAGTTCGCGCCATTGAATTCCTGGAAAAGCTTCTGAGCCCATCATGGCGCACTCAAGTGCAAACCTCTCAAGGCCCTGAGTCTCTTCCGTCAGAGCACTTGAACCTCCGATAATAAATAGAGATAAGCCCTCAATTTCGTTGTTTTCAATGGTTCTGGTGATAACAGGGATACCGTTGGATAAAGTGAATTCCTCCACGCCCTCGGGAACTGATGCATACAGCGAACCAAGCAGTACAGCAATCGCAAGGCAAATATTCTTCATTACTGATTCTCCTCTCCATCAAGAGGCATCAGCACAAATGCGGCGCGGGGTTTATTCGCAATCCAGGTCTCAAGAAATTCGCTGATGTCGGACGGTTCTACGGCTTCAAGGCTGTCCTGGTATGTGGAGTAGTAATCCAGGCTCCCCGCAACAACCCACCAGAACGGCATGGATTCCACAGCTACATCTCTGGAAGTCTCCTCCGCCAGAATCCTGTGACGGTATAAATCTTCCTTCGCAAGCGCGATACCCTCTTCATCGTAGTAATCGGGGGATTGAAGCTGCTGAATTTCCTCAAGAAGAAGGTCCAGTGCTTCTTCTGCTCTGTCCGGCGGCACCATTCCGGCAAAAGTTATCGAAGGTGAAAAGCGCTGCGTATAGTACGAACCGTATATATTGATGAAGGGTCCGTTGGTAACCAGGTCGGTATAGAATTCCCTGCTCATGAGAGAAAGGTACGAACCCCATACGTCCGCAGGATAACTGTCCCCCGGATGCGTAGATATCGATGGTCCTTCGTACATCACCGAAACGTATCCTGTGCCTGAAGGACTATCAACGAAAACAGTTGTATCCCTCTCAATACTGATAAGCAACGGGAGACTGTCGTAATCGCTCCTGCCCCCGTACTCCCAGCCCCCGAACTGTTCTTCGGCCAGCTCGAAAGCTTCTTCATAATCGACATCACCGGTTATTATCAAAGCCGAATTATCAGGAGTATAATAATGCTGCTGAAAAGCATGCATGGCGGGGGGAGCCGCGGCCTGGATAACTGCAGGTATGCCGATTGCGCTCTGTCTCCAGGGAGCGTCAGCGAAGATGACCTGCTCCTGTGCCAGCCATAAATGCCAGAACGGATGGCTCGTATTTCGCTCGTATTCATTCATTATGACTTCGCGTTCCCTCTCCATCTCTTCCATATCGAAGAGTGGTGAGGTTATTGCATCGAAGATGAACTCAAGCCCATCCTGAAAATTTTCACTTCCAAGTGTAATGAAATACTGAACCTTCTCAGCGGATGTATAACCATTCTGCAGTATTCCAAGCTCTCCCATTCTGCGGTTGTAAGCGGTCTGATCAGGAAGAGCTTCGTTCCCCTTGAAGAACATATGCTCGTAAAAATGAGCCAGTCCGTTTGTTTCAGGGGTTTCGCACGTTGCTCCCGTTTTCACGGCTATACAGATAGTTACAACGGGGGATGTATCATCTGGGCTGACAATAACCGTTAAACCGTTGTCCAGCAGCCTGGTCTCAAAGTCGGCCGCAGTAACTGACAGAACGAATGGAATAAATATTAAAATTAAGGCTTTCATGGAAACCTGCTTCCGGCAAAACTTCTAAATGAGTACTGTTGAATATTCAATTAATCAAATGAATCTAATAAGTTTTTATGAAAGTGTCCCGAAGTTAACCTTGTGCTTTTCAAGCAGCATGAGAATGGTGCATAATACAGCTATGGGGAAAAAACTTGATGTAGCTGGAATCATTGATAACGGGAAATTCATCAATGGTGGATTTTCAATTGAACTGGAGAACGGCTCGATTAAATCCATCACCGGGAAGAATCCCTCCGGAAAATGGAAGAACTGTATCGCGATGCCCGGTCTGATCCAGTCACATATTCATCTGGGACAAACACTTTTCCGGGGTATGGCGGAAGACAAAACGCTTCTCCCCTGGCTTGAAAACAGGATATGGCCGTTTGAGGCCTCTCATACACCAGACACACTTGCAGTATCGGTAATCCAGTCATTAAGGGAGTTATTTTCCTCAGGATGTACGGGACTTCTCGATATGGGTGTACTCAGGTATTCTGAAGTTACAGTAGATATTCTAAGGAGATCCGGCGCACGGGCTCTCATTGGGAATTCTCTTATGGATGTCGGACCTGACTGGATAACGGAGGAGCTGTCCTGGCTGAAGGAGGAAGCGCAAAGGGTTCAGAACTCATGCGGAGACCTCGTGAATTACGCATATACACCCAGATTCGCCCTTTCATGCTCGGACAGTGTCTGGGAGTGGATGGCTGAGATTCCCGCAGGCACCAAAAGAACAACACATGCTTCCGAATCTCAGGATGAAATCAATCATCCGGTCATCCGGGAAAGTCGCGGCAATGTGCATTTCCTTCAAAGAAAGGGGTTCACCGGTCCGGATACATTACTTGCCCATTGCATACACCTCCAGGATGGGGAGATGCAGATGCTACAGGAATCCGGGACAACAGTTGTTCACTGTCCCTGGACCAATCTCAGGCTCGGAAGCGGTATTGCGGATATTCCCGACATGGATTCCTCAAACATCAGGATAACCGTTGCAAGCGATGGGGCAGCATGCAACAACAGACTTGACCTGGCAGGAGATCTCCGGCTGGCAATGGGTCTTGCCTCGATTAAGAGATCACCTGCCGCCTTAACTTCAGAGTTCTGGTTCAACAGCGCTGCACGATCGGCTGCGCTGGCGCTTGGATGGACGGATACCGGAAGGCTCTCGGAGAATTATTCCGCAGACATTACTCTCATAGAACCATCCGATGAGGAGTGGGAAGAAATCGAACTCTCAGAAGATCCTGTACGGTATATACTCGAGCTCTCATGGCCGGAGAGAATCGTATCAACCATTGTTGCGGGTAGAACAGTATATCGAGATGGTGAATTCCCGACATTACCTTCACTTTCCATGAAGGTCAGTGAGGCAAGGCAGCTGGTTCTGGATAGAGCCAGCGAAATCCCGGGAAATCCACTTTCCAAGTGACAACAGAAAAGAATATCAAACTGATCGAAGTCGTATTCAACAGGCCGCTCTGGCAGTCTTTCACATACTCAATACCAGCAAGGCTGGCTGGTGGTAACCTTGCAGGATGCAGAGTAGTGGTTCCTTTTGGAACTGGCCGGCTCATCGGTTATGTGTGGGGATTCACTACCAGAGATCAGGCGAAAACACTGGAAGTAAAACATGTTCTGAACAGGCTTGATGCCAATCCTCTACTTCCTCAATCCATGCTGAAACTCTTAAGATGGGCAGCTGATTATTACCAGGCACCTCCTGGGATGATGATGGCTGCCGCTCATCCCCCCGGAATCTCAGGTAAAGCGGAAAGGGTGGTAAGCCTGACCGGGGAGATCGATCCTGAACACCCATTCAGCAGTCTTCTCCCAATCCGCAGGAATGTTTCCGTGAAGCTTCTCAGAGACAGTATGAACAGTGATTACCCGCTGGAAAAAGAATTGTCTCTTCTTGAAAATAGTGGAGTTCTCAGGACGATATGGAAGCCTGTTTCCGGTCCTCAGCCGGTCAGAGAAAGAATTATCGAAGCTGCCGTTGAAGATTCAACGCTGACCAGAAGAGCTGATGCCATGAAGCGTGCGGCTCCCCGTCAGGCTGAGATCCTCCTGTACCTGGCTACCTGTGAAGGATCGGTTACACGAAGACAGTTAAGAAGAAGCACAGGCGCCACAGACTCATCCCTGAAAGGTCTCATAAAAAAGGGACTTGTGAAGGAATCCTATCGCAGAAGGTACAGAGAATCTCTTATCAGAACCGATATTGAGAAGGAAAAAGATATTCCTGTGCTTTCCGAAGCTCAGGAGAATGCCCTGAAAGATATTATTGACAACCTTGATCGCAACGAGGTGTTCCTTATTCACGGTGTTACCGGAAGCGGCAAAACGGAAGTCTACCTCAGGGCAATATCCGAGGTTATTTCAGGAGGCCGGACAGCCCTCGTTCTGGTTCCCGAAATATCGCTTACTCCCCTGACAGTATCCCGTTTCAGCAGGAGGTTTCCGGGGCTTGTAACGGTTCTCCACAGCGGGATGACCGGCGGAGAGCGGCTTGACAGCTGGAATCTCGCGAAACTCGGAGAACGAAGAATTGTAATAGGCCCCAGAAGTGCTGTCTTCGCACCGCTTCCCGATCTGGGAATAATCGTTGTCGATGAAGAACATGACGGCAGCTATAAACAGAATGAACTTCCGAGATACAATTCAAGAGACGTGGCAGTCGTAAGAGGATCGATGGAAGGTATTCCGGTACTTCTGGGCTCCGCCAGCCCTTCCATGGAATCGTACGGAAACGCTGTCAATGGAAGGTACAATCTTCTTGAACTGGAGAGCCGGATTGATGGTATTCCGATGCCTTCCACTACCCTGGTAGACGAGGGAAGCATGCATCACCCTCTACTTTCGGATGAACTGCTGAAAGGTATCGGTTGCAGAACCGCAAAGGGAGAACAGAGTATCATCCTCATCAACCGTAGGGGTTTCTCTCCCACTCAGATGTGCAGAAACTGCGGACACAGGGAGGAATGCCCCAACTGTGGAGTAACGCTGACTTACCACAGAAAGGGGCAGGTTCTAAGGTGCCATTACTGTAATCACTGGAAAGCTGCAATGCTCAGGTGCCCGCAATGCGGTTTCGATGAGTTCGCTCATATGGGACCAGGCATACAGAAAGTCGAGGAGCACCTGAGAAAGCTGCTGCCTGAAACCAGGGTGATCAGGATGGATGCCGACACGACAAGGGGCAAAGATGCTCACTGGGATATACTGAGCAGGTTTGCACGCGGCGAGGGAGATGTACTTCTGGGCACGCAGATGGTTGCCAAGGGGCATGATTTTCCCGGTGTTACTCTTGTTGGGATCATCTCTGCTGATATGGGTCTGGCGTTCCCGGATTTCAGGGCGGCCGAAAGGACTTTTCAGCTGATTCTCCAGGTTGCCGGCAGAGCGGGCAGGGGAAAGATCCCAGGGGAAGTTATCATTCAAACCCATGATCCAAATAACCCTGTGATAAGGGCAGGGGCGTATCATGATTTCGCTGATTTCTGGAAAAGGGAAAGCAGAATCAGAAGAATATTCGGATATCCTCCCTACGGTTATCTTGTTAGGTTCGTCTGGAGCGGGCTTGATAAAAGCAGAGTTCAGAAAGCGGCAAACGCCTCTGTACGAGGTATCAGCAAAGGAGATGCGTCTATATCAGATGTTCTTGAAGCGGCATTCCCGCGGATTAATAGAAGATGGAGATGGAGCGCTATCTCAAAATCACCTTCAAGGAATACTCTTGCCCGGATTTCGCGAGAGGTAAGGAAACAATTCGATAAAGTCCCTCATAAAGGGGTTCGTCTTGAGATCGACGTAGACCCCTACCACCTCCTGTAAGGGACGTACCACATTTCTTCAACTTATGGGGTAATTTATATATGAATATTAATACTCATAGGCAATGCTTATTTCTCGGTAATGGGAGTATCTTCACAAGCAGCTTGAATTGCATTTATCATAATCTCATAATCATATTCCGGCTGAAATCTTTCTGCTGCCGCGTGAACACCCTGGCAACTAAGGTTTAATATTCTGCTTGAATCAACGAGACTCATACCCAATACATTAACAAGTGTATAGCTGATAAATTCTCTTGCTCTGGATAAAGATCTGGTACGACCTTTTGAAGTTATAGCTCTTCTCCCAATCCCCCATTTGCTTTCAACGAAATCAAAAATCCTTGCTATCGATTCATGTTCGTATTTACGGTCCCTGAGATGGTCTTTCTTGCTACAACTTACTTTTCTGTAAATCCTCCGGGCGAAATCCAGATCTCCAAGCAATCTGTATTGAGAGTATCCCCTCATTTCTTCCTCTGAATCTTCCAGACTTAGTAACCCATTAGCACCAAGAAGAAAGGATCCCTCATCGAATCTACCATCCTGATAAATGGTTTCTTCTGGTTCTTCGATTAAATGTATGTATTGTTCAATCTTGTACGTTTTATTTCCAGAAAATGTATTCAGTACTTTAGCGGTATCCTGCCATGGATAATAACCGGGATAGATTAATCCTGGATGACCTGTCCAGGGATACATTTTGAGCATTTTGTAATCACTTACCAGTCCACCTTCCAACGGATTTATATGAATGTAGCGTATCAGTTTAAGTAAGTATACCTCAGCCTGGATGAGAATTGATTTGTATCTATTTTGAAAAAGATGTCCGACTCGATCGTATTTCTTATTGAAGTAATTTGCATGACCTGTAAGAAGTTTCTGCATGAATTTAGAAAGAGGGACTTCATTGGTTCTGACAAGCAAATGTATATGATTGGGCATCAATGCCCACGCATATATCGATACTCCAGTCTCGGCAACGCATTTCGCCATACGAGAAACGAACTGGGACATGTCTCTATCATCTTTGAAGATGGTTCTTTTCTCGATGCCTCGAACCATGACGTGATGCACCGCGCTTTTCCAGTCTAACCTGTTTGATCTACTCATAGCATTAATAGTGTATGCACTTTTGATAAGTATTTCAAGTGCAGAAAAATATTACAGCAAAATAGAAATATAAATAGTGGTATTATGTCGAAATAATAATGATTGGACTGATATCAAGTCAAATTACTTGAAGAAATGTGGTACGTCCCCTAGAGGAAGTCTGATAAGTACATTATTGAGTTGAATAATACTGCGTTAGGTTTATGGCCTGCTATTGTCTCTGCCTGTTCAATTAAAGTCCTTGCCTGAAAATCAAGATTTCTTCTCTCATTCCTGTCTTCGCTGTGTTGTGCTTTCCTTACAAGGAACTTCGCCCGTCCTGCAAGAACACCTATCTGCGCCGCATCATCAAGCATCATATCCGATGCCCCTGTTAGAAGCGCCCCGCCGTGTGAGGCGAACCTGGCCAGCTGACCGCTGTACAGTTCTGACAGTGACCGTCCGTCGGGAACTACCGTTTCCAAACCATCCGCACAATCGACTTCCATGGATAGTCCTGTGAGCATCCCACGGGCTCCCATAGCCTTAACGGCTTCCGAAACCAGCCTTGCGGAGTGCATGCCACCGTTTCCTGCAAGATACTCTATAGCGAGCGCAATAAGCCCGTCACCGGTCAGAATTGCCAGCGTGTCATCCATCTCCTCAAATAATCGAGGCAGCCTGTCAAACACTCCGGTAAAACTACTTGTTTCAAGATGGACTGTGATGCCTGCGCGAAGCATGAGGGCGGCAATTGCGGCAGGCATGCCTGAGCGCTCGGTGGAGCCGCACCACCTTGATGAGGCACAGGCAAGAAGACTTAATTCAAGATTGTAATTATGATCAACACAGGAATGCAAAGCATTCTGGAAAGCACTGGGCATATTCTGCGCGGATTCTCCGATAACTGAGTGTACCGTATCGACAAGTTCCTGTTTGAGCTTATCCAGCACTGTTAATTCTCTTCTCGTTTCGAAGTAAGCTCTACGAGTCTATTACCGAACTCATCCAGTACGATGGCCTCTTCAAGAATTCCATCATGGGCAATGCTGAAATTACCTGTTTCCTCGCTTACTACAACAGCGATAGCATCGGAAACTTCAGTTACCCCTATAGCAGCTCTGTGGCGTGTTCCAAGTGCGGGTCTTGGTTTGTTCGCCCTGGACCTTCCAAAGAAAGTCTTGCGCGAAAGAGGAAGGATTGCCCTGGCACCTACAATACGTCCGTTATTAATAATTATAGCACCGTCATGGAGAACACCCGGGGGCTGCAGAAGCGAAGCAAGTACAGGAGGATCGATCTTGAGCTTATCGAGCATGACAGGATCACCGTAGATACTCTCAAGAGATTCCTCTCCTTCCATTACAAACAACCCGCCAAGTCGGAGTTTTCTAAGTAAAACACAGGATTCAACGAGTGATTCAATTTCACTCTGCTCTATGATATCAGGATGGCCAATGAATTTTCTCAGATTGCGCCCCATTGTGCCCAGTAGATCCTTGATCTCCTCATGGAAGATAACCACCACGGCTATGAACAGAATAGGTGTCAGAAGCTGAAGCAGGTAATTGAATGTAAAGAATCCCAATCCCCCCAGTATGTTTGCGAAGACTATTATGATACTGAACATCAGGATTACAGGCATGGCAGGGGTTCTCCAGAGGTACTTCAGAAGCAGTTTTGCGACGATGGCGATAATAAGAATGTTCGCAAGCTGGGCAAGCCAGAATCCGCTGATAATGGAGTGTCCCAGTGGCTGTATCATCATATTCTCTGTCCGAACTCCCTCGAGACTTTCAGCACCTGTACCGTTCCCTCAACATCATGAACCCTCATGATATCCGCATGATTGGAAGATAGTGCAGTAACAGCGTGCGTACCAGCTTCAAGTGCAGAGGGGTTCCTGATTCCGGTCAGCATACCAATAAAACTCTTTCGAGAGTGTCCCAGAAGAACTCTGCAGCCCAGCCATTTGAATTCCGCAAGTCTTGAGATGAGCTGAACATTATCTTCGGGTCTTTTACCGAAGCCTATGCCGGGATCGATTATGATACGCTCTATTGAGATCCCTGAATCAGCAGCAGCAGTAATCTTTTTCTGAAAGAATGAATAGATTTCTTCCACAACATCAGAGTATAGCGGGTTATTCTGCATAGTCTCAGGTTTTCCCTGCATATGCATCAGAACTACAGGGACATCCGCATTCGCTACCACTTCGGGCATTGCCGGGTCGGACAGGGCTGTTACATCGTTTATCATCTCAGCTCCAGCTGAGAGAACAGCATCGGCAACCTCTGAACTGGCTGTATCGACGGAGATAACAGCTCTGCAGTCAGCTTTCAGCCTTTCCACAACGGGAAGCAGCCGCTCCAGCTGAAGGGCTGGTGGGACGGGCAGTGAACCGGGTCTGGTGGATTCCGCCCCGATATCTATGATGTCCGCTCCCTGAGTTGTCATTGATCTGGCATGCGCTATCGCTGTTTCGGTATTCAGAAACTTCCCGCCATCACTGAAAGAATCGGAGGTCAAGTTCAGAATGCCCATTATCAGTGGTCGTCTGCTGAAATCGAGCACTTTACCGCGGGTCACTATTCTTTCCGGCAGATAGGGAGAATCTTTAAGTGCAGCTCTTAGTTCATTTGCAAGCTCCGGGAGACCAAATGGCTGTCCGGAAAGCGATTCGCACCCGCGCTCTATCTGTTTGGGCGTCCCTACGATCAGCGCCCTGGTCTCAATTGTTCTGCAGGAAACCGATTCCCTGGATACAATTGCGTCCGCTCCACCAGATAGCATGCATTGCTTAAGAATATTCGCAGCAGTTACGGGCAATAATCCTGTGGAATAAATGGATATTCTGCATCTCTTTGACAACCTGTCCCAGGTAACAGGGTCTGCGCCTATGAAGCTCAATTCTCTACGCCATTGATCATCGCTTGAAATATGGAGTTTCCTGATTCTCATCAGGTGACTCTAATCGCTCTTCCAATTAGGGATAGTGCTTCGGTCCTTGTTTCAAGCTTCTTCAGGTAGCCGCGCATAGCAGATGTGACAATTCTTGAATCACGTTTTTTAACGCCGCGCATTGCGAGGCACATATGCTCAGCTTCCATTACGACCATGACGCCTTTAGCAGATAGTTCTGCCATAAGTCTATCGGCTATTTCGGTGGTAAGCCTCTCCTGAATTGTCGGTCTTGCAGCCATGGTTTCAACCATCTCAACTATCGATGACAATCCTGCTATTCGATCGTTCGCGGGAAGATAGACAATATCACACCTGCCGATGAAGGGAAGCAGATGATGTTCGCACATGGATGAAAAACTGATGTCCTTCACTATGATCATTTCGTTCTGACCTTTACAGGACATGGTCTTGACCGGCACGATCTCGTCGGGGTTCAGACCTCGGCACAACTCGGCCATTGACCTGGATACGCGGTAAGGAGTCTCCTTCAGACCTTCTCTGTCAGGATTCTCCCCCACTCCCTCCAGCATCAGCCTCACTCCCTGCTCTATTTTCTTCAGATCCATCATTTTCACGGACTTCCTCTTCTTGTTCAGGATCATCATCGGAAGAATCGGTTGTTTCCCTAATCTCTGAAATGGTTTGAATGGAGGGTATAGGATCCATATCAGGGCGCAGTTCACTGAACATGGTGTTTATCTCGCTGCTTGAAATCGTTTCCTTTTCAAGAAGCTGTTCAGCTATTCTTTCTACGATGTCCCGGTTGTTATTCAGTATTTCAAGTGCAACATCGTACGCTTCCTCAACGATCCTCTTAACCTCCGAGTCTATCACCCTGGCTGTATGCTCACTGTAATCCCTGGTCTTGTTAAATTCCCTTCCAAGGAAGATCATGTCTCCGGATTCCGCGTGCGAGACTGGACCGAGTTCCTCGCTCATTCCCCATTCACAGACCATTTTCCTCGCGAGTTCGGTTGATTTTTCCAGATCATTCCCTGCTCCCGTACTCAGCGTTTCAAGAAAGAGATTCTCAGAAGCCCTGCCCCCCATCAGTGTGGCGAGCATACTGACAAGCTTCTTTTCAGTGTAGTTATACCGGTCATCGGATGGGAGAAAACTGGTCACACCCATAGCCATTCCCCTGGGAACTATTGTGATTTTATGAATCGGATCCGATTCAGGGACGAAAATGCCCACTACAGCATGTCCGCTCTCATGGTAGGCGGTGCACTTCTTCTGGTCAGGGCTGATAATGAGACTCTTACGTTCCAGCCCGAGTATTATGCGGTCAACCGCATAGTCGAAATCTTCCTGTTCGACTTTCTTTGCACCTCGTCTTGCCGCCCTTAGAGCTGCCTCATTGGCCAGGCTTTCAAGGTCTGCACCGCTGAAACCGGGAGTACTTCTTGCAACCTTTTCAAGGCTGACCTTCGCATCAACCGGCATTTTGCGTGTGTGTACTTTCAGGATGGCCTCTCGACCCTTAACATCAGGCATGCTGACGACAATCCGTCTATCGAATCTGCCCGGCCGCATAAGTGCAGGGTCAAGAACATCGGGGCGGTTTGTCGCTGCCATTACAATAACCCCGGCATTCTCCTCGAAGCCGTCCATCTCTACAAGAAGGGCATTGAGGGTCTGTTCCCTTTCGTCGTGTCCACCTCCGAGCCCGGCTCCCCTGTGTCTTCCAACCGCATCTATCTCATCAATGAAAATAATGCACGGTGCCTTGGCTTTTCCCTGTACAAAAAGGTCTCTGACCCTGCTGGCGCCTACTCCTACAAACATTTCTACAAAATCGGAACCGCTCATTGAATAGAATGGTACTTTTGCTTCGCCAGCGACGGCTTTCGCAAGAAGGGTTTTACCCGTTCCAGGTCTTCCGACAAGCAGCACACCCTTGGGAACCTTTCCACCCAGACGACGAAATTTATCCGGCTTGCTTAGAAATTCAATAACTTCGAGCAGTTCAGCTTTTGCCTCGTCCGCTCCGGCTACATCTTCAAACGTAACCTGAGGTTTGTCGCTGGAAAAGAGCCTGGCTCTGCTTTTACCGAATGAGAATGCCTTGCCGCCCCCGCCAGCCTTTCTCATGAAATAGATGAAGAAACCGATCAGAAGCAGGAAAGGGATGAAGGAGAGAATCTGAGCGAGCAGTTCGTTTGGAGGTTTGGCTGTTACGAGCACATTATGAGCTGCCAGTGAATCAAGTACCCCGGTATTCTCAAAAGGAATGAAACTTACGAAACCGCTGTATTCAACCCCATCCTTCACGACAGGGAAAGTGAATTCCCCCTTAATTGATCCGCCGGTTTCTATGACGACTGATTCCACCTTGTCACGGCTGATATAGTCCATCAGACCGGAATCACCGGAGTAAGGTATTTCAATGCTGTCAGTACCGGTATCGAAAATCCGGAAAACTGTGAACGCTATCAGTGCCATCAGCAGCCACATAGTAAGTGTTTTAACAGAGCAGCCTGAAGTTAATGGCTGCAGAGGCAATTTGCCTGGTTTTCGTTTATCATCCTGGTTCATGAAACTCCCGGTTTTAAATCTTTAATCTGTAAGTGCTACAATATCGGGAAGATTGCGGCCAAATCCCCCCGGACTGTCCAGCCCGTATCCGAATACAAACCTGTCAGGAATGCTGAATACGCATTCGTGTACATCCACATCAACCTGCCGCCTGGCCTTTTTATCAAGCAGTACAACCGTACGAAGGGAGGCTGGATTTCTTGATCTAATCAGGTTTTGAATATACGCCAGTGTAAGTCCTGTGTCTACAATATCCTCCACCAGGAGGACATCCCGGCCTGAAAGCGGAAGGGTCGTATCAAGGGTAAGACGAACCTCTCCAGACGATTCAGTCTGCTCCCCGTAGCTTGCCGCACCAAGGAACTCGATCTGCAGATCAACATCCATACTCCGGACAAGGTCGGCTGCGAACATGAAACCACCCTTGAGTAGTGGAATAACAACAATCCTTTTACCAGCGTATATCTCTGTAAGCTCCGATCCGAGTTTACTTATGCCTTCCTGAATGCGAACCGAGGAGATAAGCACGTCCCAGTCATTGCTCTTCAATTTTCTACCTTTCCCGATTTCTTCAAGGATTTTCGGATGTGTATCCTGCTCCCTTCAGAAGTGATCTTCGTACCCCCGGGAAGAATATGAAATCCTTCCTTTTTCCCTAGAATCCACCTGTCGGTTTTTTCTATTTCAAGTTTTCCACTCCTGGGTCGACCGCCTAAAGCCCACAGAATTCCGAGTCTTACAGCTCTTGGCAAATTCGAATACTTGTCCCTTTGAAATGTATCTCCATCAAGAAGCTTGTCAATAGAATCATCGATAATACTGCCTGTAATATCCCTCCATTGGGATAGATTAGCTGAAGATCTTGCTATAGCACACGTACTTCCCGGTGATATGGATTCAAGTACAGGAATAACTCTGTGGCGGATCCTGTTCCTGAGAAACGAATCCTCCTGATTTGTCGGGTCTTCAATCCAGTTCTGTTCGATAGCCCCAAGGTATTGCCGAAGCTCACTCCGTGTGAAATCCAGCAGCGGTCTGCGAACGGATCCTCGTCCGAAGTAATCCATTCCCCCCAGGCCCCTCAGTCCGGATCCTTCAAGCAGTCTCATTATAAGTGTTTCTGCTCTGTCAGATGCCGTATGTCCAGTTGTGACAAGAACATTATCCGAAGAGTATTCCCTGTAAATTCTATTCCTTTCGGCACTGAAATACCCTTCGACAGATTCGGATCCAGGCGGTGAGATTACGCAAACATTGCACTGCAGACCCATTCCTTCTGCAAGATCCTTTACGAAAACTGCATCTTCTCTACTCCCGGGTCTGGCTCGATGATCAATATGGAGGACTGCCAGTTCCCACTTCATATGGTTAGCAAACCGGTGGAGAAGCTGCAGCAGCGCAACAGAATCACTCCCGCCCGAAACAGCTGCGAGTATATCTGAACCGCAAGGGAGCAGATCCCTGAGTTTGGCTGTTTCAATAAAAGTATTCTCTACAGATCGTTGTATACTCACGCATCCTCCCTTTCCAGTAATATACATGAACCCTCTGCCGAGGTGGACTTACTGCATGGAAAGGATAATAATGCCTTCAGGGGGTAAAGTATGCAGCATCAGGTTGACAATCGAGGTAAGCTTTCCAGGGATCTCGGAATTCCTTCTCTTTTCTCGATTGCAACAGGCGCGATGATAAGCTCAGGGCTTTTCGTTCTGCCTGCACTGGCTTACACTGTGGCGGGTCCAGGTGTGATATTCTCATACCTCATAGCTGCAGTTCTCACGATTCCAACCATGCTCAGCAAGGCAGAACTTGCAACCGCTATGCCGAGGGCAGGGGGAACCTATTACTTCATTGACAGGTCTCTAGGACCCCTTGCAGGGACACTCTCCGGGCTGGCGGCCTGGTTCTCCCTGTCGGTCAAGACTGCCTTTGCTTTTGTCGGACTTGGAATATTTATGGAGTTCCTCTCTCCGGATATCAATGGCAGGCTTTTCGCAATGATTTCCTGCGTTATCTTTACAGCTGTCAATCTCAGAGGTGCCGGACATGCCGGAAAAACTCAGATAGTACTTGTTGCAGGACTTCTCATATCCCTGACCCTGTTCGGAGCATTCGGTTTAACTTACATTTCCCCCCATCGCTTCAGACCCTTCGCACCAGATGGCTTCAACGGAATCCTTGCCGGAGCTGCCCTGGTGTTCGTAGCCTTCGGGGGACTGACCAAGATAACAAGCGTTTCGGAGGAGGTAAAACGACCGGGGCGTGATCTTCCAGTCAGCATGTTTCTTGCTCTGACCGTGGTAACTATCTTTTACTTCGTATCTGTACTTATCTGTGTGGGCGTTCTTGATCCTTCCGTTCTCTCTTCAACAGGAATGCCCATCTCCGAGGCAGCCAGTATTATCGCAGGCAAAACAGGCCTTACAGTAATGAGCATTGCAGCCGTACTGGCATTTCTATCGACAGCCAACGCAGGAATCCTGGCTTCAGCAAGGTTCCCTTTTGCAATGAGCAGGGATCACCTGCTTCCTGCCGGTCTTTCCAGTATTTCAAGGAAGAAGGGTGTTCCCTGGGTTTCGATTGTTCTAACAGGTGTAATAATAATACTTCTCCTCCTGCTTGATTTTATGCACCTGGTAAAGCTTGCATCAACTATGATGCTCATTCTGTTCCTGTTTGTTAATTTCTCTTTGATTGTAATGAGGGAAAGCAGAATTCATACATACAAACCCGAATTTAAAAGCCCGGGTTACCCCTGGATTCAGCTTCTGGGAATTGCAGGCATGCTTGTTCTTCTGACAAAACTTGGACAATCTGCACTGACAGCAAGCCTGCTTGTCATTGTCGGAGGAACCATCTGGTACTTCATATACACCAGAAAAAGGGCTCAGAGGGAATATGCACTGCTGCATCTTACTGCAAGAGTTTTCCCGAAACAACTGGTTAAAAACGGCCTGGTAAGGGAGCTTGCACAGGTTCTAAGAGATCGTGACCACATAACCGAAGACAGATTCGATGATCTGGTTTTCAAAGCAGTAATACTGGATATCGATAAACAAATTGGTATGAAAGAATTCTTCAGGATGGCCTCTGAAAATCTGGAGGATTCCCTCTCTTTGAATAGAAGTGAAATCGAGAACCTTCTTATTGAGAGGGAGGAGGAATCTTCAACTGCCCTGAGAAAGAGTCTCGCAATTCCTCATATCATCGTTCCCGGTCCTGGCAAGTTCTCCGTCCTTCTGGCAAGATGCCGAGAGGGTATCGATTTCGGAGGAGAGAATTCACCTGTCAGGATGATCTTTGTCCTGGCCGGTTCAATGGATGAGAGAACTTTTCATCTTCGCGCACTGATGGCTATCGCGGAAATAACCAGTTCCCCTGACTTCGACTCAAAATGGCTGAAATGCCGCAGTATAGATGAACTGAGAGACCTTGTTCTCCTGACTAAAAGAAGAAGACTGGAATAGTTGAAATTCTAAAAAAAATTGCCGCAGGTTGTAATACCCACGGCAAAATTCTGGTAGCGGCGGAGGGACTTCCTTCGACTCACTTCGTTCGCTCAGGATAAATTCACCCGTCAGATCTTTGATCTGGGGTTCAATCATGAGATCAACAAAGAAACAGGGGACACCAGATGGTGCCCCCGATTTCTTTGGTAGCGGCGGAGGGACTTGAACCCCCGACCCGCGGATTATGATTCCGCTGCTCTGCCAACTGAGCTACACCGCCATGAACGAGGAACAATAGAATCACTTGGGCGATCTGTCAAGATACTCAGTTAATACTGTTCTTCATTCAGAGCTTTCAGCTTATTGATCACACCAAGCAGTTCATCATCATCGAGAGCTTTTTCATTTTTCTGTATTCTGAACAGAATGGCCGAAACACCCGCCCATTCGATAATACTTACGTTTACTGTATAGTCTTTTACGGCTTCCAGAAGAGACTGAAATATGATCACTTCATTTTCGCATACAAAGCAGATCAGAGTTGCTACCTGCTTTTCAACCTTCAATACGTTACATGAGCATTGATTCTCCGATGAGGTGCGTTCGGTGAGATACGATGATATTGAATCGTACACAAGTTTAATATGCTGAGACAGCTCGTGTACCGATATGCTGGCTCTTAGAAAATCCTCAATATGATAATAGAAATCTGTTACCACACTATCAGGGATCTCACTGAGTTCAGATTTAATCTCACTCAGTTGCCTTACATCGTTAAGCCTCATCCCCCGGTCGAAATCTCTGAATTGACCAAAGTTCGCTTCTATTGCCAGTTTAATGTCTCTATAAGCATCTTCCATCTCTGCAAAGTCTTCCCGCTCGATGGTTACGTTTAAAAGATCAACCCAGATATTCCTGTAGTGGGAAGGAGATCTGAACGATACAACAGTAAGACCTTTCATGGCATTAATAGAGCCAACCAGATCGATGATTTTGGTATCGTGAGCATCACTGTCATCCTGACTCGAAACAAGAACAAGCTTCAGCTGTGCCTGGAACGTTGTTGATGAGACAATAGCAATATACGCTTGGTTGAGGCCTGTTGTTTCGCACTCTTTCTTAAGCAGAGGGATGAGAGCTCTTGCGTAATGCTCGCTGCCGCCGTACTGGTGAATCCTCTTGAGTTTTTCAAGTTCATGAGCAACCAGGAGTTTCTTCAGGCTTCTTCTGATAACTGTCTGCTCGGTTCTCGTTGCGCTAAAACCACTGGGACCGGTCATCTCTATCCTTATGGAAATAACACCGTCCCGTGTTGTGTATCGTCTCTGGTGACGTATTGAAGCTCCGTACCATGCATGTGTAAGTGCCGTCACACAATTCTGAAATGAGATGTCCCTCTCGAATCCTGCAATGTTAATACCTGTAAGGTGTTCCCTCGTCGTTCTGAGATTCTTAACGGCGAATTGAGGTTTTCCAGCGCTTGTTCTGACCATGTTAACGAGTTGAAAATTCGTCTTGATTATCCATGCAAGATCACTTGCTTTTCTCTCAGCCAGGTACTCATCGGACCTTGATGAAATGAAAAGAACCAGTTCTCCCTTTTCTCCCAGGATACCCGCAGGTACAATCTTTTCGCTATAAAGTACTTCCAGGGCAACTCGCACTTCTTCAAATATCTCAAGTCTTTCCGCTGCCCTTGACAGTAGAGAGACTGTGCCTGCCCGGCCCCGTGCGAGGTTAGCAAGAAGGTCCGCCATTTTACGGGCATCGGAAACGAACTCATCCCGCCGATCTGCATCCTTATCCCTGATCCCTGTAATCACGAAACCTCTTCGGATACCATCAGACTTCAGGGCAAAACCTTCCAGAAGATCCAGATTCCATCCTGAGTGATGAAGCTCGCTCAGTACTACAGTTGCCAGGCCCGGCCAGTCTATCGCTCCTACTCCAACGAGAACAAGATTATCGTCTTCCTTCTGGTTTATGACAACCTTGGTCTCACACGACTTATCCATATCTAGAAGCTCATTGAAGATGGTCGATCTTCTTTCTGCAGGAATAATGCTTATAGGGCATACGCCGTGTTTCTCATCTGCTTTGCTCAAGACGCTTATTCTCCAATCGTGACAAGCTCTAATTTCAAGAGGTGCTTGACAGAAAGCACCCGTCAAACCATATATGCTCCCCGGTTGCAGAACCTGCAACCATCATTTTCGTGGGCGAATAACTCAGCTGGCTAGAGTGCCTGCCTTACAAGCAGGATGTCGGGGGTTCAAGTCCCTCTTCGCCCACCATCCGTAATAACAGGCCTTGGAATTATCCTTCATCAGAGTATCGAGATCATGGTCTTTATTGTGAAACTCCATGAATGCTCCGCAATCAGCGACATCTCCCGATCGGTTATCCGGACAATGACACCGTAACTGCCATCATCAAGATGTTCTTGAGGCCTGAATTGAATGATGTTTCCATCAATTACGCATGGATACAGTTCTTCCCGAAATACACCCGAGGAATCTGTTAGTTCAGCAATTGCACTCCAGCCAGTCAGATCATCACGGAAATCTGCGTAAATCTGCAGAATAGGTCTGTGATCGTACACTGTTCGGGATGGATAAACTGAACTGAATAGCACTGCCGGCCTCATAGGAACATTAACATCGATATTCCCTGTCGTTTCATTACCTGCTGAATCCGTGAAACAGACTCCAAGAGAAACGGTCTTGCCTGAGAAGGGAGTAATATCGATTCTGCAACTCCGGATCGAATCACCCTGTAACATCTGCTGCGTTTGTTCAAGACTGTCAATATATGCTGCCGTTTCCCTTATTCCTGAGCCTTCATCTGTACAGAAAGCCTCAACCAGTACTTCCATACCTGCGGAATCTACGATGACAGACAGGTAAGTCAGTTCGGGAGGAATGCTGTCCAGGGATACATTCCATAAAAGGTTTTCTATCAGCTCATCATCGCTTCTGAATATCTGCACTGATCCTGAATCGAAAAAGACTGTATTAAGAGATGCTTCAAAATACCATCGGTCCTCTGACTTCTCAGGTACAATCACATCACCTCCCGACAGCAGATAAATATCTCCGGTCTCCAGTGTGTCAAACGAAGTCATGAAACTGAAGTGCCGAGGTTGACTGCTCTGATATCCAGTCGGGCTGAGGGAGCACACCTCAAGCATCTCCGGCTCAAAGGATAAACCCAGATCGATCATCCCTCCCTCTTCATCAACCTGCCATCCATGAAGGTAAATCCAGTAGACTGCGGAAGAATCGGGCTCTGCAACGAAAATAGTCTCATTGGAGGTCGGAGAGGTTGATCTAATCGAAAGTTCAGACATATCATCAACTACTCTGTTTGCATTGCGATCCATAAAGAGGAAAAGGTCCAGATCAAGACCGAGCTGATCACTGGTTGTTCCGATGGTCATGCTTCGCTCCCCGGAGGGAATTCTGAATGGGCCGATAATCCGTTCAGCAGAAAGAGGATCATCAGGGTTGTCCTGATGAAGCTCGATATCCTGATAGAACATGATCCAGTTGAGATTCTCTTCAACGCCGGGGAAGATGCCGGCGGGAGAACATGAAGCAGCCACAGGATTTCTGTTTGAAGCCATTTGGGCAAGCCAGTTAAAAGCATCGTAAGGCATATCATCAGTTACAGAATACACTGATGGAGAAAACTGATATTCAGACCATGTGAAAATGCAGTTTCTGTTATCAAGTACTGCATAACAGGTATCGTCCGGTTCAGGCGTAAATGGATACGGCACTGCCTGGCAGTTGAAGCCGCTCCTGTAACTTCTAAAGTTCTCTGCATTCATGAACACCGGAGAACGGGAGGAAGCTGATGTCAGCCAATGAATCCATCCCGGGCTCCTGTACGATTCGATCCCATTGTCATCGTCGATTGAGTAAAGCGAGCGGGAATAGAAAGGTAGGGGAAACAGACTGCTCGTGACGGGCATGCTCAATGACGAAGCACCCTCAGGGAGGGATACGATCTGCCTCTCCGGGATACTGCAAGGTACGATATAATTTATTGAGTAGGACTTCCCTTCAGTGAACGTAATATTCGAGCTTCCGGCAGACCCGAAGGGTGATACAACATCGATTGAATACCCTCCATTCGGCTCCCAGCCTAAATGAAAAACGCATGATCCGGATTCATCGGTATAGTTGAATTCGGAAACTGAATTTCCGTTCTCCCAGTGCGATCTAGCCAGGATCATAGCGCCCTCCACTGGAATCCCTGCAGGATCGGTAACAAGAATATTAACATCGGCAGTACGTGTATAACCCGAATCTCCGGGCATATATCCTGAACCTTGTGGAACCAGAACACTGCCCGTTACAGGCCAAACTTCATTACCGGGTCCGAAGGCAGTTATGGTGGATATAGTTTTCCTGGCGTGGTTTGCACCCTCCCCTGATACCCAGACGTTACCGATCCCTGAAATTCCGTAGTTGATATCCCAGTGATTCCAGTTTCCACTTGCAGGGTCAAGATACTGATTCCACTGATGATCCTCACCACGGCACCCGACAACGTATGCGGGGATGAAAAATGCACGGCATAATGCTGTCTGTAAAATGGACTGTTCTCCGCAGGAACCGTAGGCCTTCCTGTAAATCTCCATCGGCTGAAGGTCGTTTGTCATATATCCAAACGACATCAGGCCCCCCGGCTGGGAGTGAGACTGGAAGTTGCACAGCCTGATCACTGCTTCCTCGTAAGATGCTGCTTCCATCACGCGTTCTTCAAGGGTTCTTCCCCCCGAACTGTCTGAAGGGATGTATTCCCGCCAGAAAAGTTGATCTCCCGACTCACCGTACAGGCTGTCAGGTTCATGATTCAGCCATTCCTCAAGAGAAACAGATACTGTATCCCGCCCGGTGTTCCAGTATTCGGTATTGATCCTTGCGGGAATCTCAAAAAGTATTCTGGGATGTACCACAAACCGATAGTAGTCATTTCTCGAGATCTTGACCCAGCCGCTTTCAGTCTTAAGCTGGCATTGTGTTTCATCGACTGAATCCAGCAGACGAACATAATCGAGTTTCCCAGACATTTCGTACATCTCCGAAACGTTCACGGAAAACAGATCACTGTCACCGTTCCTGTACATGGCTCGCAGCACTTCTGTAGGCGTATGCGCGATACAGTAAGCTATCTCATCACGATGTCGGGGATCTGCTTCCATAATTTCACGGGAGAAAGTGTTTACCTCGCGGATGCCTGATGGAGCACGAAAAACAGAGTACGAAGGAAAATATCTGGAATAGTAGGATTGAATCTCTGAAGCCGAACTGTTGGGCTCGAATTTCCAGGAGAACCGCTCTACATATAAAGGTCCGCCATCAACGGCATCGCAATCAAGCTCGAAGTAGGTCAGAGACCCTCTCGAGTTTCCGACAATAAGCTCTTCTTGCCCATCGCCGTTAATGTCTGCAAAATCAGGTGTAGAGTATTCTCCAACGTCGATATTGCAAAATTCCGAATTCGCTGTTGAATCAACCCATACTCCGCTGCCGTCCCTGGCGAAATATCTTACTTCACCGCTGCTTGATCCAAAAACAAGTCCATCCTTCCAGGCAGCCGGAGAACCAGAGGGGATTCGAGGGAAATTATCTATCCTCTCCCAGTTCCCGTCGAACCAGCCATGATATCCTGGAAGATAGAACACATCCCCTTCCATGGTCCCTGCTACCAGATCGGGAAATTCGTCTCCATTAACAGAAGCAAGGGCAAGGTTAGGAAAAGTCCCGGGAACTGGCTCCAGATTCAGGAGATGGAGGGAATCCGAGCCTGGACGGGCTTCGTAGAGAATCCCGTTCCGGGTCCCGCAGACAAGCACGGTTTCTTCGCCGAGATCCAGTTCAAGGGGCGATATGTTCAAAAGAGTGTCTCCATTGCATGGAGTCTCTGCTGTCCCCCATTCCCGGGACATCATACTCCCACCAGCACTTGCAGCATAGAAGTTCAGACCGCTCTGCTGAGTCCCAACCGCAGCAACCAGCACTGAATCACCGGAAAGGAATATCGCTGGCGAACTGAATGCCCCTGCATTCATCGGGAATAGAATGCGGGATTCGGATATAAAAGGCAGAAAACATGGAACCTCTATACTGCCACGGTTCCTATATATGAGAAGATTCCCCGAATCCGTTCCCACAACCAGCTCCACAAGTCCATCACCCTCCATATCCCCCAGTGCTATACCAGTTACACCTGCGATATCAAAACCTTCGGTAACCTGAAATACTGTATCTTGGAGAAATAAAGTAAGCACTCCCTCGTCACTGACGAAAGCAGAATCAGATGCGCCATTATTGTTCAAATCACAGAACCTTCTCAGTTCCATGGATCCGGGAATATCGGTTATCTCCTTCCAGTCTGGAGCAAGGAATATTCTTGATACCGGGGTGCCGATATCCCCATTCCAGACCAGGTCCTCAAGATCATCTCCATTAACATCTGCAAAGGCTGGCCGAACTGGCATGTCGGAGTCAACAACTTCGTAAAGGAGATCAGTGAATCTTGTTGCAAGGTCCTCCCTCAACCATTCACTGCATATTTCAACTGCTTCTGCAGCCGAATCTGGCAGCATATCACGCAACCCAGTTAGTGGTCCGGGGGCAATTACATGTACAGTTGTAAAATCACTGAATCCAGTTGAATCAGTAAATACTGACCATGAATATCCTCCGGGGGGAATCGTGATGACCAGATTGTCATTGTATGGCTGCGCTGAGAGGGTGCCTGCTGCAAGAATAAAAACGGAAAATACAGCAGACAATCTATAATATGTGGAATATCTGTTATTCACAGAATCTCCTTTAAATTGCATTATTATATATGTTTATTGATCATTATTAATTGTAAGCTGCCAAATTAGTTGAAGAAGTGTGCTACGTCCCCGGGAGCAGAATACGGAAGCCGATGTGGCGTGCCCGATCACCGGGAGCCAGGTATTGTGCGGCGTCAATTGTGATTTCCTCAGCAGGAGACAGCCATGCTCCTCCGCATACCGGTAACACTGAATCAAGAGGTGAGAAGGTCCATTCGGCCACGTTACCCGCTTGACATGCAAAACCTGCATCTGTCAGTGGAAATGAATCAACTGGAGCTGTCCAGAAGTATCCATCCATTCCTCTTGTTTCCCATTCATCTCCAGCAAGGTAGTTGGCCGGGTACTCCGCGTCCTCAGGCTCGAGAGAACCCCATGGATACTTCCCCGCGAAATCCCCTGATATGTCCAGGGATGCAGCGTAAGCCCACTCGGATCTTGTAGGAAGCCTTCCTCCAAGTACTGCCGCAACAGCTACCGCTTCTCTTAAGCTTACGTTCAACACAGGGTAGTCCGGGTATTCGAAAAGATAATGGTTCATGCCGGGGAATTCCGGGTCTGGCGGCAAGTCGAGACCCACTTCATCAGACAGATAATAATAGAGCCTGTTGGATACTTCGTATCTCCCAAGACGAAAATCTGATATCTCAACGGTATCGGAGGATTCGGTAATAAAAATTCCTCCAGGTACGTAAACGAAAGCAGTATCCTTCGCCATCAATGGAAGGGGGTCAGGCCTGAATGCCTGTTCCTTATCATCGCCACAGGCGAGGAACAGAGCAAGCATAATGGTAATGAGTATGTACTTCATCACTCCAGGAGTATGTCCGACAATGTACATTGAGCAGAATATCCTCATGGCTGAGATAGAATGCTCGGAGATTTGAGGAGAATACTGGATGTATTTGACGATAATATGCGAGTATTATAGCCAGCTGTGTGGGTCTTATGCAAATGTTTCATTGTCGGATACACTCCTAAACGGTTTCAGGTTGCTTTTTTCTGAAAATGATAGCAATGGGAATGATAACGCAGTAACCTGCAATCAGCATTACCGGGGCGATGGTGATATGTCCCCCGCGAAGAAGAAACCATCCTGCGATAATATCAAGCAGCCCTGCGGCAAACAGAATATAATTAATCACTGAAAATGGAGCTGTGCCCTCTGCACTCTCCTTCTGACTGATCTTTTCAGGAGCAGTTTTCCCCTTTTTCTTCATTGAATTCTACCTCCATCATATCGGATATTAAAACTAATGTATGAACAATACCTATACATCACAACTCGGAGGACTGTCAACATTGGTAACGTGATCGAAAAGTTGTCTCGGTTCCTCCCCTTCCGCAGGCATGGTTATCCAGCCCTTCTCCCAGGATTGCCTCATTGCATCTCCGACAACGAAGAATGAACCTGTTACAACCAGAATATCTGAAGCCAGGGATCTGCCCTTTTCCAGCGCTACACCTATATTGTCCTCCCAGGTGGCTTCAACACCATTTTTCCGGAATTCAGCGGCAAGTGTTTTTGCCGGCAGGCACCTCTCGTTAAGCGGCGTTGTTGTTATCACCGGATTGAATATTCCTTTCAGCTGAAGGATCATTTCCCGCCAGAATTTGTCCTCCAGGAAACCTATCATAGCAGGTACCGGAGTCTTCCATCCGCTTTTCAGATACTTGATCAGGAAAGCAATGGAACCCGGATTATGAGCGACATCGAACAGGATTGACGGATGACCGGAGCGTAGATCTATACGCCCGGCCCACTTAAGTGTAGAACATGATTTATAGAAAGCGGTCATGACCGAAGCATCATCGCATTTCGTTAACTGAAGCGCTGCTGCAATGGCCAGCCCTGCGTTGCGCTTCTGGTGTTCCCCGGGCAGTGGAGCGTTTTTCGCCTGTTCCGGGATTGTACGTTGAAGATTCCCCTCTTCAGTTGCCTGGACGATGATTCTCTCTACTTCCGGTTTCTGTCTGAAAGCTATGAGCGCTGACCCCTTCGGGGCAATTGCAACCTTCTCAGCTGTGATGGCAGCCTCAGTGGAGCCGAGAATTCTTCTGTGTTCGATCTCCACTCCTGTGAAGACAGTGCAGGAGCCGCCCAGAAGCCTTGTTGCATCAAGCCTTCCTCCCAGACCGGCTTCGGCGACCACCAGGTCTACCCCGCTGTTCATGAAATGCCATGCTGACATAACAGTTGTAATCTCAAAAAAAGTCGCGCTGTGCTCCTCAATTCTATCTCTGAAGAGTTCAACGAATCTCACAACTTCTTCTTCGGGAATCCATCTGCCGTCAACCGCAGCCCGTTCCCTGTAGTGGAAAAGGTGTGGGGAAGTCATTCTTCCTGTTCTGAAGCCGAGGTGCCGAAGAATCTCGGAAAGAAGCGCAGTGGTGCTGCCCTTCCCGTTGCTGCCAACGATATGAACAGTTCTGAATTTCTCCTGAGGGTTTCCGGCATCTTTCATGAGTTTTCTGACCCGGTCAAGGCCGAATTTCATACCCATTCTGCGCCTGCCAAAAAGGTATTTCTCCACATCACTGTAATTCAACTGATGCTGCCTCCCGGATAAAAGAAGCAAGAAAGGCTTCCTGCATTTTTCTTACCTTTCCCTGTGATGAGAGAACTTCCTCATGGGTAACCACAGCTTCGGGGGATGCGGCATTGGTTACCAGTGATACAGCCGCAACATCGAATCCTCGCGCCGAAAGAAGCAATGCTTCAGGTACGGTTGACATGGATACTGTCGAAAAACAATTTTTCTTCAGGAACTTAATCTCTGCGGTGGTTTCGTAGGCAGGTCCCGAAACACAGGCAAAGATTCCCTCGCGTAATTCTGTTCCGGTTCTTAACGCAGCTTTCTGTGCCGCCTGTCTGAGCCTGTCTGAGTAGACCGATCGTCTTACCCTTCCACATGCAGGTTTCGGTACACATCCTGCGAAATTCACATGATCCCTGAACAGAACTGCATCACCCGGACGGAGTTCGGTGTCGACCGCTCCGGAAGATGAAGTGAGTATCCATGCTGTAACACCAATATCCCCAAGCACACCCGGCAGCAGCGATATCTCATCTCCAGTGTAACCCTGGTAATGATGCCGGCGGCCCAGCATGAATACGAACCTGCCGCAACTGCTGAATGAGATCTTACCTGGATGTCCTGGGACTTCAGGGCTCGATTCTCCGAGTAATTCCTCATAACTGATCTCCAGTTCTGATCCGAACTCCTGGGCAAGCCATGACAACCCGGAGCCCAGAATCACTCCAACAGGGGGGATCATGGCACTTCTGCTGAAAATCCGCTCAGCAATAACTGATGTAACTCTGTCAGGATGGATTGTCTTACGAAACGCAACACCGTTTTCACCGTCAGGGTAGTATTTTTCGATCAGCTGCGTACGGGTGTAGTTGCTTTTCGTATATAGAGTCAGGGCAGGCAGAGAGCTTTCCCGTACTTCAAGAAAGGAAAACGCAGCCCCGAGGCGCTGCCCCCACGATTCAGCGGTTCGAAGAAGACAGCTTGCCAGGCCCTGCCTTCGTTTATTTTCATCTGCCGCCAGATTAACGATATGAAGCCCGGGAGCATCCAGTTGTGCGGTAATGTATCCAGTGACCCTGCCATTGAGTCTTGAGGTCCATGTTCGAAAGGAAGGGGATTCAATACAGGCAGTAATGGTTTCTTTATCCCATGGGCAAGGAAATGATCGATTCTCGATATCCATTATGCCGGGAACATCAACAATCGATGCAATGCGGATCTCAGGGTACAATGCTGTTCACCTTTTCATTAAAACCACGGAGATATATGGGAGCCGGATAATTATCGAAACCACGCAGTTCTACCTTCATTGAACCCAGCAGCGCAACGATTGAAGGTCGGGGAGTGTCCCAGAGCGGATCAGTCTTTATAACCTTATCGGAAAACGGCATAATGCTCCTACCGCTGCCCACCACTACAACGGAGCCCAGTCCGGCTATGCGCTTCTCAACGGCAGAGACAGTGTAAACACCTGATGGAACAATCTCAGCGGCCCCGAAAGAACTGTTCTCATAAACAGCAGCATAAATCTCTTTATCTCTCGCAACTATGCATGAAAGAACAGGACCTTCAGAAGTAACTGATGAAGCCAGGACTCTGAGCGTTTCAACGCTCACTGCCCCTATTCCCCATCCGGCAGACAATCCCTGGGCTGTGGCGATTCCGATGCGAAGCCCTGTGTAGGACCCTGGCCCCGATGAGACGGCGATTCCTGTAATCTCTTCAGGAATCACTTCAGCCTGCTTCATAAGCCTTGCAACACCTGGAAGGACTTTCTCCGAGTGCGTTGCCCTGACCGGGAAACACTCCTCCGCCAGAAGTAATCCATTTTTCATGACTGCAACTCCACCTGTTGAGGTAGTGGTCTCAATTCCCAGCCAGACTCCTGTCATCAATCTCCACCTCCCTCAATAACGGATTATCGGTAAAACCGATACTAACGAAGATTCCGTTCTTCAGAATAACTGCGTCCAGACGCTCGGCCCATTCAACAATAATTGCGGCATCACTTTCAAGGGCTGCGTAAATCCCGTAGAACTCCATCTCTTCAGGATTGCCCTTCAGCCTGTACAGATCTATGTGATGGATTTCCAGTCCGGCGGTGCTGTATACAGCATCCACAATAAAGCTGGGACTCGGGATACTGCCTTTCACCCCCAGCTCCCTGAGAACTGCCCTCGCGAAGACAGATTTTCCTGCGCCCAGATCACCGGAAAGAAAAAGTCTGCTGCCTGGTCCCATACGGCACGCGATTCCACTGGCAAGCTTCTCCAGAGCAACCTCATCGATCATCTTATACTCTTGGGTTTAAGGATTATACTGGGAACTATCATCTCCTCAAGCGAGACCCCGCCATGCTGGAAAGTATTTCTGAATTTGTGCATCTCGTCCCTGGGCACGTTCGGGAACATCATGAAATAATCCGCTCTCGCAAAGAGATAGCTCTTAGAAGGTCTTTCGTCTGGCAAACCCCAGTCAGCCGGACTCCTTGCGGTAATAACTGCTTTTGGATCAGCTGACATTGAGTCTCCAAAACGGAATCTTATACTGCCAGAAACTCCTCTTCCCTTAATCCTCGTCTCCCGGGATGAAAACACAGAGCCGTGATCACTGGTAATCACAACTGTAGCTCCCCTTGCTGCAAGGGTATGGAATAAATCCTTCAGAAATGAAGATCTGAACCATGTCTCAGCCAGTTTTCTGAAGCTTGGTACATCGGGAGCAAGGTCCCTGATAAGATCAAGTTCAGACCTGCCGTGGGTAAGATGGTCTATGTAATTGATTATTACCGCGAGAAAGCCATCCTTGAGAGATTTTGAGAGGGAATGTATCAGTGTCTCTCCCTCTCTTCGGGTGCTTATCTTTGCGTACTCCGGCTGGATACTCCTGCTGCAGCCCAATCTTCTGAGTGCTTCTGTCAGGAAATAATGCTCATGCCTGTTTAATCCGGATTCTCCGTAATTCTCATCCCATTTATGACGGTAGAATCTCCAGATATCTCTTGGAAGAAGGCCTGCGAAGATGGAGTTTCTGCTGTAGGGTGTCGCGGATGGAAGCACTGTAAGCATGAAATCTGTTTCAATATGAAACCACTTTTCCAGTATGGGTGCCATAGTAAGCCACTGATCGTACCTCATGCAGTCAATTACCATCATAACAAGCTCAGCTGAAGATTCCATCTGAGGGACCACTACCCGTTCAAGATATTTATGAGACATGAGAGGAGAATCCGGGCCTGTATCGGATATCCAGTCTTGATATTTGAGTTCAACATGCTTTGAGAAATTCAGCTCCAGATCACTGAACCTGTTCCTGTCAACACTCCTCATTTCGTCTGTGAGAGAACCTTCCGAAGCAACATCCTTCTCAACCCATGAACGGTAGATATTCACCCATTTTCTCCAGTCCATCTCATGGTTGAGCATATCCATGACCCTTGTTGTCTGATCGGCTATCTCTCTGGCTGCTCTCTGGGTTCTAAGGCGATTGCCCATCAGCAACCTTTTTATTACAAGAAGAATCTGGCTGGGGTTCACAGGTTTTGTCAGATAATCATCAACCTCACCACCTATGGCGAGATCCATGAGTTCCTCTTCCTCACTCTGGGTTACCATGACGATAGGTAGTACATGATAGTTTTTCCGGATTCGGGTTACGGTTTCCATTCCATCCATACCCACCATCATCTGATCCATAAGAACTATGTCCACCTGGTTTTTCCGCAGTACATCAAGCGCCTGCTGTCCGCTGGGTGCGGTAAGCACCTTGTAATCGTGCTTTTCAAGGAATCTTATATGACTTCTGAGATGCTGTATCTCGTCGTCAACCCAAAGTACGGTGATCATCAGGCATCCTCCGATATCGCGGGCAGCATGATTACGAAAGTAGTTCCTTTTCCAGGTGAGCTGGCTTTCAGACGCAGGCTTCCATTATGGTACTGTTCTATAATACGCCTGCTCAGTGTAAGTCCCAGCCCCCAGCCCCCCCGTCTTGTGCTGAAACCAGTCGTGAAAATCCTTTTCTGATCGGCAAATGGGATTCCCTTTCCATTGTCGGCTATTTCCACTTCAACCAGGCCCGACCCTTCCTGAATATCCCTTGTGCTTATCCTGATTATTCCGCCTCTTATTTCCTTAAGAGAAGCTATTGAATTTTTCAGAAGGTTCTCGATGACCCAGCTGAATAGTACGCTGTTAAGATCGATCAGATATTCCGATTTCAGGTCAGTTTCCAGATTCATATTATCAGCCAGGAAGCCTGGACGTCCACAGAAATAGTGTACGGAATCGAGAATAACGGAATTGATCATACACTTCTCAAGCTTCGGCTTCTTGCCCATCTGACCGTATCTGCTGGCTATCTGTTTTAATCTGTCGATATCGTTCTCTATGAACTCCAGGGCTTCGGCTAACTCTTTATCCGTCTCAGCCTCAGGCTTCTCCCTTAACAGTTCTATCCATCCCATAAGGGACGAAAGGGGGGTACTGATCTGATGTGCTGTTTCCCTCGCAAAACCTACCCATGAAAGTTCCTTTTCCTTCTTAATTTCCATCCTGATAACGAAGAGAAAAAGGAAAATAAGTATGAGGAGAACGCCGAGTTCAATATACGGCACGAGCAGGAGTTCCTTCGCCAGCTCATCAGAACCGTAATGAAGATATCCAATGGTTTCGCCATAAGAATCCGTTATGGGAACCGGTATGTTTTCCGTGTCAAGTTCCTCGGCCAGCAGCATCAGTAATTTAAGATTCTCCGGGCTCATCGTGTCTGCAACCGCAATACCGTTCACAACCTGCGGAACCATATCCGTATCGGAAAGAATAGTTGTATAATCAAGTCTTTCAACCAGATCTTTGAAAAGCCTCCTGGTTCTATGAAAAAGTCTCTGTCGTTCCTCGATGCCTTCAATCGTAACGAAATACCATTCAGTTACTTGAGCGCAATCCTGACAAAACCTCGTTTGGCTGGAATCCGATTCAAATCCGTATGTAGGGGTTGTTGCACCGCATCCCGAGCAGACGTACATCATACCGAGCTCCGCCAGCCTGCTCATGGGAACCTGTGCCCCTGCCCAGAACCAGGCTATGGTTTCGTTTGCATTTGCCCTGGTCTCCCTGAGGCGGGACACCAGGCTGTAACTGTAGTAGAAAAATACCCAGACAAGACCGATCACAACAAACAGCGGCAATAAACGGGTTCTTATACTCCACATTTTAGTTTTCTTCCACAACAGGTACTACGAAACCTGCTCCAGATATGAAAATGGGCCGGTCGCATTCCTTCTGTGCAATCCACGATTCGATATCATGAACCGGTTCAATACCCATTCCTTCCACAACACTGTCAGGCAGACTGCTCGAAAGTGCCAGATTTATCCTTTTCCTCATACTCTTGAGCCGGACAATAGTATGATCTCCCAGATTGTACTGATATCTCTCGGGAGTGTTCCAGGCTTCGTTCATGGATGTTATAAAGGCTTTTTCAAGATGATCCGCCCCGAGACCTTCACCGCATGAACTGATAAGAAGAAGAGAACCGCCGTCCTCAACAATCGAATTACAGTTGTAAATGGCCTTTTCCGACTGGTAGAGATTTATGTCCAGTGGTTCTCCTGGATGAAGGATAACCACCTGGGATCTGTATGGGACTGAAACCGTGGAAAGCACAGCTGAAGCCTCAGACGCTTTCTGGAAAGAATCCCTGCACGTACCACAGTAGAAATGCACAAGCTTACCGCGGTGAATAACGCCGTTCCCCTGCAGAATCTCCACTCTATCCTCCAGCATGGAAAGAGCATCCATCATGTCTTCGTGTACAGGATTACCGTCAAGTCTTCCTGGCAATGCTCCCTCCAGACAGGCAAGGAAATGGTTCGTTACAATGGATTCCCTGGACGAAACACCTGGAAGAAAGGATTTCCTTCCTCCTGTATACCCGGCAAAATAGTGAGGTTCGACGGAATTGACGGCTATTACCGGGTTCCCATCGAAAAGCCATGGATCCATACTTACAGGTGTACCCGTTTGAGTTCTGCCGATGTAAACCATATCCCCCGAATCGCAGTCATTGTTCTTCCATTGAGCATCTGAGAAGCAGCCACCAAGAAGAATTGATTTCTCCTCCTTAGTAACTGGTCTGTGGGTTCCGGTGGCGAATAGTATTCTTACTTTATCACTGAGAATTTCTTCAAGGGGAGCGATCATAGGAAAGGAAGCCGGTCTTGTAGCATCGTTAACAACAAGTGTTACAGCTTCGCTGTTCCCGAACCTTATCAGGTCAGGCAAGACATCAGACCATGCAGCCAAAACCTGCTGTTCGGTAAGGAGCTGCGGGGCTGCGGGACCGGAAATCTCTAGTTCCTTCAATACTCCCGGCACATTGATCTTCCCTTTCATTGTTCTTGCATTCTCCTGCCATCCCAGACAAACTCAGTTCCGGATATGTCCTGTACTCCTGTAAAGGAATTGAAATCATCCTCGTACGTGAATGTTCCCTCTCCCAGGAGTGAGCCCTCAGAATACGTAAACACAAGAATATTACCCGTCAGAGTTCCTTCAATGGTTCCCAGTGGATACTCGCCTGCAACATTACCTGAATCATCCACTATCAGTTCCAGCTGGCCCATGGTCGTATCCCACAATCCCTCTGGATCTGCTGTTACAGGAATAGTTTCTACAGTCTCCTCCAATTGTTCTGACACTTCTGAAATCACTGGTTCTTCGGTAATGGCTGTATCGGCTGTTACCTCAGTTGAGGGGGAATCCACCGTTTCCGGCTCAGAATCACCACCGCAGGATGCAATGGTAGCGAGCAGAACGATATAGATCACCGCTGTTGCTGAAATGCGCATATAGAGACGTCCTTTCAATAATTTATCAATCCGTAAGGAAATAGATGACAAGTTCCTGTTACGTGTAAATGATTATAACCGCAGATACAGCTATGGACACATGGAACATAAAAATATACACTATGCTTATCCAGCTATCACAAGGAGGGTATTTGTGTTCAGATCCAACGGGAATAACAGAGGCGTTTATTTTCTCATATTGATCGGTATTCTGCTAGTTCTCGCATCCACTGCTTTTGCACGAGCTGGGGGAGGCGGAAGCTACGGCGGCTCAGGTGGAGGAGGAGGCGGAGGAGGAGGCGGAGCGGGATACATATTTTACCTTCTTATCAGGCTTGCCATCCACAAACCGCTCATAGGTGTACCTCTTCTGATAGTTGTGATAATCCTTATGATAAAATTCGGAAGAAAGGCTAAGGGCGGATACGAAACACACACCATCACAAAGGCCGGGAAGCTCAGAAGAGAACAGGAGCATCAGGAAATGCAGAATGCTCTGGATGCTTTGAAACAGAGAGATCCCGGGTTCTCGAAGGAGAGTTTTCTTCAAAAGGTGAACAGGGCTTTCATAGCCGTCCAGGAGGCCTGGTCGGATCAGGATCTTTCATCTGTAAATCAGTTCATCTCCGACGGGATAGATGAGCGGTTCAGCCTTCAGGTTGAAATGCAGAAGGCTGAAGGATACAGAAACAGGATGGAGAACATAACGGTTCAGAGTTCCAGAATTGTTGGTGTTTTCAGTGATTCTCACTTTGACACGATTCACGTTGAAATCACCGCCAGGGCTGACGATACTGATGTTGACGTTATGACCGGTAAGCGGGTCCGGAAAAACACCTCCGCGCCGTTTACCGAATACTGGAGTTTCCTCCGGAAACCGGGCGTACAGACCCTTGAGGGGAAAGGCCTTGTAGACGGAGTCTGCCCGAACTGTGGAGCACCTATCGAACTCAGTGATACGGGTAAATGTGAAAACTGTGATTCTGTTCTTACCAGCGGCGAATATGACTGGGTGCTCGCTGAAATAACCCAGTCGATGGAATGGAATGTGGTATCCGACAAGTCACTTATTCCTGGGTTTGAGAACATGGAAGCCATCGACCCGGGCTTCAATCTGCAGCATATAGAAGACAGGACTTCCGTGATCTTCTGGCGGCTGATCAAGACTTGGTTCACCAACGATGTTTCTGATGCAAGGAAGGTTACTCTTCCATCATTTCTTGAAGGATTCGAAAAACAGCTGTCCAGCACCAGAAGTGATAGCGACTGGCTCTTTTTCAAGGACGCAGCAGTAGGCACCGTAGAAGTTCAGAGCATCATTCCCGGTACGAAAAACCGAATGGACAGGATCGAGGTTCTTGTAAAATGGTCGGGTATAAATGCCAGGAGAAACGATGATAACAAGGTGCGGGTAACCGGACGGAAGATCATAAGACCCCAGATATATACGTTGGTGCGTAAACACGGTATAAGAACCGATGTTCATCAGAGCTTCAGATCATCTCACTGCCCAGGCTGTGGAGCTCCTTACGAAGGCGGCAGTACAGGTGAATGCGAATACTGCGGCAGACCTCTGAATGATGGAAGCCAGGACTGGGTGCTTGAATCAGTGCAGCGTTTCTCCGCATCCAGAATAACCGCAAAGGCTATCGACGGGATAGAAAGAGCAGCCCTGGTACCACCGGAACTTCTTCTCGCAGCGATGATCAAAGCCATGTACGCAGATGGTGAAGTAGATGAAAAAGAGATGAAAATCCTCACATCCTTCGCCAATAAACGAAACATGACAAAAGAACAAATTACCGAAATATTCGACACTGTGAAATCAGGGCAGGATACTCTGCCGACTCCGAGCAGTCAGCGTGAGGCCAGGGAAATACTGGCAGCAATGTCACGGATGGTGCTCGCGGACGGAAGATTAACAGCCAGCGAAAAGAACCTTCTACAGACCTTTGGAGAATCCCAGGGGCTGGTATGGGCAGACGTGAAACTCATCATATCCCAGCAGAAGGCCAAGCTCTATACTGAAGCAAAGAGGGTTATTAAGGAGACCAGATAAACCAAGAACGGTGGTGCTCCGATCAGCAGTAGTATCAAGACTCTTCGGAGGAAACTTGCTGATATTCGCAGTTCCGATGATCGGCCGTCTGAAGAGGAGATAGCAGTTCTTCTTGATCTAGCTGACATTGTGAAAACACACAATCCTGCTGAAGCATGTGGTATGGTTGAACAGGCTCTCTCGATAGCTCAGGAACATGAAGTTGAGATCAATAAAGCAAGATGCTATAACATTCAATGTAGTGCGTATCTGAACAGCAGCGAATATGAGAAAGCGCTTGATTACAGCCTTAAAGCTCTCGCACTTCATGAAGTCAGCAACGATAAAGCCGGCCTTTCCAGCACGCTGAATGCTATTGGTGTAATTTACGGAAAGCGAAAAGATCATGTTAATGCACTCAGTTATTACTTCAAAGCCCTTGCCATCAGAGAGGCTGATGATGATAAAAGAGGTATAGCGATTACCACGAATAATATCGGTAATATCTATCAGGACCAGAATCTTTATGATAAAGCGCTTGAATTCAATGAAAGGTCTCTGCATTCCTTCACTGAACTTAAGGATGATCTCGGTATCGCCACTTCGTGCAATAATATTGGTTTAATCCTGAAATACCGGGGTGACTTCGCTGCCGCGAAGAAACATTTCAAGAAAGCTTACACATTATTCGACCGTATTGAATATACAACCGGGTTAGCGGCATCATGTAACAATTTAGGCGAATTACTCACGATTCAGGGTCAATTTAAGAAGGCAAGACTCTACATTGACCAGGCTCTCAAAATCGCTCAGGAAACCAGCTCTAGTTATCGAGAGATACAGGTGTACGAGAATCTCTCAAACCTGTGCGAAGAAACTGGAGATTTCAGAGGAGCGCTGGAGTATTTCCGTAAATTCACTGATCTATCGCGGAAGGTTTTCAGCGAGGAAAGCACAAGAAACATGATCCAGCTTCAGGTGAAATTTGAAACGGAAAAGAAAAATAAAGAAACTGAAATATACAAGTTCAGGAACATCAAATTACAGAGCGAAATATCCGAGCGCATACAAATCGAGAAGGAACTCAGGAAGCATCAGGATCAGCTGGAGGAACTGATCAATGAGCGAACAATCGAGCTCAAAAGCAGTTACAATAAACTTGAACGAGGTTTTCAGGGTACCGTCGAGCTTATATCGAAAATCACGGAGCTGAGGGATCCCTACACTTCCGGCCACCAGATCAGGGTCGCGAAACTGGCCAGCGCTATAGCTCGGGAGATGGGACTGCCGGAGAATAGAATTGAAGCGGCACATATCGCTTCTCTTGTTCATGATATCGGAAAGATCAATGTACCCCAGGAGATACTGAGTAAGCCCGGAACCCTGAGCGATCTGGAAATGAGAATCATCCAGATACACCCTCAAGCCGGGTACAGTATTCTTAATGAAATAGATTTTCCATGGCCGATTGCAGAAATAGTCAGGGAACATCATGAGCATGTTGATGGATCGGGCTACCCACAGGGTCTGAAGGCGGATGAGATATTAATGGAAGCACGTATCATCTGTGTCGCCGATGTTATTGAAGCAATGTCATCTCATCGCCCTTACAGAGCTGTTCTGGGCTTGAAGGAAGCGGTAAGGGAAATAACTGAAAATGAAGGAATTCTATATGATGAAGATGTTGTCCGCGCCTGCAAAAAAGTGATATATGAGAAAGGATTCGACTTCAATAAGATACAATCAATTGAAAGTGAGCCTGACGCTTGAACACTAAAATTGATGTTCTCAAACGCAAGCTGAAAAAGATGCGTTCCAAACCTCCTTCCGGTGAAACCGGACAGGCAAGAGTTGATCTGCTGAATGAGCTTGGAATGATGCTTTACAGATCAAGACCATTACTGACAGAGGCATATGCCCAGGAATCCCTGGTTCTTTCGAAAAGACTGGGATACAGGAAAGGAGAAGCGGACAGTAACAGATTAATAGGTGTTTCAAACGGAGCCAGAGGTCAGTATTTTGAAAGCATGAAGTATTTCAATATCGCATGCACGATTTACAATGAACTTGGCAATAAGAGAGGTATGGCATCAATCTTCTCTAATATTGGAGTGGTATTCGGCTCTCAGGGTAGATTTGATCTTGCCCTTGATCACTATATGCAAGCTCTTACCATATTTGAGGAGATCGATGACAAAATTCGAATGGCCCATTCTCTGAACTGCATAGGTGTTATTTTCCGCAAACGAAACAACCTTGAAAGAGCAGAGAAGTATTACCTGAGGGCACTCAGTATAAGGGAAGAAACGGGAGATCTATCCGGGCTGGCTATGTCCTACAATAACATGGGAATTCTGTTTAAGAGCAAAGGTGATCTGGATAGCGCTCTGGATTATTACAACAGATCCCTGAAACTTAAAGAAGAACTCGGTGACAGACGAGGTATATCGGTTTCATACAGTAATATCGGAGATATTCTTGTGAAGCAGGAGAAGTACGATCCAGCAATCGAGTACTATAGAAATTCACTCTCTATCGTTGAGGAACTGGAGGACGAAGAGCGTATCTCAGATAGTTGCATATTACTGGGCCATATAATGATTCTTCTGGAAAAGTATGATGAAGCGCTGGAATACCTTGAGCGGAGCCTGCAGATTTCCATCAGGATAGGAGCCAGAATTCTTGAATCAGACTGCTATCATGAACTTTCCGATCTTTACATGGCAAAGGGTGATTATGAGAGGGCTTTTCTGTTCTTCAAGAAGTACAGTTCTCTGACGAAGGAGATCTTCAGTGAAGAAAGCGCTGAAACGATCGCCAGACTTCAAATAAGGTATGAAACTGAACAGAAGGAGAAAGAAGCTGAGCTGTACTATCTGAAGAATGTAGATCTCCGCAGAGAAATCAATGAGCGAAAACTTGTAGAAAGCCAGCTGGTGGCTCAGGAACAGCTTCTAGAAGAACGCGTAAAGGATCGCACCTTTGAGCTTCAGCAAAGCATGGAGAAACTTAAGAAAAGTGTGGAAGGAACAATTCAAACTCTTTCGAAAATAATCGAATCAAAGGATCCCTATACATCCGGACATCAGCTGAGAGTTGCGGAACTTGCAAGAATGATAGCAAGTGAAATGGGTTTCAACGAAGAAAGGCTCGAAGCCATATACATGATCTCTCTGGTTCATGATATCGGCAAGATCAGCATACCGCAGGAGATCCTTTCAAGACCCGGAAAACTATCCGGACTTGAACAGGAAATTGTGCGGACACATCCACAGATCGGGTACGATATTCTATCGAATGTAGAATTTCCCTGGCCGGTTGCAGATGTGATTCTGCAGCATCAGGAACTATACGATGGCTCAGGTTATCCAAACGGGCTGAAAGGTGACAAAATCATGATCGAGGCAAGAATCATTGCCGTAGCCGATGTGATAGAATCCATGACTTCGCATCGACCTTACAGATCAACCCCGGGTATCGATAATGCCATCGATGTTATTATCCGGAACTCCGGTATACTGTACGATCCAGAAGTAGCTGAAGCGTGCGTAAAAATAATCCGCGAGAAGGGTTTCAGTTTTAGTCAGTAAATGGAACAGTACCGTTCCTCCAGCTTCTTGTTAATATGCAATTAGTATGTAATGTTTTTACTATGATGATTTATTTGAAACTTCATGGAGAAGTCTCGAAACGGTGTAACGAAAGGAAAAATATGAGAAATTCCAGGATTACTCTCATAAATTATATACTGATCCTGTCTGCAGCAGCTCTGTTTTCGGGTTCATGTTTTGCGGGAGTGTGGACAACATATACAGATGCCAGCTTTGTAAGCGGGTTAGCGGTTGATAATAATGATCTCTGGGCCGGAACAAGAGGTGGAGTAATACTCTGGGATATCTCTTCGGAGACATATCTGAAATATACAACAACTGAAGGACTCGCAGATCAAAACGTCAAGGAAGTCTTTATAGACAATGCAGGGAATATCTGGTTTGGAACCACTGAAGGCGTACAGTGCTATGACGGAAGCACATGGACAGTATACAACGTTTCTAATTCCCCTATACCTGACAATACAGTCTACTCTATCATTCAGGATCAGAGCGCATCCATGTGGTTTGGAACCGGATACGGCTGCGCCAAATTCACCGATCCTACATGGGAGGTCTTCACTGATCTGGGTGGCGGCGCGACAAACGTTGCCGTCCGGGGAATGGGCATCGATTCGCAAAACCATATCTGGACAGCAAACAACCCCACAGATTATGGTGACCCGGGTGGTGTATCGATGTACAACGGTACTTCCTGGACAAACTATGATCCGGACCCCGGATCCATAGGTCAATATTTTCTGTCCCTGACCGTTGACGGTAACGATAATGTCTGGACCGGAAGCTGGACAAATTATGTATTCACTTACAACGGCTCAACCTGGACTCATTACAATGATGGTAACAGCTCACTGCTGGGAAACAATATTGAAGCATTTGAGATCGAAGCTGATTCTATTGTCTGGATTTCTAACCATCCTGCCTCTCCAACACCTTCAAACGCAGGTGTTGCAAGATATGATGGATCCTGGAGCATCCTGACTCCTGCAGGTTCCGGACTTCCGGATCCCTACGTTTATGCCATTTCCAACGCTGACGGAATAACCTGGTTCGGTACAGCCAACTACGGAACAGCAGGTTATGATGGAAGCAACTGGGACTATCTCGAGACGGTAAACGAACCGCATACCAACTATTTTACTTCAATAGAGTACGGCGATGTTGGAACTTCAGATGTTTCTCTCTATTTCGGAACAGATCACAGCGGTATCGCATTATACGATGGAAGCACATGGTCATGCTATACATCCGAGAACTGTGGTCTTACAGACAATAATATCAATGATGTGCATATTACGGATAACGTACTATGGGCGGGTTCTCAGTTCATGGGAGTCTGGAAGTACGATGGATCAACCTGGTCAAATTACAATGATACTAATTCAGATCTACTCGGAAACATTATCCTGTCAGTATCATCCGACAGCTATGGAAACCTCTGGTTCGGAACATCAGGCTGGAGTGGGCCCAGCGGTCAGGACGGCGCTCTTTCCAGATTTGACGGCTCAACATGGACAAATTACTATCTCAGCAACAGCAGCCTTATTGACGATGATGGTCTGCAGGTTTTTGTGGACAATGCGGATACTGTCTGGATTGGAACTGAAGAGGGCATAAGCAAGTTCTATTATCCCTCAAACTGGACAAGTTATCATTCCGGTAACAGCGGTCTTATAGAAGACCATGTTCAGGCCATCGCATTTGATGAATTCGATGGGAAATGGATTGCGACAATGGGCGGGGTAAGCCATTTCTCCGGCGGAACATGGACGAGCTATACAACAGCCGACGGCCTGCCGGATAGCTACATTACTGATATCTGTGTTTCCGATTCGGGGATTGTGTGGGTTTCCACTGCGGATGGTGCTGCCAGTTTCGAAGATGGGGCAGGATGGACTTCCTGCACACAGACAGAAGGTCTCGCGGACAACGAAGTTAACGCAGTTAGTATGGGAGATGGCGAAGTTGTCTGGTTCGGTACGGATGACAGTGGATTATCCTCTTATGATCCCTCCGTTACCGGAGTAGCTTCGCATAACAGTGCTGATATCGGACATGTTCTGCAATGCTTTGCCTCACCAAATCCATTCTACTCTTCGGTACAGATACAGTATACCGTACCGTTTGAAGAAAACGTCAACATCATGATCTATGATATGTCAGGGCGCATTGTAACATCTCTCATCAACGGAACTCAATCCGCCCAACCGCACTCGGTGATCTGGGATGGCAGCGACGAAAGAGGTGTACCGGTCTCAAGGGGAATGTACATGTACCGCGTTGAATGCGGTTCCTCAGTAGCGACAGGTAAATTGATTCTCCTGAACTGATTCATATGAATGGTCAATGCTTGCATCCGGTAAAGGAATAAGAAGTACTCACTGGACAAAGGTACATATATGATCTATGGTACCCAGCCTGTCTGATATAACGAACAGAAAAAATCCAAACAAAGGAGGAAATATGCGGATACTTATAGCTATTCTTACACTCATATCTCTGCTTAGCATCTTCGGTTGTGGAAATGATTCAACAGGTCCGAGCGAGAACGAAGATTATCTGCCTATGTCGGTCGGCAATCAGTGGAACTATTCATTGAGCGGATATACCGTATCAACTGGCGCTGATACAACTTATTTAACAGGATCCAACGTCACACAAATCATTGGAACGACAACTCATCAGCAGGGCTTTGAGCTTTACACAATCCAGGACAGCACAACTACGATATGGACCAATCCTGATACTTCGTTCACATATACCGAAACAATGACAGTCTATGCACATAAAACCGATACCGAACTTAGAATGTATGACGACACCACAACAACCGATTACGAACTCTTCATGATACTGCCACTTACGCTCGGTGACACCTGGACACCGGACACCACTGAACCAACAATTTCCAGAACAGTCCTTTCCCTCTCGGCAAGTGTCACAGTGCCGGCCGGAACCTTTGCCAGCTGTGCCAATCTCAGAGACACAGATTCGGCCGAACCGGGTTTCTACTTCGATCTGTTTCTCTCAAAGGGAACTGGTGTTGTTGAATATCTTATCAATATGGTTGATTCTTATGGAACCATTTACATGGCTTACAGCCTCACCAGTTCAACCATCAACTGATCTTGATCTTCGCGGGGGGGGGCGGCAATCGCCGCTCCCCGCTGGATTATTCATAACAAAACTCTTTCTGATTTTGTATAAAACTCCATTTCCTTTATATTCCATCCGAAATATTCTAAAATCGATTATGTACAGGAGGGTGAAATGAAGCTTTCCATTGTCTTTATGGTATTTTTTGTGTTTTTTTCGTGCATTCTGAACGCTTTGCCCGTTGATCAATTCGAAGCGGAAAGTGTTGCAGAAGCAAGGCTTACCCGCGATGGGCGGAACCTCTCCTTCACGATAGCAGACTGCATCCCCCTTGAGAATGCCAGGGATCAACTAACACTGGCATACGTTTTCGAACTCAATCCCGCTGGATACATAGTAACAGCCGCTGATAACGATCTGCCTCCGGTTATAGCTTACTCATACACTGATAACTGCACGATTGCAGAAGGTGAAAGAAGCATCCTTCTCGATATGATCACCCAGGACATTGAACTGAGACTGTCATTCCTTGATATCTCCCCTCCGGAGCTTCTTCAGGTGCATCGAACCTGGTGGGAAGAGTATTCCTCAGAGGAGTATGTACTGCTATCCGACAATCTTACAGAGCAGTGGCCTCCCGCGGGTACAACGCCCACAGAAGGATGGCTCTGGGAGAACTGGACGCAGGGATCACCGTACAATGGATACTGCCCTATGGACCTCATCGCAGGCTCCAGGAGTGTCGCGGGGTGCCCCGCTATAGCAATGGGGTCTATTTTACATTTTGGAGAAACCACAAACGGCACGCAGTTCAGCGATACTGACGACTACTACCATAATTACCATGAATACTATTGGATAGACGATGATTATATTGCCCATGATTTCCCCTCCTGGCCGGAGCTGAATGTATATCTGGATTCTCTGGAAAGCCATTATGTAAATCAAGTAGCAATTACGAATTCAGACAAAGCCGCACTGGTATATGCCTGCGGGGCAGCCTGCAAACAGGTTTACACAGCTTCAGTTTCAGGTACTTTCGGGGTAAATCAGGCTTACGATGCATACCTTAAGTTCAACTTCACCGACTGCAGTCTTCTCGGTGCATCTTCGGACAGTCTTTACGAGAGGCTTTCAGCGAACATGATGGCCGCCATGCCGGCTCATCTGGCGATTGTGGACGCAGTACCAGCGACGGTCGGTCACAATGTGATAGTCGATGGTTACAATACAGATGAATTCTATCATCTGAATTTCGGCTGGGGCGGACCCTCCAACGCCTGGTATCAGTTCCCGCTGTCAGGTATGCCATACGGTATGAATATCATAGAGGGAGTCATAGTTGACATAGGCGAAGGGCAGCTATCCATTGAGGTGGAGACATCGCAGGACGAAATGCCTGTTCTATTCCTCTCCTGTCAGGCAAATCCTGTTTCTGATTATCTGCTCATCAATCTGGAAGTTTTGCAGAAGTGTGCAGTAAATGTATCTATTTACAGTATTTCAGGTCATCTTCTTGAGACAGTTACAGATATTGAGTTCTACCCCGGTTCCTGCCAGCTTGAATGGGCTCCTGGTGATACGGGGAATGGCGTTTACATTCTGGTAGCCTCAGGTTCTTGGGGAGTTGAAACAGCAAGATTCACAATCCTGGATTAAAGTAAGATCGGCAGCATGCGGGTTCGCTACTGAACGTCTTCCAATAGCGTATTCAGCTTTTCCACATCAATATCAAGCAGCCTTGCGGCAGCCTTTCTTGCTCCACCGCAGTACTCCAGAGTTTCCGTTACATGATCGATAATCTTGTCATTGAGTTTCATGGGAGTGAAATCCCCTGACATTTCGCCTGGAATTATCCTCTCACGGATATACGGTGAAAGCGAATCCTTGTTCAGTATGCAGCCGTCAGTGTTCACAACTGCACAGGCTATGATATTTTTCAGTTCCTGAGCGTTATCGGGAAAGTTGTACTGTTTGAGAAGCTCAAGCAGTTCATCTGAGAAGCCGGTAATTTTCCTGCCTGTCCGTTCTACTTCCTCCTTCAGAAAATACTCGGCAAGAAGTGGTATATCATCAGCTCTGTCCCTCAATGGAGGAATGCGGATGGAATTCACCATAAGATGATAGAGAAGATCCCTGGAGAATGAGTCCCGGTAACTGGAGCTTGTCAGATCATGTGTGGAAGCAACTATGAACCTGACATCACATTTCAGGATCTCGGTGGAATTGTCTCTGTAGTATTCATTCGTCTGTATGACCCGCTTCAACCTGACCTGAACGGGCAGGCTCATATTATCGATGTTATCGATGAAGAGAGTTCCGCCCGATGCGGTTTCCAGGAAACCAGGCATCTCCTTGCTCTTCCCGCTCCAGTCCCTGACCCTGCCGAACAGCTCCGATGAGAACTCCTCAGGGGAGTGGGATGCACTGTCTACAGCGATAAAGGGTTTGTTAACCCTCGGAGAGGAGTTGTGAATCGCTTTTGCAAGCGATTCCTTGCCCGTACCCCGTTCGCCCCAGATGAACACGCTCAGATCCCCCTCCGCCATCTGTTCAGCCTGATGGAAAAGGCGGATAACCGCAATATCCTGTGTAGGGAGATGCTCAAAGGCGGCGGTATTATCAAGATCTTCCCTGGATAGAGCCTGAGGCAGCCTGCTGATTGTGCTGTGCAGTGTTCCGTGCTCTATGGCATTATTCAGTACTTCCAGAAGGTGTTCGTCATCAACAGGTTTTGTAAGGTAATCAAAAGCACCTCTCTTCATGGTTTTTACTGCCAGATCAACATCGTTTACACCGGTCAGTATCACAACAGGGATGTCTATACCTTTCGTACTCATCATCCCCAGTATATCCATACCGGTGACATTGGGCATGTCGAGGTCAAGCATTATCACATCAAAATGTTCTTCCTCAAGAAGTTCTTCAACCTGTCTTGAGTCGTTGATAACTGTAGTTTCGAAGATCTCTGTCTGCATGAGGAACACCATGAAATAGTTCGTTACAGCAACATCATCGTCTACAATGAGTATCTTTTTCAATTGCTCACCTTACTTACCGGTGCTGCAGAATTATCCCTGATTGGAATCCTGATTGTGAATTTAGTCCCGGTCCCAGGTTTGCTGCTTACCGTAATGTTTCCGCCATGTTCCTCCGCGATCCGGAAAGCTATTGCAAGACCCAGGCCCGTACCTCCCTTTGCCCTTTTTGTTGTAAAGAACGGGTCGAATATCTGCCTCTGTGTTTTCTCATCCATACCCTTTCCGTTATCCTCAATCTCCACCACAACATTATCACTGAGGTCCATGAACGTCCGGACAGTGATAAGACCTTTTCTGTCATCGGGAATTGCCTGTGCGGCGTTCACTATGAGATTTATGAATATCTGTTCTATCTTCTGCGAATTACCGGTGAATTTTGCCAGGTCATTTCCCAGTTCGAGTACTATCTCGGCGTGTTTGTGCACCTCATTTTTCACCAGTCTTGTTGTGGCCTCAAGAAGAGTATTCACATCAACAGTATCAACCAGGAGTCCCTCATCTTTTCTTGCGAAACCCCTGAGTCCTTCAACAATTCCCTTTATACGTTCGGAACCGTGAGCCATATCATCAACCAGCGTCATGATATGCTCGCGGAAGAAATCGTACTTCAGGCGGGCAATCTTCAGATCGGGATGATCCTCCCGGTATTCATCAACTATGGGCAGCATGTCCGTTATGGCCTGTTTGATAATCTTGATATTTCCCCTGATGAATTGATTCGGATTGTTTATCTCATGACCGATGCCGCTGACCAGCTGTCCCAGTGAAGCCAGTTTATCCGCCTGCTGTAACTGCTGCTCGTAGGTTTTCTCAAGAGTAACATCCCTGTAAAATTCCAGTATCCCCTCGACTTCCTCCTCCTGATTGTATACGGGAAGAGTATGGACTTCCATGAACTTATCCCCATCCCTGATAGTGATCGTTATTGGTGTCTTATCACGCTTGATCTTACCAAGTCTGCAATCCCTGCACGGTGTATCACGGTTGAAATAGGTTCTGTAGCATTTATCACCAGGTTCAATATCGTCGTGATTGCTCATGACCACATTCCTGTTCAGGTCTATGAGCATAACCTCACCAGGAATGACTCTGAACATTGTCTCGAGGCGATGCCTCGTTTCATCCCAGCTTCTGTTAACCCTGTCCAGATAGGAATCGGCTGTGCTGAGTTTCTGTTTCTGTTCTTCCAGCTCTCTTTCCCTATCATCAATATCCGCTTCCAGTTTTTTCAGCCGATTGTAAAGTTCTTCCTCTTCTTTCTGCTCGAGAGTAATTCTTTCGGAAAGCTCCTTACGCTCCAGGGCTACGCTCAGCATTCTTCCAATCTCGTTAAGCATCTTCTGCTCTTCAGGAAGAAGCTCATGAGTTCCGCTGATGTATCCCAGCCTTATTTCACCCATATTTTCACCGCTGAATATGAGATCTACACTCATGTAATCATCTTCGGATGGCTTCTGGCCGTATTCTTCCCCCTGGAATATGGAGTACACTACTGCTTCATCAGGTGAACGCATCCCACGGGAGAGGTATTCGGGCAATTTTGTGAAAAATTCCTTAATGGAGGCCGAAACTTCTATCCACTCGGCAACTGTATACAGGCAGGAGAGCTCCTTAACGCGTTCCTCCTTCTCCCAGTCACTGATCCTTCGCAGTGCGTCTACCTGGACACCGAAGAAAAGATAGATACCCCCATGAACGCTTTCTATATATCCAACCTTCATAGGTATAGGATATGATTTTTCAGTTTGTGGGGAAAACAGCGCTATTACGCCCCTTGATCCTTCATGCATTTTTTCCATAGCGTTTCGGAATGACTGAAGGGATTCCAGATCAAGAATGTCAGCAAGATGCGTTTCGGAAGCAGCGCAGTTCTCAGGTGAACATGCTCGTTTAAGCAACGGGCTTACGTAAATTGTTTTCTCATTTGCGTCAACAACCAGCAGGAAATCAAAGCTGCTCTCAATGAGTGTATACAGGCTTTCAAGGCGGATCATCAGTTTTTCCTTTCAAAAAGGATATTCGGAGATTCCTGTAATTCAGCTCATTAGATGTGGAATCGAAGCATGGCCGTCAAGCACCGTCTTATACCCGAATTGGGGAATTTCAGATCCTGAAAAGTATCTTTTCGCTGCTGAACATCCTCAGTGTAAGATATATCAGAATAGCCGCAAATACGATACTGGACAGAGACGCAGTTACGATGCTGCTCCAGCTCGCGGCCTGCATGAGTATTTCTTTGAGAACAAGCAGAGAATTGATGATTGGAGTTGAAAGCATCCACTTCGGAGCCACATCTCCGGTCTGCATGGTTGCCATTCCCATGATCATGACTACGAAGTAAAGGGGCATGATCATACCCTGACCCTCTTTCGTGTTCCTCGCGAAAGTTGATACGATGAGAACCAGACTGGCCACAAGAACAGCAAGGGGGATAATAACGATAGCGAACTGGAGGATATGAATTGTGCTCATGCTGTAGCTTGTGATGGCGGCACCCGACGCACCAAACATTCCCATGAAATATCTTGACCCGATGATAAGGCCGATCACTGAACTGGCAGCACCGACAATTGCGGCTATCATAACGGACATCATCTTGCCGATAACGATCGATAGCCTGCCTACCTGATTAACCAGCGTCACAGCCAGAGTTCCCCTCTCCTTCTCACCGGCAACCGTATCCAGCCCTACTTTCATGGAATTAACAAAGAGGTAGATAATTATAAAGAAAGGAAGGAGGATACTGATTATCTTACCGATTACACTGCCTTCCTTCGCAAGATCGTACTGCATCGGAACTTCGTTAACCGTGAATACGCTGAGTATCTCCTCCGACAGGTCTCGCTCAAGGATTCTTTCTCTGACTATATCTCCGTTGAGTGCAGTCATGACTTCGTTAATCCTGCTATAGGCGTACTGTGAATAATCTGCAGTGGAATTGAAATAAACAGCTATATCGAAAGTGCTGCAGCCTGACAGGCTTTCATGAAAATTATCCGGCATTACCAGAAGGAGTTCCTTCTCCTTCTCGGTTATCGCCAGTTTTACAGCATCAACCTCGCTAAACTGCACTATCTCAAGTTCGGTGTTGATCGCTGAGAATGCCTCTATGAAAGGACCCATAACATTTTCGTTACCGACTCCTTCGTAAATGCAGATAGTCGATCTGAATGAAGTGATATCCGAATCCCTGGACTCACCCATTTTTGCCATTACGGAGTACATCACAGGAAGCATAAGGAGAGGCAGGAGTACGAGCATAGCAACCATACGTCTGTCTGTGAAAATTCGCCTGAGCTCTTTCTTCAGAATGATAATGCTGTCACTGAGCATGGTTCACCTCCCCTTCCCCTCCTGGAAGGATGTAACCGAAGAATACATCCTCAAGGCTGTCCGAGGAATTGCTCTCAAGGATATCATCAAGCGAACCAACTTCCTTCAGTTCACCTTCAACCAGTATACCGAATCTGTCACAGATCTTCTCAGCTACGTTCATAATGTGGGTAGATATTACGATTGTCTTTCCCGCCTGTGCATACTTCTTGAGAAAATCGGTCACCGATTTTGAGGTGATCACATCGAGACCGTTGGTCGGCTCATCGAAAATGATAACCTCAGGATCGTGGATAAGGCTAATGGCAATAGCCGTCTTCTGCTTCATGCCCGTGGAAAGCTTATCTATCTTCTTGTGAATGAAATCCGACATCTGCAACTCATTGAACAGGTACTCTTTCCGCAACTCTATTTCCTTCTTGCTCATCTTGTTGAGGGCACCGAAGTAATCCATCATGTAATCAGGAGTGAAAAAACCGTCAAGTTTCATATCAGAAGTGAGGAAACCTATCCTGGACCTGATGTCTTTCTCATCATCCAGCACATTGAATTTGTCTATGTATATGTTTCCGCTTGTGGGTTTTATCAGGGTGGATATGCATCTCAGAGTTGTGGTCTTTCCGGCTCCGTTGGGTCCGAGAAGCCCGAAAATCTCACCCGGGCTGCATTCAAAAGAGACATCTTTGACTGCCTCAACGGTCTCCGTAACATTCTTTTTCCTGTTCTTGTATACCTTGAAAAGATTTTCAACTCTCAGCAATTCATCCCCCCTTTGTTACTACTCAAATGAAATCTGAGTACTGAATAATAGGGACGGAGGGATTTTAATGCAAATATGTAAATAAATTAACTATAATTAGGGACGGAGGTAATTAGAATTCTTAATTACCTCCGTCCCTAATTACTAGTCCTTGACAATTCAGTCAGTTATACTATACATATGTTTACTATGGCAAGAATAGCAAGATTAGTTGTTCCCGGTTTACCGCATCACATTGTCCAACGTGGGAATAGAAATCAGACTGTGTTCTTCTCTAACTCAGACAGGTTCAGATACCTCTATCATCTCAGGAAAATTTCATTTGAGTACGGTGTTTCTTTTCTTTCCTATTGCCTTATGGATAATCATGTTCATCTGATTGCAATTCCCGAAAAGGAGGATTCGCTCTCGCTGTGCTTCAGAAAGGCTCATTCGATCTACTCAAGACATGTCAACTCACAGTTCAATTGGCGGGGACATCTCTGGCAGAACCGATTCCATTCAAGCCCTCTTGGACCTGCATATCTCTACAACGCAATACGTTACGTCGAACAAAATCCAGTTCGTGCGGGTATAGTCAGAAATGCATGGGACTACAGGTGGTCAAGTGCGGGATTTCATGTGGGAATAGTATTCTCTGACCCTTTAGTTCTACTTGACGGTAGCCTGAATTCCATGGTAGATGATTGGCAGACATATCTTTCAATAAACCCGGATACTGTGCATTTAATGGAATTGCGCAAGGCTGCCAAAAGAAACAGGCCAATAGGCAGCGTGCAGTTCATGAAGAAGATGAATGACAGATTTGGAATTCCCTTTACTGCTCGAAAACCTGGCAGGTATAACGAGAAAAATGAAAAAGGGACGGAGGTAATTAGAAATTCTAATTACCTCCGTCCCTAATTGTTCAGATTACGCGGAAACGTTCGGTACCTACTTCAAGGATTTCCTTTCGGTACTCCTGGGAATGTGTCATGGGCGGCTGTATTGAAGCTGCCCTGGCATCTGCTGAAACGGGAATGAGTGTTCCTTTCCCATCCCAGTTCCTCTCCTCACCAGTGTTCCAGTAGAACCGCACAAGATTTCCGAGTTTATCTCTTACAATACTATCAATAGTCTCACAGGAAGCATCGATACCGAATGCACCTGCAAGGGCTTTTAGAACCTCTACTCCTGTTTTCCCCGACGGCGGTGATACCGCTTTGGTGAAATCGATCAGGTTCCCTTCGAAGTTGCACCGCGACCCTGCGGTTTCAAGGAAGGTTGAGCCAGGAAGAGTAACATCAGCGAATCTTGTGGTTTCAGTATCGGTCCAGTCCATGGCAGCAATGAATTCGGTATTACGGAACCAGGAACCCGGTCTGTTGTACTCCAGTGGATTCTCACCGATTATCAGTGCAGCTCTAATCGTTCCTGCCTCAAGAATCTGCCGCAATTCCTGACTTGTTGCCGCACCGGGAAGTTCTTTATCAGATGGCACTCTGCCGGGCACGAATGCAGGATCGGCTCCCATAACCTCAAGGCCTGCGCTGTTCGCAATCAACCTGGGTAGGAGCATATCTGAAACCTTGCCCGCTCCTCTCAACAGAAGGATCAGGTCGGCAAATATCTCCATATCATCAGGTGATGAGCCCTGTGCTCTGTCCGGGCTGTGGATGAAAACAATGTTTCCAGAATGGCGGATAAGTTCAGCCGTTTCATATATATCCGATTCTTCCGCTCCGGATCTGGCGGCTGCCAGCTCTATGGAAACCTCCCTGTTCATAAGGAACGCTTCGCCTCCATCGATGTCTACCGGAGAGACATCTCCATCATCTATGAGGACCTGCATAACAGCATTCCAGAAGATAGATGCTCTACCTCTCATGGGATCTACTGCCAGGGCGGAAAGGTGCTGATCCATGGAGTCCAGGGCCGAGTTCGAAACGATAAGCTTCGCCCCGTCCTTAACAGCCTGGATAACATCCACTGCAAGGACCAGATGATCGGACTGAAGAGATGTATTGTTGCAGATGATCAGATCAGCATTATCAAGGCAGCTTCTATCTGCTGTGGAAGCCGTAAAGCCAAATGCAGGATCCAGCACACCGCTGCGGCCCCCGCCTGAAAGAATTGCGAGTGAGCCGATGTTGTTCGTCCCTACCCCCTCCCTTGCGATTCTTCCAGCAAGGAAGAGTTCTTCGTTTGTAAGTTCGGGAGATACGAAGACGGCAACACTGTCCGGGCCATGCTCATCGGCCACCTGTTTCAGGGACTCCACTATTCTCCCGTTCGCCTCCTCTGCAGTCACCGGGCTGTAGGAGTAGCCATCCTTCGCGACCGGACCTCTGAACCTATCCTGCTTGATGAAATACTCCTGTCCGAACCTGCCATATCTGCACAGATACTCTCCCGGAATTCCGGACGATGCTATGAAATACCTTCCAGCGCCGAAGGATCTCACGAGGATTTCACAGCCGAGTGAACAGAAACCGCAGTGGGTTTTGATGTCAGAGGTTTCAAGGCAGGCCCTTCCGGCAAACGGGTATTTCACTGTAAGGGCTCCCGTCGGACAGGCATCAATACAGTTACCGCAGCTGACGCAGCTAGTGGAAACGAGAGGATCATTCATGGCAGGGCGCATTTCCGTTCTGAAACCCCTGCCCACAAATCCGATAGCTGAAACAGGCAGCACTCTCGCGCAGGTCCTGATGCACCTCGCGCAGAGAATACACTTGTTCGGATCGTAGGAGATATACGGGTGTCTGTCGTCAACCTTGTGCTTTCGCACATAACCTTTGAAATGCTCCATATCCACACCGTATTCCTCAGCGTACAGCCTGAGGTCGCAATCATCGAATCTTACACAGCCGCATGAAAGACAGCGATCACATTCGTGGTCATTATCCTCGGGTTCAAAACCTGTTGCCACTTCCAGGAAATTGTTGCGCCTGTCATCTACATCTATCTGATGAACTTCGTGACGAGGTGATTCCTTGATATCACCAAGTTCTGCCTTGCCGGGTTTTGACCAGAACTCCTTATTCGTTGAGAAGGGTTTGGGTTCAAGTTCCCCGTTCAGAAGCCAGGCTTGTATTGCTTTTGCAGCTTTCTGCCCGTCCCTGATGGCGTCGATGGCAACGGTGGGTCCGTCATCGGCCGCGTCTCCTCCTGCAAATACACCCTCAATATTGGTTTTCATGGTTCCTGCATCGATGATATAGGTATTCCACCTTGTAAGATCCAGCTCACCATTCTCTGTATCTACAAGACCCTCGAGAACGGTATTCTGACCGATGGCTGAAATAGCAAGGTCACAGGGAAGGTCGAATTCCGCACCCTCTATTGGAACGGGACGACGTCTTCCGGAATCATCAGCCTCACCGAGCTTCATCCTCTGGCAGTGCAGAGCGCTGATCACGCCGTTCTTCTTAATAATGCCCGTTGGAGCAGCCAGCTCCATTATTTCTATACCCTCTTCCAGGCAATCTTCGATCTCCATCTTATCCGCAGGCATCTCAGCTTTGGTTCTCCTGTAGAGAACGATAACCTTATCGGCATTTAGCCTCCATGCCACCCGTGCGGCATCCATGGCGGTATTGCCTCCACCCACAACAACTACTGTCCCTGAAAGCTGTACGGGATTGTCAGTCTTTTCAACGAGAAAATCCGCACCGGTAACAACGCCCTCTGTATCGAATTCACCTTCAACCCGCATGGCTTTACCAGTCCATGCCCCGGGGCCCACAAAGACAGCGTCATGCTTTTCCCTCAGTTCCTCAAGGGTCACATCTTTTCCAACACGGACTCCGCATCTGATCTCCGCACCGGTACGGCAGATGTACTCAACCTCTCTGTCAAGGATCTCGTCAGGGAGCCTGTACTCGGGAATACCGTAACGCAGCATTCCTCCGGTACGCTCTTTTGCTTCGTAAATAACAGGTTTTATCCCGCTTCTGCCCAGGAACCACGCTGCCGTAAGACCCGCAGGGCCAGACCCTATAATTCCGACAGTTTTTCCCGTATCAGGAGCGCATTCAGGTTCGGTATCGTACGCTTCTGGTGAATCCGAAACGAATCTCTTGATGTTATTTATAGCCACCGGAGCATCTATATCCATTCGCCTGCACTCATCCTCACACTTGCGGACACATACACGTGCACACATGGCGGGAAGAGGGTTCTTCTCCCGAATAAGGTCAACCGCGCTCTGGTATTGCCCCATTGCAGAGAGAGCTATGTATCCCTGGGCGTCAACACCTGCCGGGCAACCCTCCATGCAGGGGGATATACAGTCAGCGTAATGGTTCGAAAGCAACAGCTCCAGAGCTGTTTTCCTTGATGCCATGATCCTTTCGTTCCGGGTTTCGATTTCCATATCGGGAGAAATGCGTGTGGCGCACGCCGGCACCAGGTTATCTCTGCCTTTTACCTGCACAACACAAACGAAACAGGAACCGTACGGCTCAAGCTCCTGTGAGTGGCACAGGGTTGGGATATTGTCCAGTTCATTCTCATGGACCACTTCAAGAATAGTCTTCCCTGGAGCGGCCTTGATTTCCTTACCGTTGATCAAAACTCTGATCTTATCCATTGGCCGCTCCTACCTTGTAATTACTGCGCCGAAGTTGCAGCTTGTTATACACTTGCCGCAATTAACGCAGGCTTCGATGTTAATTACATGAACTTCTTTAACTTTGCCTGAAATGGCATCGACCGGACAGTTCTTCGCACAGAGAGTACACCCGACACACTTATCCGGAATGATATAGAATTCCACAAGCGCCTGACACTCACCCGCGGGACATTTCTGGTCGTAAATATGGGCCTTGTACTCGTCCAGGTAATAGCGGATCGTAGTCTGTACCGGGTTAGGGGCGGTCTGCCCCAACCCGCAGAGGCTTGCTTCCTTTATCTGTATAGACAGCTGCTCGAGTTTCTCAATATCCTCCGGCTCACCCTCTCCTCTGGTCAGCCTTTCCAGGATCTCAAGCATTCTCAGGGTTCCTATCCTGCAGAAAGTACATTTTCCGCATGATTCTTTCTGCGTAAAATCAAGGAAGAACCTTGCAATCTCGACCATGCATATGTCCTCATCCATAACGACCATGCCGCCAGAGCCCATGATAGCCCCTGTGGCAGGGATAGACTCAAAGTCTACAGGAGTACCCTTCATGTCAGCCGGGATACAGCCTCCCGAGGGACCGCCCATCTGAACAGCCTTGAATTTCTTCCCGTTCTTAATGCCTCCACCTATCTTGAAAACAAGATCCTCAATTGTTGTACCCATTGGAACTTCAGCCAGCCCTCCATGAACCACTTTCCCGGCAAGTGCGAAAACCTTGGTTCCGGGGCTTTTTTCCGTTCCGAACGCCGTGAAGGCTCCTGCACCGTTGCATATTATCCAGGGTACATTTGCAAAGGTTTCAACGTTGTTGTTATTGGTTGGCTTCTGCCATAGCCCCTTCTCCGCAGGAAATGGCGGGCGTATACGGGGCATCCCGCGTTCTCCTTCTATAGATGCGAACAATGCAGTTTCTTCTCCGCATACGAACGCTCCAGCCCCCTGCTTTATTTTCAGGTCAAAGTCGAAACCGCTGCCAACGATATTCGTTCCAAGGTAACCCCGTTCTCTGGCTTCCGAAATGGCAATTTCCAGCCTGTGAATAGCCAGAGGATACTCGGCCCTGCAGTAGATATATCCGAATGTCGCTCCGATAGCCCTGGCGCATATTATCATGCCTTCAAGAATTGCGTGGGGGTCACCCTCAAGAACAGATCTGTCCATGAATGCTCCGGGATCGCCCTCATCAGCATTGCAGACTACGTATTTCTGATCTCCCTCATTCGCGGCTGCGAAGGACCATTTTAATCCCGTAGGGAATCCGGCACCCCCCCGCCCGCGAAGACCCGAATCCTTGATGGTCCGGATTATCTCGGAAGGGGTCATTTCCGTAAGAGCTTTTCTTACCCCCTGATAGCCTCCAGCTTCTTCGTAATCCTTTATCGATTCGGGATCTATTGTACCGCAATTGCGAAGTACGATTCTCTCCTGAAGATCAAGGAAATCACTCTCAGAACCGCAGGTGTTCCCATCAGGCCAACAGGCGTAAACAAGATTATCATCATCAATTATTTCGTTACCGAGAATGTGCTTACTGAAGATCTCTTCTGCAGATTCAGGGGTTACTCCGCCGTAGAATACTCTGCTGTCCCCTTCTCTTACTTCAACCAGTGGTTCTCTGTAGCACATACCGATGCAGCCTGTTCTGGTGAGCATGCAAACATCAGGGTTAGCTGCCGTCAGCATCTCAAGTCTGTCGTAAGCTGCCTGAGCTCCAGCGGATAAACCGCAAGTACCCATTCCTACTACTATTTTCTTCATTCATTGCTCCAGACATTTTTCACAAAAGGACCGTTCGTCAGATTATCATACACCCTCTGCAGTTACTGCGATGGAATCGCTACTCACTGCGGCTTTCTTTCTGTAATTCCGAAGGATCTTCCGAACCGAGGCGGGTGTGAGGCTGCCGTGTGTGTCTTCGTTTATCATAATGACCGGTGCAAGTGAACAGCACCCGATACACGCCACCGTATTCAGGGTGAACAATCCGTCTTCCGTAGTACTATCGACTTCGATACCCAGCTCATCCTCTACTGTTTCCCTTATCAGTTTTGCTCCCGAAACATGGCAGGCCGTTCCCGCACATACCCGGATAACGTATTTACCCATGGGCTGCAGCCTGAACTGACTGTAGAATGTAATGACTCCATAGATATCGGATTCTGGAATGGCTGTGACACCTGCTATATAGTTTATTGCACGCCTTGGAATATACCCGAAGTGTTCCTGGGCAGACTGCAGAAGAGGTATCAGTTCCCCGGGGGCTCCATCATATCTCCACAGTCTATAGTTGAAATTCTCCTGTTTTGCAGCCGTTTTCATCACTCCCTTCACGCACATTGATCATTATTTCTCAAGTGCAGGAATCAGCGTAAACAACATGGTTTCACTGTTCCTCTGTAAAGTAAGAAGAGTATCAGTCTTCGATAAGCTTGATGACTTTTGCTTCCCGAACTCTGAGTACACCGTCTATCTGATTAAGTTTCTGAATAATCCGAGGTGTTTTACCCATTGCGCCATGGCCAGTGATCATTCCCACCAGTTTACTGCCATCTTCAATCACGTCGCAGAATACGACCTCATCGATGAAGAACACAGTGGTGAATATCTGCTGTATCGCGTCGGGATCGATATCAACGATTATGTAGCTCATGGTCCCCGGCTGCCTTCTTGCATCAGCCCCGGCATCATGCTTAACAGCATGCTGATAGGTCTCAATGAACTGATCAACATCTCTATCGAGTTTCGGGCGCTCAACCTGGGACATGGAGACAACTTCGATGCCATCCATATTTTTGATCCTGCTGAATATTTCCTGTATTTCAGATGTGGAAGAAGCCTGCGCCAGGAGTATTATATCGAAATCTCCTCTGACGGCATCACATGACTGAATACCATTCATCCTGTAAAGGGAATCGTAGATTTCCATGCTTCTGTCCGGTTCTGTTATCTTGACTGTAAGATAGCCGCTCACAGATTCCCTCATACCGTCATCGGTAGCTTCTTCGGAAATTTCTGTAGCGGTCTTCCCTGGCGAGAGCTCTTCCAGTGCATTAACAAGCTCAGATATCTCGAAAGGCTTGTCAAGATATCCGGTATTATGCTCGGAAAGAGCGGTCAGCATAAGTCTTTCATCACCGAAACCCGTTATTACAAGAACGGGAAGGTCAGGATACTGGTTCTTTATAACCTTCAGTATCTTGAGTCCATCAATATCCGGCATGAATATGTCGGTAACAAGATAATCGTAGGCAATTCTATTTTCCCTTGCCTGGTTCAGTTCATGAATCGCGGAAATGCCATCCGGACAGGCAACTGCAGTGTAATCCTCCTGAGTGAGACCTATGGTGAGATTCCGCCTGATCTCTGCCTCGTCATCGATAATTAATACGCGGCCTTTCAATTGATGCCTCCTCTATTCAGCTTGATATTCTTAGGAATGGTGGAACGCTACGTTCAGCTTGCTTAAAAGTCAAGAACACCACCCTTTCAGTGAACTTCTGCTCTGCAAAGGTCCAGAGTACTATCCAGATCCACCCATCGTCCCGAACTAAGATACAGATTCATTGCTCTGGCAGCCCTTCTTCCATGCCCCATGGCCAATATGACGGTGGCTGCGCCCAGAACAATATCGCCTCCGGCGAAAACACCGGGAACAGAAGTCTGGCCGGTTATCTCGTTAACTACGATACCACCCCATCTGGTCACTTCAAGATCTGGAAAACTATTGGGTACAAGCGGGTTAGGGCTGTTCCCGATAGCAACGATCAATGCATCGGTGTCCTCGATGAATTCACTTCCCTCGATCGGAACCGGCCTTCTTCTTCCAGAAGAATCGGGTTCACCAAGCTTCATCTTTATGACCTCCGCGCCCTTAATCCATCCCTTCTCGTCGCCTACAAGGCGTACAGGATTCTGCAGAAGGTGGAATTCCACTCCCTCTTCCTTTGCATGATGGATCTCCTCCAGCCTTGCCGGCATCTGTTCCTCGGCCCTCCTGTAAACGATAAGCGATCTTTCAGCTCCCATTCGAAGAGCGGTTCGAGCACAGTCCATTGCAACGTTTCCTCCGCCTACAGTAATGACTTTTTTCCCTTTTACTATGGGTGTGTCAGCATCCGGAAAATCGTAGGCTTTCATCAGGTTCGCCCGGGTGAGATACTCATTGGCCGAGAGAACCCCCAGGAGGTTCTCTCCATCTACTCTCATGAACCTTGGAAGACCGGCACCGGTTCCGATAAACACCGCATCATAATCATCAATGACCTGCCTTACCGGTATGGTCTTTCCTATCACATAGTCATACCGGAATTCTACGCCGATCTTCTCCAGGTAATCTACCTCAAACTGTACTATATTCTTCGGTAGTCTGAACTCAGGAATTCCGTAGACCAGAACTCCTCCAGCCTTATGAAGTGCTTCGAATACTATTACCTCATGACCGAATTTGATCAGATCTCCGGCCACGGTGAGACCGGCGGGACCAGCACCGATGATCGCAACTCTTTTCCCCGAAGGCTTCAGTGAAGGAGGCTGCTCGCTCTCTCCCTGTTCCCTCTCCCAGTCAGCGATGAACCGTTCAAGCTTACCTATCATCACCGATTTGCAGGGATCCTTCCTGACCTTGCCGATAGTGCAGAAGAGCTGACACTGTTCCTCCTGTGGACATACCCTTCCGCAAACGGCTGGAAGAAGGTTCCGCTCCTTCATCTTTCTGACAGCACCCCTGAAGTCACCTTCTTCGATGAGCTTTATGAAACCGGGGATATCGATACCAACAGGGCAGCCTTCAACACAGAACGCTGTTTTACACTGAATGCATCTGCTTGCCTCCAGCATTGCCATTTCGGGAGTGTATCCAAGGGGGACTTCATCGAGGTTTTTCACCCGCTCAATCGGATCCTGTTCGGGCATCTCAACAGGGGGAATCAGCATTCTTTCCTTGGCATTCATAGCGAACCCCCTTCGGACGTACTGTCAAGTCTGCAGCCTGCATGGGAGGAATAACGTTCAAGCGCGTTTTTCTCTTCGGATCTATATGTAGCTAGACGCGCCATGAGTTCATCGAAATCAACCTTGTGCCCATCGAACTCCGGCCCATCAATACAGGCGAACTTCACGGAGCCACCAACGGTTACCCTGCAGCAGCCGCACATACCAGTTCCATCAACCATGATCGGGTTAAGGCTGACAATTGTTGGAATACCAAGCTTTTCCGTCAGGATACAGACGAATTTCATCATGATCGGCGGACCGATAGCAATACATTGATCAAATTCTTCACCGTTATCCACGAGATTTCGGATAGCATCGGTCACAAGGCCCTTCTGGCCTTTCGAACCATCATCCGTGGTTATTATAATCTCATCGCTCGCTTCCCTCATAAGGTCGGCAAGTATGATCAGATTGGAGGATCTTGCCCCGAGGATACTGGTGACATGGTTACCTGTTTCTTTCATTGCTCTTGCAACAGGATAAAGCGGGGCGATACCGATCCCCCCCCCGACACAGAGAACCCTGCCGACTTTCTCTATATGCGTGGGTTCGCCCAGGGGCCCCGTCAGGGTCGGTATGGAATCACCCTGCTTCATCTGAGCCATCTGCAGGGTTGTTTTACCAACCGCCTGGATGATAAGAGTAATGCTGCCCTCTTCGGTATCAACATCGGCTATCGTTATTGGGATTCTTTCCCCGTTTTCACTGATCCGCACAATAACGAACTGACCGGGTTTTCTGTATCTGGCTATATCGGGTGCCCTGAATCTGTACATGTATATATCCGGTCCAAGTTTTTCCTTGTGCAGAAGCTGGTACATATGCATCCTCCATTACAAATGGTAAATGTTCTTATTAAGGACAAGTAATACAATCATTTTGATGATAATTGTCTGCTAAATCGATAGCAGTTACGGCACAATATCCATGTAGATTATCCCGGTCAAGTAGTTGATATTTTCACGATCGATATTGATACTTGACGAAGGCCACTCTAAATCAGTAAACTACTTGTTCTAAGTGAGATGTTTTGAATGATATTACCCAGTTTTCTTTTCTTGTTCTTAACTCTTTACCCTCGAAGGGAGGGACGGGCATATGCTCGAAGAACTTTACCAGAAGGTCGTTGAGAAGGATCCGGCTCAGCCTGAGTTTCATCAGGCCGTACAGGAAGTCCTCGAATCACTCGAGGTTGTCCTCGAGAAGCATCCGGAGTACCGCAAAGCCAGAATTCCTGAAAGAATAGTCGAGCCCGAGCGTGTGATAATGTTCAGGGTTCCCTGGGTTGACGATGATGGAGATATCCATGTTAACCGCGGTTTCAGAATCGAGATGAACAGCGCCATCGGACCCTACAAGGGCGGCCTCCGTTTTCACCCCTCGGTAAACCTCGGCATCCTCAAGTTCCTCGCATTCGAGCAGGTTTTCAAGAACGCACTTACAACCATCCCTATGGGCGGCGGCAAGGGCGGGTCGGATTTTGACCCCAAAGGCAAGTCCGACCTCGAAGTAATGCGCTTCTGCCAGAGTTTCATGTCGGAGCTTTTCCGTCACATCGGACCCAGTACCGATGTACCCGCCGGCGATATCGGTGTTGGTGGAAGAGAAATAGGTTTCCTCTTCGGCCAGTACAAGAAACTGAAGAACGAATGGAGCGGTGTACTCACAGGTAAAGGCCTTCAATACGGCGGAAGCCTCATAAGACCCGAAGCTACCGGTTACGGCGCAGTATATTTCGGTGAAGAGATGCTCAAAACTCGCGGAGACAGTTACGATGGTAAGGTATGCCTCGTTTCCGGCGCAGGAAACGTCGCTCAGTACACCACCGAGAAGATCATCGAGCTCGGCGGCAAGGTTGTTACTCTCTCAGATTCAGGCGGCAGCATTTACGATCCAGAAGGTGTTGACACGGATAAACTTGCCTTCGTCATGGACCTCAAGAATAACCGCAGAGGCAGAATCAAAGAATACGCCGAGAAATACTCCAGCGCCGAATATATCCCTATTGATCCCGAACTTGACTACAACCCGCTCTGGAATCACAAGGCCGATTGCGCCTTCCCAAGCGCCACCCAGAACGAGATCAATGCAAAGGATGCGCAGAACCTTATCAACAACGGAGTCTTCCTCGTTTCCGAGGGAGCCAATATGCCGACAGTTCCCGATGGCGTTAATATCTTCATCGAGAACAAAGTTCTCTACGGTCCCGGCAAAGCCGCAAATGCTGGTGGCGTATCAACATCCGGACTTGAAATGGCTCAGAACGCTACATTCTCAAGCTGGAGCCGCAAGGAAGTCGATACAAAGCTTCATAACATCATGATCAGCATCCACGCACAGGCAAAAGCCGCTGCTGAAATGTACGGACAGCCGGACAACTACGTGCTTGGTGCAAATGCAGCCGGTTTCTGCAAAGTTGCCGATGCTATGATCGCTCAGGGTGTTGTGTAGGAATACTCTAAATAAAGAGTTCAAAGAAGGACCCCCGGCTGAGCCGGGGGTCTTTTTCATGTCATACGCCAGTAAACCTATAGAAGGGCATGTACATGAGGGTTCCAGCTGGTCAAACCTCTGAAGGTCTGCGGCGTGGTTTATGGCAGTAGTAAATCATCCTTGGAATTGACCGGGCAGAGTTACATGCCGTATCGTTTGTTCATGAGGAGAAATCAGGATAACCGGGGCAGAAGTGCCATGTTGAGTACAGATCCATGGCACGGTGGAAATCAAGTTTCCCATCGTTGGAAGTAACCACGGAGGTGAGATGAGTTCAAATACTGTATCAGCAGGAATTGAAACAGAAAGGCTTGTTTTGCGTGAGCACATAAGCGAAGATACAAACGCCATACTTGAAATATTCGGCGACATTGAAGTGATGCGTTTTTTCGGAATGAAGCCGATACAATCACTGAATGCTGCAAGGAAAATGATTGATTATTTCAAAAAGAGCAGTGAAGAACATGGTTTGAATAGATGGGCTATCGTATTAAAAGATCTCGATACTGTTGTTGGAAGTGTTTTCTATACCAATATTGAGAAACCATATTTTCGTGCGGAGATCGGATATCTTTTAGGCCGCAAACACTGGGGAAAAGGCATCATGACAGAAGCGTTGGAGAAGATCATTTCCTTCGGTTTTGAGACTATGAATCTTAATAAAATACAAGCATTGATAACTGTTGATAACCAGAGGTCTTTTTCTCTCGTAGAGCGACTTGGATTTTGCAGGGAAGGAATTCTGAGAGAGCACAATTTCAACTATGTAGATAACAAATTCGACGACATTTATGCATATGCACTATTTGCTCAACACCACCATATACTGAGGGATGGTCTCAATGCCTGACTGGACAGATGATAAGTATGCTCCGTTTAAGATTATTGTAGAAGCATATATCAATTCTTTGAATAACAGAGCACCGCATAGCCTGAGTGTAAATATAACCGGGGATGAATTCAACAAGATGCACTGCTGAACATTCCGGAAAAAAAGATAGACGGTTTCAGTCACTGAAGAGTTCGTTTATCTCTCCACTTTCAAGATTGTATTCCAGATACAAAGTGCCAAGTCCCTCAATGTACTCGGAATACAGTCTATCGGTCCATGTGATAAGAAAACGGTCATCGTTGGATTGAATACTGATCACGCTTACCTGCCCGAATGTATAGGGTGATCCGTTATACATGCAAGGTTGCCAGGAATAGATCAGTTCCCAGTTATAACCAGCGTCATCGAAAGTGCCGTTGAACAGCTCAATGGTGCCCTGGTCTACATTATTGAAGAGCCTCAGGTACAGAAGTTCTGTAGCCCCTCTGAAGTAAGCCCGATCAATGATCTCAATTCCCGAAGCGTCCTCGGGAAAAAGAATTTCAACAGCTCCTTCAGCTGAAACAATACAAATAGCACTGAGAATCAATAATCTCATCATTTTCCATCTGCCTCCCGTAATTTGTCAGCTTCTATCGAAATAGTCACCAGCTATTCTCAGGGTAAATATATACATTGTATTCATGATTCTACAGAAATCACTTCCTGAGAGGTGTATGCATTAAGAACAAGCAATTTAAGGGTGTTGTGCAGGAAGACTTTGAATCAGTTAATGAAGGGGCCCCCGGCTGAGCCGGGGGTTTTTCATGTCAGCTGGATGGTTCCAATTCTGGCTTTGGTATTGATCAGAATCCTAAGCGGTCTGTAAAGATGGATATATCGCAGGAATTTCGTTTCCTCCATTGCGGTGTGATTCTCAAGGTAATCGTAGTCAAGATAATCTTCACCTTTCCTTTTCAGGGTGAAATAACCGATTCCGAGAGAAGTGATATTCTGAAAGAAATGGGTTCCCTGCGAAGGTTCCACATCCATATCCGGAAGGGGAGTTTCCACAATGCATCCCACCGATGATATCTGGTTCCATCTGACTGGTATTCCCAGCCAGCTGTCTGAACTTCCCCATCTTCCCGGGCCGATCAGAAGCGACTGACGTCTCAGGTGTCTAATCTTTCGATTCAGCTGCTCGATCTCAGCGGCTATCTCGGCTGTCTGGCTCCTGTCGAACTTTCTGGAAGACACGTAGATAATATCTCTGATATCCTCTATGAATCCGTGGCCCAGCACCTGGTGAGATATGCAGACAGCATCCTCTTCTGAGATGTCTTCCACTTCAGGCAGTACTCCCGCTGTATACCCCATCGGCCTGATCTGGAGAAAACCGAATTCATTGGGTTTCCCGGTCGATGCATTTTCCAGGTTCACAGCAAATTCAATCTCAATATCGCTTGAAAACGCGACCTTCCCTATTTTGAGAAGATGCTTCAGGAGCGGCGCAAGCGGGAAGAAATCCCCCTTGAGCACACCCGCCATTGTAACGAGCTTTGCGCCCGATCTGAAAGTACCGTCGATTATCATGTCATTATCCGCTGAATACACCGAACCGACCGGGGCAAGGGTTCCGTCCTCCTGAGCCCTCTCCAGATCAAGGGTTACAAGGTGCATATCCTTACCGGGATCATCTGTATTCACGCTCCCGTCCCCCTGCAGACCCAGAGCAAGAAATTCACGCTGGGAGTTTCTCAGATACTCGTCAGTTGAGGAAAACTGGTACAGCTTTCCGGGGGATTCGGGCGAGAATCTTACACATTTACCACCATCAACCACCGTACCTCCAAGGCCCAGGGCAACGGAGGCAACACCGCATTCCTCGCTCATGCCATCGAGTGGATAGAAATTGTAGGACTTCGCTACTCCGGCGAAGTTTGGATAGAAAGCATCTCCATGTTCTCTCGCTACTATCTGCTGAATTACCACAGCCATCTTCTCTTCCTCAAGACGATTGGGTGTAGTCTCTATGTAGGCTACCGATTCACTGTAGTATGTGGATGCGTATACCAGCTTAATCGCAGCAAGAAGCTGCGACATTCGAACATCAATATCAGGATTGTTGTTAGGAATCATGTAGGTACTGTAGATACCGGCAAAAGGGTAAGAGGGACTGTCCTCCAGAATGCTTGAGGATCTTACTGCCAGAGGGTACCGGACTTCCTCGAGAAAAGCGCGCAGCATTCTTCTGACATCGTCCGGAATCGGTGCTTCCAGAAAAGCTCTCGCAATTGTTCTGTCACGTTTCTTGCTGGATTGGTTGCTGTCAGAATTCTCCATGTGGAAAACCAGTTCTGTAAGCCCGGTATTCTGCATGAACCGATCAAAAACCTCTGTAGTCACTACTGCTGTAGGAGGAACGTAAATATTTACTTCGGGAAATTCATCATTGATACTGTAGATATTCAGAAGAGCGTTTATAAAGGCCAGTCCACGCCCCTTCCCACCGAGAGAACCAGAACCGATTTTTACAAATTCCGTGTCATAATCGAACGTCTCACTGGAAAACTCCTCGACCTGCCCCGCCCTGTATCTTTCCATCCACTGCTTAAGTGATGAAAGCAGATAGGACCGGAGATCTCCTGTGGTTTCAAAATCCTGCACTTTCTGAGGTCTCAGAGCGCGGGCAAGGTCAAATTCGGTTCTGGCCATCAGCCATGTGGAGAAATCATTCCTCTCCGCATGGTAGAACAGGCTTTCATCGGACACCTTCCTCAATGCCAGTCTCAACTCTCTGAGATCTCCAGCCCTGGCCTCAATGTGACCAGCAGGGTTTCTGAATATGAAATCACCAAAACCAAGGTAACCCCTCATGAACTCCCTCAGGTCCGCAAGGAGAGTAGGTGAGTTTTTGTTTATGAATGCCGCTCCCATTCTGTTGGCTATTTTTCTGTTGATCTCTTCTGCGGATTGGAAGAGTATTGGACATTCAGGGTCGTTCGACAGTATCTCTTCCGCTAGCTGAAAACCGGCACGGGGGTATTCAATACCTTCTTTTTCAAATCTCACATCGAGTATCATTCCCAGTATATGATCCTGGAAAAGTCTGTAGAGTTCAATAGCTTCTTCGTAATTCCTGGCATGCAGAATTTTTGGCCTTGCTCTCATCCGCATGAGTTTTTGCATCTGATTCACGCCATCAGTCATTAATGTCTGTGTCTGCTGCATAAGCTCGGTATACAGCATAGGCAGATAGGATGAACAGAACCTTATGGAATCTTCTACAAGAATTATGCATTTAACCCCTGCAACGCGGGAATCATGCTCGGCATTCAGCCTGTCTTCAATAGATTTGATAATAGCAAGGAACAGCCTTGCATCCCCCTGCCAGACATAAGCCTGCCCACTGGACTTCAACCTGCCCTCATCCATCAGGATCTTGAGATCACGCCCAGTATACGCAAGGACTACGAAAGGAATTCCAGGCGCCACCACGGCAATGGCCGTACCCAGCTCATGACATTGCATGGAGCCAATGCTGAGCATCGAAATAACCAGATCGAAGCTTTCCAGTTCAAGACGCTGCAATGCATCCTCACCGGTTGATACTCTTACGATGCGAGGGGCATATCTGAGATTGAGATGAAGGTACTCGGAGAACAGTACTTCAGTGAATTTGCCATCTTCCTCTAATGTGTATGAATCGTACAGACTTGAGACCAGAAGTATATTCCTGATCCGCCTGGACATCAGCGTGTAGAACGGTACAGTCTCAGATCCGAGCCTGCCTACGATTTCATCAAGCTTTCTGTCCCTCATATCATTCCTTCAGCAAATTAGGGACGGAGGTATTCTGTCCCTATTTATTTTCGATACATTCACAGGAATATAGCCACAATATCCTGATACTGGCACACCAGATACTCTAATACCCATGCCTGGACACACCAAATACTGTAGGTATATTACCAAATATTATTGGCGTAACTCCAATATATCTTGTGAACGGAGGAAACATGCAGATAGATCTTGATAAAGTTGCATATATCGGAGAGACATCGGTCACAATCCGCAGTAGCAGACGGCGCATAACAATACCCAAGGAGATCGTAGATTACCTTCACATATCCGATGGTGACAGGATTCGCTGGGTTCTGTTCAATGACGACAGGCTATGCATCTCCAAAGTGAAGCCATCAGCTGAAGCCTGTAAACTGGAGACAGGGAAAAGCTAGGAATATGGATCCTTTGATTTCTATCATTCTACTGTTCATAATAGCATTCGCAAGTGAGTTCGTGGACTCTTCCCTGGGCATGGGTTACGGAACGACGCTGACGCCGCTTCTGATAATAATGGGATACAATCCACTTGTGGTCGTACCTGCAATACTCACCTCTGAGCTTATCACAGGAGGTTTTGCCGCCTTCATGCATCACCGGGCTGGTAACGTGCAGTTCGATTTCAGGAATGATCCTGATCACAGGCTTGTAAAGAAAATGAGATTGCTGGGTTACATGCCGCGATCAAATGCCTCAAAGATTGCGCTCGTCCTTGCGATCTGCAGCCTCGCAGGCGCTGTCGCAGCAGTTTTTGTGGCCATCAATATTCCTAAAACATATCTCAAGGTTTTCATAGGCTTAATGGTCCTTTCAATGGGCATACTGATCCTGCTCAAACGCAATTCAAAACCGCACTTTTCATGGAAAAAAATCGTAGGGCTTGGAGTTCTGGCAGCCTTCAATAAGGGACTTTCCGGGGGAGGCTACGGCCCTCTGGTTACCTCAGGGCAAATACTCTCGGGAGTTGATATAAAAAACTCAGTTGCCGTAACATCACTGGCTGAAAGCTTCACGTGCCTGGTGGGAGTATGCACTTTCCTTCTCCTGGGAACGGAATTTGACTGGACGATCACTCTTGCCCTTCTTGCAGGGGCTGTGGCTTCAGTCCCGCTCTCAACAAGGGTTGTGAAGAAAATGAAAGTGAAAAGTTTTACACTCATCGTCGGAACGGCTACGGTAGTCCTAGGGCTATTCACACTGTATAAGGTTATTGCATAGAATACTGAATTCAGCCTGCGAATGCTCTGGTTAACGGAGCCATTGGAGTGCGGGTCGCGTGTTCTGAAATACAACCAGCATAAAACCCTTCCTTGAATGGATTCCGTACTTGTTTCGAAACGTCACCCCATTGGGCTATCCTGAGGATAATGTTATCCTGGAAGCCTGACAGCCCATTGTAGGCCAGACGGATGCGATGAAGATCGTTCTCGTTGCAGTGACCTGATTCAAGGCAAATATCAATCATGCAGAACAGCTCCTCTGCTATGAGTGATGTAGAATAGCCTGCACTGTCAAGAAGAATCTCCAGATCGGTCTCTTCCCTTAATCCTGAAACTTCCCGGAGTTTATCAGGGATAACGCGCCATCTGTAATAAGCAAGGCAATCGAATGGTGAGTCGAACATTTCATCTGTGTATTCACTGAACCAGCTTTTCTCCAGAATATCAGACCGTGCAAAGGAATGATGCCTTACGAAGAAGCTTTTATTCATGTTGGCGTCCGAACCCGCTGAATCGTAAGCATCCTGCCGTTCCCAGAGACCTCTGTAACGATTAATGCATTCTCTGATTTCCCTTTTCATTGCAGTCTCCTTTTCATTTATTCCTATGGGTAAACATATGTATACCAATTCTTGTGTCAAGTCTCTTTATCTGAAAGCTGTATCCTGTATTGACCGCGCAGAATCGGGAGTGAATATTCAGCAGCAATTACTTACCAGTTTGCTATGTATTATTCCAACGAAGGGAGCGGTTAATGATGGAACTGATTATCAGAACCTGCATTTGAGCCGTCCGCAGCAGGTCCTGGAAGGACTTGTTTGCTTTGCGTCGTTCCCTGAGCATGGTCTGATCCGAATCCTTCTACCCTCTATACACTTCTCATTGAACGGCTTACCAGTCGGCTAACCCGCAATTCCAAAATACGGGTCTCATATTCATTCTTCAACTGGAAGAGAGAGTTCAATGAAAAAAACCGGAATGACAATCGATAATGTAAAAGAGGTATACAGCGGTGCTGAGGGTAAGCTCTGGGAACTTATAATGGGGGAACAGATCCATGTTGGGGGATGGGGCCACTCCAGAATTCTTGCGGATGCTGCTGAAATTACCGAAGGTCAGAAAGTACTGGACATCTGCAGCGCACTTGGTGCAGGTCTTCGTTTCCTTGAAAGGAATTACGGAATACAGGGATACGGGCTGGACGTAACAGAGCACATGGTCGATGAAGCAATCATACGGACAGCAAGGGATGGTCAGTCCGGCAGAATAACCTATAAGGTCGGCAACGCCGAGAATATTCCCTGGGGTGATGGTGAATTCGATGTGGTATGGGGCGAGGATGCATGGTGTTACGTAGATGACAAAGAAAAGCTCATCCAGGAGGCATCAAGAGTTCTCAGGCCCGGAGGTACAATTGCCTTCACAGACTGGATCGAGGGTCCGGAAGGAATGGACGAGGAAACTGCGCAGAGGATATGCAGTTTCATGAAATTCCCCGATGTGCTGAACAGGAAAAAGTACGAAGAGCTTCTTGGTAATTATGGATTCAAGCTTAAGCTATCGGAAGACCTGACAGAGGAATATGCCGGTTACGTGGAATTCTATATCAAGATGCTCACGGAGCAGCTCTACTTCGATGCACTGAAAATAATCGGATGGGATGAGGAGATGTTCGGTGCGATGGGAGGAGAGATGATGTTCATGGCTCAGACCGCCCGGAAGGGTGGTTTCGGCAGGGCAAGATTCGTTGCCGTAAAGGAGTAATTGATGCTGCAGCCTGAATCGTCTCTTCAGGAAGAATGCCTTCGAAGTATGGAGGGTGAGCTGAATTCGATTAAGAGATTCAGAAGCAGCGGGGGGAAAACCCTGGGATATCTCTGCAGGGGATTTCCCCCCTCCATAGCTGCGGGACTTGGGTTTCGGCCAGTAAGAGTTCTTCAGGATGCATCTGTTGAAAGTGAAAACCAGGGGGGGAAGCTTGTCCGGCAGGATATATGTCCCCTGATAAAGGTTTTCCTGGGAGGAATTGATTCCGGCCGAAACCTGTTCGGACTGATAGATGTCTGGATGGGTCTGGCCACATGTGACCAGACCCGCAGATGTTTCTATGCCCTTGCCGATATGGACAATGTAACTGTACACCACCTGCAGCTTCCTGCAACCAGATCACAATCCGCCGCTGAGTACTTCTCCGATCAGCTGCGGCAGTTCTGCTGTGATTCGAGGGATCTGTACGGATTTGAATACTCCGCAGAACGTGCATTGGATTATTCGATAAATCTCTGGAAAGCGGGAAATATTCTAAGAAAAGCAACACTTACGCGGCAGATGTCACCGATTGACCTTCACTGGCTCTTTCATCTCTTTCTTATCGGTGACCCGGATGGACTTGCAGAAACCCTGCTCAGTCTGCTGGAGAAGGCTGAACCTTTTACTCCCGAGTACATGATCGCCATCGCAGGCGGACCTCTCGCTCTTGAGGACACATGGGTTCTGCAGGCTGTTCAGAGTAAGAATGCAGGCGTTATTCCCCTGCACTGCGCAGGGCTTCAGCTGGCCCCCTTCGGAGGTTTGAACGAGACTCCAGTTACAGGTACTATCGAAGAACTTGCCGGCAGGGCGTTCAGAGACATCAGGTGTGCCAGATCTCGACCCAACGCTGAGATGTTTCAATACATCAATGATTCTATTTCAGATACATCCTGCGACGGTCTCATTCTGAAAACCCTGAAGTTCTGTGATCTCTGGTTTACCGAAAGGGAGCGGTTCCGCAGCAGCATGAATGTTCCTGTTCTGGTTCTGGACACCTCCTATGGTGAGGGAGAAGCGGAGCGCCAGAGGAACAGAGTCGATGCCTTTCTGGAGACGTTAGCATTATGAAATGTATTACACCTTCTAAAATATCGGTAATGGACTGGGACTCCAGAATGCCAGACATCCCGGAGGAGTTCAGCGATAAATGCAGATCCCTGAGGAATATCATACCCGGTGGTGTCAAATATCTTTTCAGTCAGTACGAGTATTCCTGCAGGGGCGATGTTCTTCTTAGGCGTCTTTCCTTCGACAATTCACTTGAAGCCCTGAGATTATGGGCTTTCCTTTTCAGTGAAAAGGACAGGCTGTTCCTGGCGAAGGAAAACGGATGGAAGATAGTAGCGGCAATGAAGGATCTGGGCCAGGTCCCTGTATTAACGTATTCGTTTCCCCAAACACTTACTTTCTATGCTGATGAGCTCTGGTGGGCTCCATGCTTCTCCGAGGAAACTCACCTTCTGGACGTAGCAGCACGGCTCGGGGCGGGTGAAGAGCTCTGTTTTGTCAGGGCGGCACTTGGAGCAATGGTAACACTTGATTACTTCCCGGAGCCTGACCTCTGTATAGCAGGAGTAGGAGCTTGCTGCGATGATTTCTCAGCGATAATGCAGCTTATCGAAGGGCTCGGATATCCTGTTCACTGGTGGGAGATGCCTGCAAGATTCGGCGGTTCGGTCAATTCCGCAGCCGAAGAAGAAAAAACAACTTTTGGAAAATCAACCTATCGAGTAAGTACCCGTCGTTTTCTTGAAGGGCAGCTGCAGACCGTTGTAAAAAGAATGGAAGAACTGACCGGAAAGAAGGCTGACCCGGAGAGGCTTAAACGGAGTGTTGCTGTGTTCAACATAATACGAGGACAGGTCAGGGAGCTGAGGGAACTGACATACAGTGCCGTAAGGCCGCCCCTTCCGGGACTCGAAATGTTTCTCGCGGAGTTCATTGCAATACACACATGCTCCGAACCTGAGGAGTCAATTAATGTTCTCGATGGATTACTTTCCCTTGTCCGTACGAGACTGGAAGAGGGAACTTCACCCCTGATCAATGAAAAACCCCTGCGAGTATTCTGGGTGACGCCGCCAACTGATGCATCCCTGATTAAACTGCTGGAGGATCTTGGAGGCTGCATAGCCGGTACTGAATACCTCATTTCCCATGCGTTCTACCCTATTTCAACAGATGCGGATCCGATTTCTGCGATTGCGGAGAACTGCCTGGATGACTGCATGACAGGATCCCAGAGATTCAGGGCCCAGAGGGTAGTACAGGGCGCCAGGGAAAACGGCGCCGAGGGAGTCATCATTTCCGGTATCTCAGGTGCCAGCCACTGCCCGTGGGAAGAACGGTCCATTAAGACGGCGGTTGAAAAAGAGCTGGGGATACCGGTACTCTCATTCGACGTTCCCTTCTCTCCCGGCAGGCATAACGAGCAGGTGGTTAACAGGATGCAGTCATTCATGGAGCTGCTCGAATCAAGAAGACGTTCAAGTGTGCCTGTTGCGTCCAGATCGGTAAGTCAGAATATGGTACCAGCTGATTCGGACCCTTTCGACTGGTTCAGGAATTCGATGTCAAACGAAGTCGACCTCGTCAGGGAGAAGAAGCGGCAGGGGAAGGGTGTTGTGGGGATCTACTGCGAATTCACTCCGCGGGAACTCATTCTTGCTGCCGGAGCACTGCCCGTGTGTCTCTGCGGCGCAAGCAGAAGGACAATTCCGGCAGCGGAAACAGTGCTTCCTTCTAACCTCTGTCCTTTGATCAAGTCCTCCTTCGGATACATACTGACCAACAGGTGCCCTTTCTTTGTGGTTTCCGATCTTATTGTCGCGGAAACTACCTGCGATGGCAAGAAGAAGATGTACGAGCTGATTATCGACAAAAAACCCCAGCATATTCTGGAACTTACTCAGAAAGTGAACGAAGTGGATGCCTTCGAACACTGGAAAAGTGAGGTTGGCAAGCTGAAGGATACACTGGAGATTCAGTTCAGCTGTTCGATTTCCGATGAGGATCTTGAAAATGCGATCCACTCCATGAATCAAGAACGGATGCTCCTTCGGAACGCTCTTGAACTTGGCAAAAGAAAACCTTCCATAGTAACCGGTCTTGAGCTGGCAAACCTTCGCTACAGGATTTCAGGGCTGGGGGAACACCATGCTATGCTGACCGAATTCACAAACCGGGTCTGTGTCAGGACGGAACCTGTGTGCAGTGAAACAGCTCCCCGCATTCTGCTCACCGGATGCCCTTTGTCTCATGGAACACTGAAGGTTATCGAGATCATCGAAGAATGCGGGGGCATTGTTGCTGTTCAGGAAACCTGCTCCGGATGGAAACCGCTGGATACTCTCACTGAGGAGGGTACCGGCAACCCGCTTGAAGCAATCGCCAGAAAGCACTTCGGGATACCATGTTCATGCATGACACCAAATACAGGCAGGCTTGAGCTGATTGAAAGGCTTGCGGATGAATTCAGGATTGACGCGGTTGTGGATCTTGTCTGGCATGCCTGCCTTACTTACAGCGTAGAATCATGGCAGGTAGAGAAGCATGTCAGGGAAAAGCTTGGAATGTCCTATCTGAAAGTTGAGACGGATTACTCGGAATCGGACAGGGAAAGGCTTTCAGTAAGAATTCAAACACTTCTGGAGATGATATGATCTACTGTGGAGTTGATATCGGTGCAAGTTCGATTGAAATAGTGCTCTTCGATGGTGCGCAGATTATTGGTTCAATAGTTACGAGCTCCGGAACTTCACCGATTGAGAATGGTCGAAGAGCATTCCAAAGGGCGCTTGAGACAGCTGAGTTAAGGCCGGAAGATGTAGCAGCAACCGTAGCGACGGGTTACGGAAGAAATTATTTTGAAGGAGCGGAGAGGTCGTGTTCGGAGATAATATGTCATGCAAGGGGGGTCTCGTATCTGTTTCCCTCAGCATGCACGGTTATCGATATTGGAGGTCAGGATTCAAAGTTGATCGAAATGGATGGATCGGGCAGGCCTGTAGATTTTGTAATGAACGACAGGTGCGCAGCCGGCACAGGGCGGTTCATCGAAATGACGGGAAACGTAGTTGGTATTCCCGTTGCAAGTATGAACGAATCCGTTTCTCCCGATGGTGGGCACGTAGATATCTCCTCTATGTGCGCAGTATTCGCTGAGAGCGAAATAATCGGCCTCCTGCAAGGGGGGTGCAAGCCCCAGATCATACTCAATGGGGTCTTCCGGGCAGTTGCCCGACGCACCATGTCCATGGCGGGAAGGGCAAAAATCAGGAGGGAAGTTGTATTCACCGGTGGGGTGGCAAAAATACGCGGGGTTGCTCTTGCCCTCCAGAAGGAAACCGGAATTGAAATGCTAATACCCCACAATCCGCAGATAACCGGCGCATTGGGTGCCGCTATCATCGCTTCGGAAAAAGCATCTCCAACATTTTGATCTCTAACCCGGATTCAACAGACGGGCTCTCTTCTACTCCCACCTGAAGTATTTCGCGGCAATGGCGAACCCCGCTATCGTAACTCCGCACAGAACGATTATCTGAACAGGGTACTCCCACAGGTGTCCGCCGAGCCAGAGTCCCTGCAGTAATTCAATTACATGAGTCAGGGGAAGAATCTGCGAAAAGGTCTTAAGGAAAGAAGGGAGCATTTGCCTTGGAAGCGTAGCTCCGGAAAGGAACAGCATTGGAAAATACATGACGTTGGAGATCATCATACCGCTTCGGGCGGAGGGTGCCAAGCTGGCAGGAATGAAACCCAGTGCTGATATACTGAGTGTGGACAGAACGAACGCTACAATCACTTCGGGAATACTGCCGTAGAAACGCATTCCGAAAACAATCACTCCGGCCGCAAGAAGAAGGATCATTCCCATAACCGCAATTATGAAAAGTGACGATAACTCCGCCATCAGAACCAGCAGTGGAGAAATCGGGGATGCTTTGAACCTTCTGAGAATTCCCTTCTCCCGGTAGGCTGCAATGCTCGTTGTAAGTCCCATAATACCACAGGTCAAGATCACCATCCCTATGAAAGCGGGAACAGCGAAATCTATGTATCCGAAGTTCTCCTCTGGAAAAGGCTCATTGCCCCATATACTTCCGAAGAGCATCATGATCAGCAAAGGAAAAATCAATGTAAAGAAGAAGCCGGAGGGTTCCCGCAGGTAGAGGATAAACTCAGCCCGGGTCAGTTTTAAATACCGCTCCAGCATATCAGTTCCTTATCTCTTTACCGGTCAGTTTCAAAAAAACATCCTCCAGAGTGGACTTCTCAGTATGAAAATCCCCGAGTTCAATCTCCCTGTCTACGAGCAGCTTCACTATTCCAACTACTGCCGAGCTGTCCAGCACGCGGGCAATGGTCTTCCCATCCTCCCTGAAAACCTCAACTACTCCGTTTATTGATTTCATCTCGCTCCCGCTGAAGCTTTCGGGAATACCCATGACCACACTGAGGGCGAAGGCGTGGGATCTGATCAGCGATTCGGGAGTGTCCATAGCGACGATCTTTCCATTGTCGATTATGGCGACACGGTCACAGAGCTTCTCAGCCTCATCCATGTAATGTGTGGATAGAAAAACGGTTTTACCGTCATCCCTCAATCCCCTGACAAGATCCCACATCGAACGTCTTGACTGAGGATCAAGGCCGCTGGTCAGTTCATCGAAGAATACAATTTCCGGATCACCAACCAGGGATAACGCTACGAAGAGTCTCTTCTTCTGCCCACCGGACAGGGTCGAAAAGAACGATTCTGTTTTGTCCGACAGCCCCAGTCTTGAGAGAATCTCAGCAGAATCCGTGGAATTTCCGTAGAAGCATGAGAACAACTCCATGGCTTCCCTGACCTTCATTCTGTCGGGAAGCTCGGATTCCTGCTGCTGGATACCTACCTTTTTAAGGAGCGCCCTCCGCTGACTGAGCGGGTTAAGGCCCAGTACGCTGACGAATCCTGAATCTTGCCTGCGCATACTTACGATGCAGTCCATGGTTGTGGTCTTGCCGGCACCATTGGGTCCTACGATACCGAAGATCTCCCCCCTCGATACGCAAAGTGAGATGCCATCAACAGCACGCACATCGCCGTAGCTTTTCCTCAGGTCTTCGACAAGAACAACCGTATCCGGCAAGGATAACCTCGATTTCTACATTCAGTTAAGGACCGTTACCGTTTTCTTCAGTTCAACGGAACCGTTGGACAGCGTTACAAAGAATACTCCTGAACTCCATGCTGACACATCAACGGTTTCCTCATCGCTGAGTATGCCCGACCATACCAGGCGACCGGAAAGATCGTAGATCCCGCAATTCCACTCTCCCTGCGGAGGGGTAAGAACCATTACACCTTTCAAAGGATTCTGCAAGACTATACTCCCCATGAAGACATCCGGAGGATTTTCTCCGCAGGACGTCTCCTCGGAGGATAGAAAAGCCCAGGCATGGTAGGGCTGGCTCTGCTGATCCTGAAGGCCCGCAAGGACGATGGATGAAGGAGAAACCGTTTCCATGTTTATTGTGCTGACATTGTACACCCTCTCGGTGAACAGCTGCTCCCAGATAAGATCCCCGCTGAATGCATCAACAAGAGTAATCTTTTTCCCATTAACGCTGCCGCCAACAATGCACGGAACCCATGAACCGCCAGTATAAACTGAATCAGCCCAGGCTACACTCCATGTATTTGAACCTGTGGCATAGCTCCATAGAGTTGCTCCGGTGGCTCCATCAAGACAAATGGTACCTGCATTGTCCCCGGCCACAGCGATTTCGGCTATTCCATCTCCATTTAAGTCAGGTCCCGCTTCTACATCAAGAAGCATTCCGCCTAAATTCCTTGCCCATAGTGAATCACCGCCAAGGCTGTAACACTGGACTTCTCCGCTGAAGGAACTGCTGACAAGCCAGGGGACGGTATCCTCGCGATCAACAGCCGAAACGCACATTACGTCTCCGCCGCCATTCCTGCTCCAGATAAGGGATCCGTCTGAGCCGTCAACCAGTTCAAGTGTATAATCGGTGTGGGAACTTCCTCCTATTCCAAGGTAAATCTCCTGTACACCATCGCCCGTTACATCAGGTACAGCAAGTACATCCTCAACGGCATCCGCTGTGGTTCTGGTCCAGAGGGTATCACCGGAAGCTCCGTTCAGGCAAGCTGCAGCGGACGTGTTAGCACTCCCGGTAGAACCGAACCCCCCGATGAACTCTGGAAGGTTGTCGCCGGTCTGATCCTCCATGAAACAGCAGCTGTAACCCCAGCCGGCTCCCGTGGGAATGTTATCGTACGCGCTCCACAGCCATATCAGGGATCCATCTATCCCCGAAATCAGTATAAGGCATCTTCCCGGAGGAGCGTAGCCGCCAGGTGTGGCCATCAGAATATCTCCGTAACCATCCCCATTCATATCCTGCACTCCTGCAAGACCCTCGTCCTGGTAGATTCCGTTGAACTGATCACTGGTCCAGAGGGTAGTCCCCGAAGCACCGCAAAGGCACCACAGCGTAGGCTCATCATCAAAATAGTTCAAACCGCTGGCCACATCCGGAACACCGTCCCCGTTGATATCACCGATATCAACCGTTGAATAAACACCACCACTTGTAACATTGGCCCATAGTGTATCCGGCGCGCTTGCAGTAAGAATCAGTATCATCAATAACATTATCAATCATCTCCTTATGCCAGGGACGTACCACATTTCTTCAACTTAGCATGCCAGGGACGTACCACATTTCTTCAACTTAGCATGCCAGGGACGTACCACATTTCTTCAACTTATGAGTTACGTTCTACACTATTATAGTTCATAAGTTGAATAAATGTGGTACGTCCCTATCTAGTTCATAACCCAGCGTTTTCCAGAAGGAGGAGTACGGCCGCGATGATAAGGCAGCCGGGTATCACTACCAGCCATGGATTAACATTCAGAATTTCCGGAATGGTCTTCGTCCCGAAATCACCCTTTGCAAGGATACCACTTCTGAGCCTGGGGTAGAACGCAGCGTACAGACCCGATCCGATCAGAATACCTGCAACACCTCCCAGCAACGCATCCAGGGCACCTGTTCCAACAGCTCCCGATACCGTTCCAGGGCAATAGCCGAGGGTCGCGAAACCGAAGCCAAAGATGAGACCGCCAACTGCTGACGATCCGAGTGATCCGGGTTTGGGATGAAGTTTGACAAGACCGGCGCTTTTAAGTGCATAAATCCCCAGCGAGCCTGTAATAACAGCTGAGAGCATAACCTTGACAACCGTGAAATCCTTGAGAAGAAGCTGACCGATTATGACATCGTAATCGGTGACTCCTCCCTTCTGAAGCAGAAACCCGAACACTACTCCGCAGAGCAGAGCGATAGTGAACTGCAGACCCCTTTTCGCATGAAGCACATCAAGATTCATGACGCACCTCCTGCCAGTACTTCGAATATAAAAAGCGCAGTGATAATGCCGCCTGTGAAAAAGCATACAGCTGCTATCCAGCTGCTGAGGGTCCATTGAAGTGTTCCGCTTATTCCGTGGCCGCTCGTGCATCCACCAGCCCATCTGGAACCGAAACCCATAACGATACCTCCTGCAAGCGCGACCAGAAGCCTCAGGATCGGCGTATCTCCAAAGTATGCTGTCCAGATCGAATGTTCAATGCTTATTCTGAATGAGCCGGAGAGGACACTTGAGGTGAACGCACCCGCGAACACTCCCAGGACAAGCATCCATTCCCAGTCAATTTCCGGAACGAATTCCCTGTAGTAGGGTTTCGCATTCACTTTGTTACCCCTGAACAGCTTCTCGATCATACCACTTGTTCTGGCAAACGCGGTGGAACATCCGATAGCTTTATCTGACAGCAGAAAAGTTACCCAGCTGAGAACTCCAATCCCCGCCCCTACCAGGTATGGAGACCATCTTTCCGCTACAAGCCAATCCATCACGGTTTCTCCACTCAGCTCTTCGCGGTGCTCAGGTTGTGTGCCCTGCCTGCAGGCAGCCTCGGACCATGAGGTATGGAACACATCAAGCATGCAGGTGCCAGAGCTGCAGAGTTGAAACCCTTCATCCCTCCTGCAACGTTGTGGAGCTTCTTGAACTGGTTCAACAGGAGAATACTCCCTGCCAGAGTTGATCTGTATCCGGTACTGCATACCAGAAGGATCTCCGAATCCTGGTCCAGTTCACAAAAGCGGGTCCTCAGGTCTGGTGCAGGGATGTTCACCGCGCCATCGATGTGTGAATTGTCATACTCATCGGAGGATCGCACATCGAGTATCAGGCTCTCTCTGCAGGATCCGATCTCAAGATCGGCCTCCAGAACCGACATCTGAGGTAGATGAGCTGCAGGAAGACCTTCCAGAGACCATGCGAACATACCTCCATCCAGGTATCCCTTCACCCTGTCGAGTCCTACCCTTCTCAGCCATATGGTCGTCTCCAGAACCTCAGGGAGACTCGTAGCGACGAGGTAGATATCCACATCAGGGGGAAGTACCCAACCGGCAAAAACCGGGATATTACCCTCGAAGTCAATGCTCACTGCGCCCGGTATATGCTGACCTCCGAAGGCATCGTACCTTCGAACGTCCAATACAATTGAATTCCGATCCAGTGCAGCTTTCCTGAATTCCTCCGGTTTCATGGGTTCAGGATTTACAAGAGAAGTGACCGTTGCAGGTCCAGCCCTGTTAACAGCACTGCACCTGGAGAAATGATCGGGTACAGGAGGCATGTTGGTGGTAAGGGATCGAATAAAACTGTCCCTTTCTTCTATCTGCAGGGCGGCATTGTACCTGCGTTCGTATCCTATGGTACTGCGCCACTTGGAGCCCATTGCCCTTCCGCACAGGGATCCCGCGCCGTGTGCAGGATATACTTCGCAGAAATCCGGCAGTTGCATGAGTTTTCTCAGGCTGTCGTATAACCGTGATGCAAGCTTCCGGGCCATGTCCGGGAACAGGTCCGGCCGACCCACATCCCCAACGAACAGCGTATCTCCGCAGAATACACCTGCGGGGTCAGTGCCCCTGCCGGTATCCGATACTATATAGCTCACGTGTTCCGGTGTATGTCCCGGGGTCTCTATTACATCGATTTTCATATCATCGAGAAGGAAGGTGTCTCCCTCCGACACAGGTGTGTGTTCGAATGTGCAGTTTGCCGATGCAGGTACAACAATTGAAGCTCCTGTCATAGCAGTCAGGTCCATGTGGCCAGAAACAAAATCAGCGTGCAGATGGGTCAGGAGAACATGAGTTATTTTCAAATTGAGATCTGCAGCTGCGCTGATGTAACCATCAATATCCCTTGAAGGATCTATTACAGCGCAGGTTCTGTTTCCCGCCAGCAGATATGAGCTATGAGCAAGTTTAGGCATGAAATAATGGACCAGCAGCATCTTCAGTCTCCGTTCGTTCAGAACAGTAAAAGTATATGCAGCATTGACAGTGTAGCGAATAACTTGAAAATACCCAAGAAGTCGTGTATCCGTCAATTCTACTCTGCATCAGTCACTCAACTCTTTGACACTGGCATGTCATATGAGGTATTGATGCAGATAATCAGCAGATTAACCGCAGCGGAACAATGTATGATGAAGAGGTGTTATAGCAGTGTTGTAATATTTGCTGAATTCACTTTCCAGTAAGTCGAAACATGACATGGATCAGTTCCTGCGGGATATTCACGGAAGGCAGTGCTAATGAAAACTCTGATACTATTCTCCCTGCTGCTCATGGCGGCCAGCCTGCAGGCAGCCCCGCCACCGCCCTGGCTTTCAGAGGAGGTGGAGCGTGGTGAGACAAACCTGCAACCCTACCTCGAATCCTACGCCGACGCCCGCGCCAGGGGTGTGGACGCGGCAAATCCGATTTATGGCCCGGGCAACCCTCCCTTCGGCCCGGATGGCGCTCTGAGCGGGACAGATGATGGGATGAACGTCCTCATTCTGCTTGTGGACTTCTCGGATAATGTGGCCCTGACATCTCCGATCTACTTCGACTCCATGGGTTTCGCCGCGGATACCTTCTCCCTTAAGAATTACTACAGTGAAGTCTCCTTCGGTCAGATTGACATTGTAACGCTTGATTACCCCTCCAGTACCGGCTGGCAGAGGGCACCGGAGACTTACGCATACTATGTGGATGATAACTACGGGTGGGGGAATTACCCGGCTAACTCCCAGGGCATGGTGGAAGACGTCTGCGAGCTTGTTGACCCATTTATAGATTTTTCACAGTACGACAATGATTCCGATGGCTACGTAGATGGTGTGAACGTAATGTTCGCCGGACAGTTCGACGGAACACCCCAGACCATCTGGCCTCACGCCTGGTCTCTACCCGGAGGCGGTATTACCTTCGACGGAGTGAAGGTTTTCTCTTTCAGCGTCCAGAACGAATACGACGATAATCCCGGCGATAAATCAGCCGCAGTTTTCTGCCACGAGTTCGGACACGTCATGGGACTTCCTGACCTCTATGACTACGATTATGACTCCAACGGTATAGGAGACTGGGGTATTATGTCCTTCGGCCTCTACAACGGGAACAGCTGGAGTCCGGCACACTTCTGCGCCTGGAGCAGAATTGCTCTCGGAATAGAAGCCCCGCTGAACATCACTTCAGCAGGATACTACGACGTCCCATCTGTGGAACTGTCCGGAACCATCTACCGGTTATGGACAAACGGCTCCGGCGGCAACGAGTACTTTCTTGTCGAGAACCGAAGGCCTATAGGCTACGACTCCGCCCTCCCGGGGTGGGGCATCCTTATCTGGCACGTGGACGATAACATCTCGGGCAATGACAATCAGTGGTATCCCGGCCACACTTCCTACGGACACTACCATGTAGCTCTGGAGCAGGCAGACGGCCTCTGGGAGCTCGAGCAGCAGCTGAGCTACGGCGACCAGGAGGATCCGTTCCCCGGCCCGTCCTCCCAGAACGCGGATGCCTTCAACTACTGGACAGTTCCGGACAGCAGGGATTACTCCTTCGAGGACACATATGTGGAGGTTTCCTCCATACCGGAGAGTGCTGACACGGTCAACGTCTACTTCAGTGTTGATCAAACCGGTATAGCTGAGGGGGATCTGCCGGGTGCCCCGGGTGTCCTCACGATGGCAGCCAACCCGGCGAGCGGCCCGGTAACCTTCCAACTCTCACACGACGGAGGCCCAGCATCATTGGAGGTATTCGATATCAGCGGCAGGGTGGTGGCAGTAATCCTTGATGGAGAGCTGCCTCAGGGTGATCATACCTTCTTATGGGAGGGTAATACCGGTATCTATTTCGCTAGATATGAGGGCAATGGCATCCATTCAGGAACGAGGTTCCTGCTTGTGAGGTGAGGACGGTTAATCGCGGTCCAGATCGGCTCCGAAGGATATCCGGTCCGCTGATCCTCCGGGGTCGAGATTAACTCCACTGAACCTGCACACACCCGAAAGTGTGGCTATCATGATTCTCAGATCGTAGCAGGGACTTCGCTGACGTACATAGTGGGAATCAAGCCTTATCTGTAATCTCTTATCCAGTCTGCCCTTCCGGAGGAGCAATAACTGCGCGGGGCCTGTCCAGCCCGGCCTGACTCTCTCGCGCAGTGATGTATCCAGACCCTTAAGAAGAGATGCAGGCAGCGGTCTCGGGCCCACAAAACTCATCCTGCCGATAAGTATAAGAAAGAGCTCGGGGAGTTCATCCAGGTGCAATCGGCGAAGAACCCTTCCACAGCAGTTGATCCTGTGAACCTCGAAAAACACCCGACCGGTTTCCCTCCCGCCCTTCATGGATCTGATCTTCGGGTGTGTGTACTCCACTCCATACCGCCCGATGCGTTTTGACATGTAAACAGGCGGAAAGCCGATGAAAACCGAAGAGATAAATATGGTGACAAGGGTGAGAGGCAGAGTGATAACGATAAGGATAAAGGCCGCAAGGGCTTCGAGTGCGCGCGGCATCAGAGTTCTTCTGAGCCCGCATAGGCTCTTATGCAGGAGATGAACTGGTCACCTCTCTGGAAAAGATCGATGAATAATGGAGCACCGCTGCATCCTGGAGAAAGAAGCAGAACTCCCTCTTCGTCAGGATCAAGACAGCTGATTCCGATATTAACGGCTTCATGCATGTCCCCGGCCGTTCTGAGTCGAGCGTCATTCATACCTTTCAAGGCATTTCTCAGTCTTATCGATGCAGGATCATCTCTGAACAGGATAACGCGGTGAACTCTCGCTCTGATAATCGACGCAAGGGGACCGTAGTCCAGGTTCTTATGCCCGCCCCCTCCGGCGATAAGCACAAGCTTCCCACCGCTGGGGTTCATGATAGCCCTGATCACTGAATCGGGTGTAGTGGCGGCGGAATCGTTGATGAAGCGGATTCTTCCATATCTGCCTGCGAACTGGTATCTATGGGGGATGCCGGGAAAGGTAGCTATCCCGCCTGCAATACTAAATGGATCAGCACCTGCTGCAACGGCACAGCACACCGCCGGGGTGATGAGATCAAGATGGATGGGTACCGCCATGTGCTCGGGAAGAGTATCAATACTGATGAGTCTGACCGGTTCGGGGTCTCTCCACATCAACCAGCCGTCCTCCAGATAAGAACCTTTTGCGGTGCCAGGCGGAGCATGGGTCGATGAGAAGTAGTACTTCTCCCCGGAGATCACCGGGAGAATCGTATCGTCAGCAGGCAGAATAATGACATCATCCGGGTTCTGGTGCCGTGCGATGGACTCCTTGTCGAATCTGTAGTCTGCAATGGAGCTGTACCAGTTCATATGATCGGCAAAGAAATTCAACCAGCAGCCGATATGTGGTGATCTTCGGTGCAGATTCATCTCCGAAAGCTGCCAGGAGGAAAGCTCGAGAACCGGGTAGATCGAGTCATCATCAACGAATCGCAGCGGTGAGACACAGTTGTTCCCTGCCGCTACCGTCTTCACTCCCGCAGAACTGAGTATATGGCTGACAAGGTGCGTTGTGAAGCTTTTTCCCTTTGTCCCCGTAATTCCGGTCCAGGGGCTGGCTGCAATCTCGCAGAATATTCCTATCGGGCTCTCGACAGCTGCACCTGCATCCGAAGCTGCGGTCAGGAATTCGTTGCTGCGCTTAATACCGGGATTCCTTATCACCAGGTCAGCTGAAATGAAATCTTCGACCCTGTGTTCTCCAAGTATGAACCTGATATTCATACCTGCCAGTTCAGCAATAGCATCACCAAGAACGGATTCATCCAGAAGATCTGTTACGGTAACTCTGGCACCACGCGCATGGGCAAAAAGAGCAGAGCCAACTCCGCCGTCCTTTGTGCCAAGCCCCATTATCAGGACGTTTCTGTGCCGAAGATCATCAGATGACCTCCAGAGCCTCACGACAGAACCCCGAACAGCATCCTGTCAAGATGATGGAGATGAAGGTACTCGGGGTATTCCATACTGTACAGCTCGTAGAGCTTCTTACCGACATAGTGGTCATCGACGCCGCCGCAAACTGATCCGCATTGCTGCAGGGAGTTAAAACCGTTCCAGTCGAAATCTTCAGTCCACATGCAATCTGGTTTCGCGCGTCCAACGAATCTCTGGCAGGCATGAACCATTCCCCCCGGATCGATCAGCGCCGTTGCGATGCCTGCATTACACCTCAATTCAGGGATCCAGGATCCCAGGAGAAGTCTGTGATGACCTCCGAGCCGTATTGATCGGGAAGATGCTTCCGCGTAAGCGTTCTTCAGAAGGCTGTAGCGCACAGCGGGAGACAGAGGATCTGTATCCAGATGAAGGAGGGAGACCGACAGCTCTGTAAGACCAAGCTCGGAGGAGATAAAACGCATAAACTCGGGAAGATATCCGGAGCTCTCAGTATCCAGTACCGCATTCAGATAAACAGGCAGATCCAGATCCATAAGCATTTTTACACCTTTGACAACCTTATGGAAGGTTCCCCGGCCATCAGCGGTCTTCCGCCTTGAATCATGAAGGTACTCCGGGCCGTCAAGTGAGACAACATGGATCAAGCGGGAGTCCCCTCTGAAACCACTGAGACGATCTTCGGGAAGGAAAACAGCATTCGTGTTCACCACCACCAGTCCATCGGGAACCCTCCGCAGAAAGAGTTCGGCCACTTCGGGCAATAGCTCCTTCTCCAACCAGGGTTCCCCGCCGGTGAACCTTATCTGAGGCCTGGCCTGCGGATTGGAACTGCGGATATGATCCGTGAAAGATACCGCTATTCTATTGAACAGACCGGGGTCACCAGCCTTTCCTTGCTCAGGGCAGTAGCAATAGGTGCAGGCGCAATTGCACTCACCTGTAGGCATCAGGTAGAGGGAGGTCACCATCAGTACCCTCCTCTGCAGTCCCATGGTGTAATCTGTTCGGACAGTGTAGCACGGCAGAAACATGCCCTGACATCCGTCTTCTCGAACAGCGCTGCAACCCGCCGGAAAAGCTCGAGCCGCCATTCCATTGCAGGATGAACCGGAACCTCACCGGGCAGGGAGTAGTGTTCCATCATGCGATTGAACATCGCCTCCGGAAGCGTATTTCTCATCCTTGAAGCGATATCCGCGTCCATTCTCAGAGTTTCCAGCCCGATAGCGAAGGGCTTTACCTTCAGCACCCACCGCAGAAGCGCAGCCAGCCTCTCCCCATCAGTGATTCCGGGTATTATCGGGTCAATTCTTACAACGGTTCTGAGTCCGGCGATTCCGGTCAGCTCCTCTATCATATCGGCCCTCTCCCCGGCTCCCGGAGCGTCGGGTTCAAGAAGTCCTGTAATGTCATCGTCCAGTGTGTTAAGCGAAATACCCACGAAGGATCTGCTTCCATCCCTTATCAGCTCGATATCTCTTCTCACAAGCAGGCTCCTTGTAATTACGTAGAACGGCTGTCCCGTTTCGGAAAGGTGCCCTACCAGTGAACCGGTTCGGAAGTGCTCTTCCTCGCACGGCGGGTATGGATCGGTCCATGGGGAAAGGTAAAGCGGAACAGAGGATAAAGGGCTCGTGAGTATTTCCTGCTCCCGGCCTGTCGGTCTGACTTCTTCCGCGTGTCTCCGCTTCGCTATACAATAAACGCAGTTGAAAGGGCATCCGGTGTATAGATCGGTTTCACGCAGGGTCGGACATTTTCCCTCATATTTCGACATTTCACCTCCCATTCAACAAGTAACTGATATTCATTGTTTTTTCATGGGTCAAGAATGCAGGATTCGCGAACGAAAGACAGGGGCGAGAATATTCCCGCCCCTGTCAGTTTTTCATCTGATCAACCCGGTTGATTCAGGTTGTTATTCTAATACGCGGAGAACTTGCCTGTCCGCTCATTCCATTTCACGAAGAGATACCAGAGAAGCATAATCGCAAGGAATACACCAACTGCCGGTCCATACCCGATTTTTTCCGGCAGGAAGAACATCTGCTTCATGCTGTCAGGCAGAGCATCAAAAAATGCGGGTTTAATGAACTTCGCCGTAAAGGGCATTGCAACCATCATACCTACTATGGAAGCCCAGAGTTTTATATGTCCTTCTCCGGCACGCCATAGAGAACCGACGGTGCATCCTCCGGCGATGGTCATTCCAAACCCGAAGATCGTTCCCCCGACGATGGCAGGTACCCAGAAATGAGGCCAGACCCAGATCATTTCACCCCTGATACCCATGAATTTGAGGATGACAAACCCGAACATCGAGACAAGAATCCCCGCCATAACCGCGAGTGCGGGTTTAGAGCTACCGGACATGAACGGCTCACGGAGTGCCCTGACAACACAGAAGCGTGAACGCTGACAGACCAGGCCTAAGTAAAGGCCAATTGGTGCGAACCATGCGAGTACGCTGCTTGTGCCTGTGTACCTGAAGGCTACGATCAAACCTACTATTACTACTACAAATCCGAGGATCGGCTGCCAGGTTCCCTTGCCCTTACCGGCGGTAAGTATTGAATAGGTTTTCCCGCTGCTTAGTTTCGGGAATTTATTCACTTCGAAAAGCAGGTATTTAACAGCAAGCCATGTGCCGACTACGAGTCCTCCTGTGAAAACGACTGCACCCAGCGAAAGTGCGGGCCAGCCGCTGAAAAATCCACCTATTGTACAGGAAACACCAAGTACTGCTCCAAGTCCCATCAGAAGGCCTCCGAACAGCCCCTTGAAGAGTTCGCCTATGGGAGGAAACCTGAGAGCGAACTGCTTCGAGAATAGAGCTCCTGCAAAAGAGCCCATTATCAGTAGAATACACAGAACCGAATATGGGAACAGATTAATGGCTCCCATATTGGCAAAATCCCCGCCCATCATGTTGAACAGGTTATCTCCCCAGTTCTTGACTCCCCCGGAAGCACCCCAGGGCTTCAGAACAATGAACAGGCAGATATTGCCCACTCCGAGCAGGATTCCACCCACCCACATAGGCCATGTCTTCGAGAAGAATACATCGTACAGTTCACGCAGGCTTCCTTTTTTCTTTGAACCGGTTTCACTCATCGCTATCTCCTTAGCAAAATGAAGCAGTCATCAGGGGAATCCAATCCCCGGCTTGCCGCACGGATACACTGACTCGCAAATTTATTTCTCGCAACGGATGAAGAATGTAAACCCGTCTTCAGCTTCAACGATCTCAAGGAGAGTATGACCGGTCTTGGTGCACCAGGCCGGGACATCATCCTTTGACCCGGGATCGGTACCGTACATCTCCAGAACCTTTCCGACCTCAAGCTTCTTGAACGCCATCGCCAGCTTCAGAATAGGCATTGGGCACGATAACCCCTTGCAATCCAGAATCACATCACCTTGCATAGTTCCTCCTTTTCCTGATTCAGTGAAAACAACACAGTTTGAAATGCATATATGGGAATTCGAATATTTGAACTTCATTATTTCAGCAACCATTGTCAAGGCTGGAAACGTGATAGAATTTTCGACGAATCAGAAATCGGGAAAAGGCTTTCTAATCCAGGTTCTACAGACCGATTTGTACTCATCTGAAAGGTTCGGGTCTGAAACGGGGAGGTTCTGTGCCCTCTGTTCGATTGACTTGCACGATTTCCCCGCAGCCCATACAATTCCGTTCAATAATAGAAAGAGCACAAACTGCGTAGAATTGAGCCTCCCGGTGATGATTCCGATACAACCCAGAACACCCATACCTCCGAAGAAGACTATCGCCAGGAGAGCCTGGTACATTTGCTTTCGAACCATTTCCTTCAGATTCTCAAGATTCGAAAGACTGTCGATACCTGAGTTAATAGCTAGAAATTTTTTCAATGCTGATAACGCTATGAAGAAATTCGCCATACCACAGACGAACATCACAAGGACCCATTCAAAATAACCCATATGAATTCCCCCTTTCGCTCACTCAAACAACAGAGTCCTCCCGGTATCTCAGCCCGCTAGAGAGATGCCCAGAGACCAGGATCGACAGGAAGATTATCAATAGCTTCTTCGTTCACCAGAGGCTCGTACTTCAGTTCCAGCTGCTGCATCCAGACGATGGTTGCCTCTTCCTCAAGCCTGTTGCGTATCATCACCTCGATAGCAGTTCTTGATTCTTCCAGAAGGGCTTCTCTTTCCGGGGAAACATCGATCAATCTGAACAGGACATATCCCGCGCTTTCATACAGTACAAACGGTCCTGTCCAGCTTGTTGTGTCAGACCGGTCTATACGGAATATCTCATTGCCGAAACCCCCGGGTATTTCGCTTATGCTCAGGAACCTTGTAATCTGCGGGCGGGCTGAATCTGCTGCAAGATACGCAATTCCGTCGAGGGTTGATACATAATCATCAATACTTCCGCTGATCGAAGCAGTCCTGTAACCATCAATAGCATCTTCAGGTATCATGACAGCCTGCAGCGAACGCAATTCCTCTATCATGAATGGTTCTTCAAGAGTGCTGTACTGTTCCTCGATATCAGATTCGGAAACGGTAATCCGGGAGGATATCTCAATGCGGTATAAATTCTCAGATGCCAGATCGAACATATAGGAGTCAGCTCCGGTTCGAAGTGTATCCAGGAGCAGCGGTGCTGCCATCTGCAGCGTATCTTCAAGAAACATGCCGAAGGAAAGGTTCTCAATAAAATAGAGTTGCCATGTCAATGAAGTTGGCTGCACATGCATCCTTGATTGCAGAAAGTCTATTTCATCCCTCAGCATGGCCGCACTCCAGTTGCCCAGATCAGACTCGATAACGATTTCATCGATGAGTTCACCATTTCCAGAATAGAACTCGACAAGCCTGTTTACGGCGGCAGAATCTACTGATATCGAGTATTCCTTCTCCATGGAATTCCTGACTCCATTCAGCCATCGAGTATTTCTGCCCTGAGCGATACGGCCTGTTGCCATTTGATTACAGGCTGCGGAGTCTGCCAGCGCCCCGGCAACAAGAGCAGAATCTGTTACAACGACCGAATCCAGCCTTGCGGTGATACCCGATTCGCTGCTGCCTGTCTGACCTATAGATAATGTATCAAGACAAAGAGCAAGTTCAAAACTGAGTTCAGGCAGATGGTCCGGTCCTCGGGTGGCTGAGGAATCTGTATCCGGATTGAGTGTATACCATACGGTTTTTCCGATGTGATCTCTGTAAAACTGAAGATCGGATGCGGTAACTGCTGCCTCAGCTGTCGATTTGAAATAATCAAGGGCTGCATCGACAGTCACTAATCTGAGCCAGGAATCCCCCCGTGATATGACAGCAGGATCTGACAGATAACCTCCGGATTCAAGTTCCAGTTGAAGGATAAGCTTTCTTTTATAGGTAGCGATGTACTCCCCGACCGGGTCAGTATTTCTCGTGAAGTATTCCCGTTGATCCTGATTCAGACCGTTCCATGCGTCTCCGATATCAGAAACCGTTACTGTATCGGTTCCGGTAATTATGAGCCAGGTATCACCACTGGCGGCGGAAGAACCGATACATCCTGAAATAAGAAATACAAGTGCTGCGACCGCAGCCATGATTGAGGTCAGAAATATTTTCAAGAGAAGCCTCCCTGTTGATTCATAATACAATAAAACTCAATGATGTTTCTTCATTGATGAAGCATATATACTTCAATGCACAGGGTAGGAATATACAATTCTGCTGCTATCAGCGTAACAGCGGCTTAAAAGAGGGAAGGGGCGTAAGCCCCTTCCCTGTCAGTTCAAGTTGTGCCTGAGACCTAGAATACGGTCTTGATGGAACCCCAGGTGTCTCTTTCGAGAGCAACAGTAACTTCCCAGCAGTAAACGCCGTCAGGTGTACCCTGTGCGAGAACCCAGAGCTGATCGGCATCGACTGTATAGTCAGCCATAGTGCATCCACCGGACGTAGGGGATTCAGGGCTGAGATCGTAGGATGCGATGAGAGCGCCTGTATCATCTATCTGATAGAGCATGCCATCAGAAGATGCTGTTGAAGCCCACATGCAGTTGTTGCCGCTATCCCATGCTAATCCATATAGGCCGCCGTTGAGGACTGCGGTGGACCATATTGTGGAGGATGCCGCGCTGGCGGAGATGCCGTCCCAGGTTACCTGGTAGATATCCACGGCGAAACTGCCTGTGTAGAAATAGGTACCATCCCAGGCCTGTGCTCTGTTAGGGCTGACAGCGCTATGAGTGTAGTAACCGGCATACGTATAGGATGCATCGTAGTACTGCACGACACTGCTTTCGCTGCCGTACATGTGGGTGCCGTCCCAGCACATGTCACGCAGACCCCAGCTGGAGGTACCGAACTGTTCGACACTTGTAACCAGTGTATGAGGGGAACCACCGGTTACAATATGGATCATATTGTTACCTACGCCGCCGACTTCAGCGCCGTCAGTGACCCAGAAATTCGTGCCGTCGAAACCTACGCCGACACTGTAGACGGAAGCGCCCAGAGCTTCGATATCAAAATAATCAAGCTGTGTAAGATCAGCCTCGCCAGCCCCCGGTGTACCCGGATTCGGGCTTATATCTGTATTGGATGCAAAAGCAACACCCACTATACAGATAAGAATAAACATAAAACGCATATCTTCTCCTTTCGTTAGTACGATTCCTATTAATACAAATATTTACTACATTTACATTGAATGTCAATACTCGTTTAAGACTCTATTCGGCTTGATCACTAAACTATTAATTATTGAAGGCATCTGTTCAATCTGTCCGAATCGATTATCAAAGCCAGATCCTGTATATGGAGCTTCATAGCCTCGATCTCAGAAGCATTACCTCCTCCGCTATCGCATACGCTAAAAAGAATTTTCCAGGCTATAATAAGCATGCTCTCGGCAAGAGCTCTTTCGGATTGGGGCAGTGCCTCCGCAATAGTGACAAGCCTCCCGGCTCGGGTAACAGCCATTTCCGCTGTTTCCTGTGTCGGCGTGTATACAAACTCGCAGACGGCTTCTCCTATCATGACCAGATCCTGAACATCATCGGGAGGAAATGCTGCCGTATTCAATGCAAGAATACTTCGTTCGGGAAGGGTTATTGGAGCAACCCTGAGGGCATTCATGTATGAATCTGCCGCATCTTCGTTTCTGCCGGATGCCGTCTCGGCCAGAGCCTGAAGCATCCATCCCTTCCAGTACGCAGGATAGATGCTGTTGAACTTCCCGGCAGTATTCCCGGCAGCGAGTACCATTCCATCATTAAAATACGCCTGGGTCAGGAAAAGCCAGGTTCTCTCTTCGAACGGTATCCATGAAGATGCCTTCTCCAGTGTCACCGCAGCGTTAGCGGCTGATCCGCTGCCGGACAAACCCAGCACTCTCCCGCGCTCGAGGAGGCTGTAGCCCCTGATAATTATCATACTCCAGAAGAAAGCGGCAGCCAGCAGAACAAGCATTACAGGTAATGGAATATGGATCGTTCTGTCTAGAGATGGTCTGCCAAGGATAACACCGATACAAAGGGCCAGCGGCAGAGCTCCAAGAGGAGTTGCCAGCGGAAGATCAGCTGCCATGAAAGGTAATATGCAGAATAGAAGAGCACCCTCGATACCAGTGAAGTGTTTTTTTCGAACGATCAGCCATCCCGCAAGACAGACAAGAAGAAAGCCCCCAATTCCCCATTCCACCACGGGTGTAAGTATTTCTGAGTGAAGGTGGTCTATCCTTTTCTCAGGATCTCCCGCAAGAATCTGCACCCTGGTACCGGCATCCTGGATAAGTGTAAGTCGTGACTGACCGGTACCGGTTCCCATCGGCAGATTCCGCATTAACTGGCCGGTTCCCGCCTGCCAGGTGCGGCATCTGATTTCGAGAGAGGGAGCTACACTTCGAGTAATATCAGGAACTGCCGTTACAAAGATCTGCCCAGCTAGAATAATCCCTATGAAAATTCCGGGATGAAGCTTCTTCCGCAGGTTCAAGGCGAACCAGAGCAGAGCCAGAATGACCGCTATCCATGAAAGGGCAAAATCAGTCATAACGAGCGCAGTGCCTGTAAGGATCGCTGCGGGAATCCTTATCCAGGCTTTTCTCGTTCCCCCGCCTGTTACTGTTATAATGAATCCTACAGCCAGAAGGGCACCCGGCCTGTTAGCATTTCCCCAGATAATATCACCAGGGACTAATATCTCGATGATCGCGGTTATTACCGATGCTGTCATCAGTGAAATCCAGATCGATCGAGAACCAATAGCTCGTGCGATACCGGCCGCTCCGGCAATCATCAGGCCGAAGGAGATCCACTTCACGGCCGGGAGTATTCCCTGGATGGGGATGGGAGCTGTAAGTATTCCCATCAGAGGCAGAAAAGAAAGGAGGACTGCTCCTGTCACTGCCCAGACGGGAATGTGTTTTCTGCCTGCGAACAGGACAAGCAGAGCACAGATCGGATAGACTGCAAGACGGGATGTAAGAGTCGAGTCGAACAGTCCGGGAAAAACCGACAGCATCGCAAGTAAAAGAGCTGCGGTTATAGTTGTAACTCCATTTATTACAGCCGGGTTAGTGTTAGCGGAGTCAATTGAACAGTGTACCTTCTCTTGGGGCATAGAGTAAAATCCGATCTTTAATACCTTTAACTTTAAGTTGTAATTTCAAGCACAATATTTATGCTCCCGTGTACCGTCAATCCTCAGTATCGATAATGCCGGAGTAGATCTCGAACCCGCAGAGTTCCAGATTTTTCAAGAGTTCTTCCGGATCACCGCCCCACAGCCCCAGCTTCCGAGATATGTGCTCTGTCCAGGAGTAACTGTCAAAATCGAATTTTTCTTCAGTACCTTCCCGAAGTGGTATCATGTAGTTAGCTTCCCTGTAGTAGTTCTGTCTGAGGTACCCTGAATCCATTTCCTCAGCGGCTTCGGATACGGCATCATCACTGAAACAAGTGTATTTGCTCTCAAACAGGTGAAATTCCATGGGATACCTGGGTCTTACAGGGGGATCTTCCGCAGGGTATCCCATTGTTAACATCACAAGAGGGAAAATCCTGTCAGGCAGTTCGTACAGTTCCCTGATCTTCTTTACCATGAATGGAGCAGCTCCGATATAGCAGCTTCCAAGCCCCAGGCTTTCCGCGGCTATCACCATGTTCTCCGCCATATAGGCGGCATCCTGGATCCCGAACAAAAGTGTATAAATGTCAGAAGCCTTTCTCTTCCAGCCCCGCCTCTCCATGATCTTTTCCATTCTGTACACATCGACACATATGGTGAAAAGAAGTGGAGCTCTGAATACATTATGCTCAATCTCCCTGGACAGGAGAACACTGCCCATCTGCATGGCGAACGGAGCCTGCTGGCCCGCACGGACAATGGTTTCGATTACTTCATCCGAAGGCTGCTCCTCACGGTATTTCCTGATCGATCTCCTATTCATCATGGCATCAATAACAGGATTACTTATCATCGATTCCCTCACCTCCCCGTGTTACTTTGCATTTCAATACTACACACACATTGAAACAGTGTCATGGTTTCCATGCTTTGTTCAGGTGAATACATAATTGATCCATGAACAGAGGGGACTTGCCCCGGATACCCTGCTGGTTTACATTGCATGAAATTAAATGATCAGAGATTCGCAGCAGGTTAAAGCAGAGGGGTCAGGCATGACATCTTCAAGTATGGTTTCCGCACTTCTATTGATCATGGCATTTCATTGTAGCTGTGGCGAAGCCTCTGGTACGGATACAGCTGATGAACAGCTGACTGAACATGAGATTACGCGGACTGCCAGTCCGGGGTTGACGCAGTGCACGCTTTCGGTCCACAGTGATCCCGAGCTATTCGAGATATCCCTCTACTGGGTTGGTCCTCCAGACGCGGCTCCGGGCTTCCGACTGGCTCACACCCTGACGGTAGCTCCCCTTGGAGGGGACAGCATGGTCGTATTCGATGGACTGGAATCGACCTACTATGAAAACAGTGAGCTTAAGGGTTACCTTATCGGGGAGGATATGAACTTCGACGGATATACCGATTTCCGTCTGATGCAATTCCCGACTGCAGGCCCGAATACTTACTGGTATTTCTGGCTGTTCGATCCTGATACCGGGACGTTCTTCCGCTCGATGGAATACGAGGAGAGCAGCCTTGTTTCACCAGAATTTGATCAGGACAATGAGACGATCAAAAGTTTCCATCGTGATGGAATGGGGATATACGGAACAGAATACTACTTTGTTGAGAACGGTCACCTGCTTCTTATTAGAAGTGAGCAGACAGAATTCCAGGGTCCGGATTCATTGATAACAACAGTAAGAGAACTGATCAATGATGAAATGGTTGTAACTGAACGGAATGTTCAGAATATGGATTAAACACTTCACCCATCTTGGGAGGGATTATGCTTGACAGGCTGAGAGAAAAGATCATCGAATTCCGTGACCTTCGTGACTGGAAGCAGTTTCACGATCCGAAGAACCTCGCGGAGGCTATATCTATTGAATCCGCAGAACTGCTCGAGAATTTCCTGTGGAAAACCTGCGATGAAGCCAAGAATCTTGATAGTGAATCCATCAATTCGATCGGCGAAGAGATAGCCGATATAGCTATATTCCTGACTATTCTCGCCCATGAACTGCACCTGGATATAGAGCAGATCGTCAATAGAAAACTGCAGCTCAACGAAAAGAGATATCCCGTTGAAACTTCAAGGGGCAATGCTAAGAAGCATCCCTGAGGTTACGGAAATAGACTGCATTAGACTGTAACCTGCCACTCCTCGTCGCCGATCTGGCTAAGACCTATGCCGTTGCTCAGGAGAGAATCTCTGAACCATTCAAGGGATTTTTCGAACCCGCTTAGCAGCACAACTGAGCCATCTATGGCTTTCAGTTCAAGCAGCTTTTTGTTCTTGGCATATTTACCTCTGCTTGCCTTAAGTCCCTCCAGGGGAAAGCTTACAGGATTACCTTTAACCAGCAACATGATCAGAATGCCCAGCTGCATATGAAAAGGAGCCATCTTGCCAAGATCGAAGTAGACGAATCTCCGATCTGTCAGAATGCATCGCGAATAAACAGGGAATTTTATCTTTTTCCCCTGCAGTGTAGATCTTTTATTATCGACAAGTACGCTTTCTCCTGGATTCAGTTCGAACTTTTTCCCCATTTCATTCCCTTTTCTGTAAAACCTCTTCGCAGACTCATTACCAGTTGCCGGCAGGACGATATATCTTACAGTATGATTCTGTCAATACCACGATAATCCGGATTCCCCTGCAGAACTGCAATCCGCAGCAGCTGTGGTGAAAAGCGAAACTACTCCCCTTTCGCGCGAAATTGATTATTGTACCTTTTCATGGTTCAGAAACAGGAGAGTATTAAGTGGAAACAACATCTGACATTGTTCCCGACCTTAAGAAGGAAAACGCTCAGCTGCAACATCAGCTTAACAGCCTTGAGCTTGTATTCCGGAACGCGGTTGATATTCTGGTGGTTGTCGATGCGGCTTCAGGAACAATACAAAGGATAAGCGATGCCGTTGAAGCTGTGCTTGGTTACAAACGCTCGAACCTGATCGGCAAAAAACTGACAGAGATCCTCCCTGATGATAAAACATCCAATCTGAAACTGCAGGACGGCATCCCAGAGATTGTTGACGGTGTATTTCTTGATCAGAAAGTGAAATGTCATGACGGCTCCTTCAAATCAATGGATATGACCATAAGCCTCGTGAACAGTAATGATCAAAGCGTCATCCTTCTGACATTAAGGGACACCTCCCAGAGAAAACGCCACCAGGGTGACATGATCAAGAAGAACAGCGCACTGGACAGTGCGCTCAGTGCCATGATAATAACCAACAGTTCCTGGAAGATAGACTATGCAAATGTAGAGGCTCTGAATTACTGGAGGTACAGCAGAACGGATATGCTGAATCTGGACATCTCGGACCTTCTTCCATACATGGGTGACTTTGACAGCCTTATGGAGTGTATGGAAGAAAGAGGTCAATGGGATGACGAAATAGAATGTCAGCGCAGGGACAGCACAACTTTCATTGCACATGCCACTGCTATTAGAGTGGATACTGATGGCGAAGAACAATGTTATATTTTTTCATTTCTCGATATCACCAAGCGCGTCCGTCTTGAGAAAAGGCTTACGGAACTGTCTCTGCGCGACAGCCTTACAGGTCTTTATAATAGACGGGGGTTCATGACGCTGGGCAAACAGTTGCTTGATTCTTCCCTTCGGAAACAACCGGAGATCGGTCTGCTTTACGTTGACCTCGATTACCTTAAACTGTTAAACGATAAGCTGGGTCACTCGGAGGGTGACAAGGCTCTTGTAATCACTGCAAGAGTATTGAAGAGCTGCTTCCGGGATTCGGACATCATAGCCAGGCTGGGCGGGGATGAATTCGTTGTACTCTTCCTTGATACTCCGGGCCTCACCGTAGAATCCATCAGGACTCGAATAGATAGACAGCTTAAAGAAACCGTTGACACTAAGCCTACTCCCTTCAGGTTATCCCTCAGTATAGGATATTATTCTACCGTACTGTGTTATCAAACTCAAATCGGGATGCTTCTCAGCAGTGCCGATTCTCTCATGTACGAAGACAAGGAAAAAAGAAGAAAATCTGTCACCGAGGCTGACATACTGCTAGGGAATGATCAGCAGACCTGACCCCCTTCACCTGGAACTTGACATAGGCAGTTAATTGGAATACGATTCCGTATTCGAATATTTGAATATCCTATCAAAGGAACAATGGAATGGCATCTGATAACGAACCGGACCAGGAATATTTCTATAATAATGCTGACCTGCTCAGAGCTATGGCTCACCCGGTAAGGCTTATGATTATGGACGAGCTGCTGCGGAATCCCAGATGTGTTAGTGCCATCCATGAGATACTCGATGTCCGGCAGCCCAACATATCCCAGCACCTTACAATTCTGAAGAATTCCGGAATAGTTGCCTCGGACCGGGACGGCTCCTACAGATGCTACTACCTTCGAAGACCCGGTCTTGTCAAAGCTGTTCTGGAAACACTGAAGAAGGACTGGCCGGAAGCGCAAATAGAAAATGTCAGAGGTAAATTCAAACGGGCGCTGAAAAAGCGCCTGGACAAACTGGGAAAATAACCCCGGAAGGAGACTCTTTTATGGGTAAAGTAGCTTTAATCTGCAACGGTTCTGAAAAATCAAATATCTATCCTGCATTCGTTCTTGCTTCCTCGGCCGTTGCATCAGGTGACGATGTATTAATTTTCTTCACACCTGAAGCGGTTCCAGCCCTGAAACCAGGTATTCTGGAGGGCATGACAGGAAAAGGTATGCCTGATATGAAGGATCTTCTTGAGGGGTTTATGGCTCTCGGCGGACGCATGATGCTGTGCGAACTGGGGCTGGAAGCACATGATGTTACAGCTGAAGGCCTGAGGGACGATATCAATATAGGTGGAGCAACCACCTTCATGGCTGAAATTCAGGACGCGAAAACAACATTCTCATTCTAATACGGAAGGAACAATAAAATGGCTTCAATAGTACTCGACGCACTAGGAATGAAATGCCCCCAGCCGATACTGAAAATAGCTATAAAGGCCAAAGAACTGCAGCCTGGCGACATGCTGGAGGTTCTCGCGGACTGCCCCTCTTTCCCGGTTGACATAAAAGCCTGGTGCGAGCGAACAGGGAAGACCCTTCTGTTCTGCGCCACTGAAGGAGACGGCAAGCACAAAGCACAAGTTCAGTTCTAACAGCTGGTCAGTGGCGATAATGAAGGATTTCGAACCACGTATCATAGGATTTCTCTGTAACTGGTGCTCCTATGCGGGGGCAGACCTTGCCGGTACAAGCAGGCTGAAAATGCCTCCGAACCTGGTTCCGATAAAGGTCATGTGTTCCAGCAGAGTTGACCCCGAAATGGTGACAGATGCCTTTCTCCGCGGTGCGGACGGTGTGCTTATAGCCGGGTGTCACCCGGGTGACTGCCACTACGACAAGGGAAATTATTATGCAAGGCGAAGATTCGCGGTACTGAAGAAGGTAGTCGAAAGCCTGGGTCTTGAAGCGGAAAGGTTACGCCTCTCCTGGATTTCCGCCTCTGAGGGAGCCCGGTTTCAGCAGGTCGTTGAGGAGTTCACCGAGAATATAAGGAAGATGGGCCCGAATCCTACCGGGAAGGAAACTCTTCTATAGTGGCTGCCGACGTTCTCGTTATAGGGGCCGGGGTTGCTGGAATGAAGGCTTCACTCCTTCTGGCCTCGTCCGGAAGGCGAGTTCATCTGATCGAGAACTCTTCCGTAATCGGCGGCAGGCTCATCCGCTGTGAGGATATATTCCCCGCGATGGAATGCGCTACCTGTATGGTCTCACCCATGCAGCAGGACGTTCTCCGGAACGATCTCATCAATGTAGTTACACTGGCGGATATACTCTCCATTGAAGGTTCAATCGGAGATTTCCGGGTAAGGATACGTAAGCAGGCATCATGCGTAGATCCCGTAGCATGCATCGGCTGTGCCGAATGCTGGAATGCCTGCCCGGTCGAGATCAACAATGAATTCGAAGAAAACCTGTCGAAAAGAAAGGCCATCTCAGTTCCCTGCGCAGGAGCCCTGCCGAATGTCCCCTGGATTGACAGGGAACACTGCCTCAGATGGAACGGCGATGAAAACTGCAGCCTGTGCGCTGAAGCATGTGTTTTCGCTGCGGTAGATTATACTGAGGTAGATTCGGAGTTCGAGATAACCGTATCCGATATAATACTGTCGACAGGCTATCAGCCTTCTCCCGGAGATATGATTGACAAATTCCAGTGGGGAATCTGTACCGGTGTTTTCACCGCATCGGAGTTCGAGCGGTACTACTCCTCGAACGGACCCACATCCGGAGAACTGATAACAAAGGATGGGCGCAAACCCGAGTCAGCGGCGATAATAGTTCACGCATTCGGCACGGGCAGTCACTCAAGCATTAATACAATGTACTCTTTAAAATTCCTTCATTACCTGAATGAAAAACTCCCGGATATCAGGCCTATTGTATTTCTTGATGCGGAATATGAGCCGGTTGCCCTTGAGGACAGGAACCACCAGAAATGGCTGGCTGCAGAAGCTGATGTTGTTCTTTGCACACAGATCCCTGAGGTTCATACGGTCGGTGACAGTAATAATCTGAGTATTACCTGCACCACGGCTGAAGGCAGCTTTCAGGCGGAGGCTGACCTGCTTGTACTCGGTACATCGATGCAGCCTTCATCGGGAACTTCAAAATTCATCAAGCTGCTTGGCATTGAGTGCAGTAATGATGGATTTGCCGCTAAACCTGAACCAGGGCTTTCATCGGTAATAACTTCTGTCCCGGGGATATATGCCGCGGGATGCAGCGGTGGTCCGCTTGACATAGCTTCTTCTGTCACAGAAGCCGCTGCCGCGGTCGGCAGGGTGCTGTCGGATACGAACAGAGGAGGTAACTAGTGCCTTCTACCAGAACCGGTGTTTTCGTCTGCAGCTGCGGCCCTAATATCGGTGACAGGATCGATATCGAGAAAATAGCAGACGAAGTTTCCAGTATCGACGGTGTAGTGCTTGCGGAAACTCACGGTTTACTCTGCTCCCCCGACGGGAAGAAATACCTGGCGTCCAGAATAACCGAATACAAGCTCGAGAGAGTAGTCATTGCAGCCTGTTCTCCACGAGAGCACGAAATAACCTTCATGAAGGTCTGCGAAACGGCAGGACTCAACCCTTTCATGATGCAGATGGCGAACATTCGTGAGCAGGTGGCATGGGTTACACCAGACAGAAATTCCGCAACGGAAAAAGCTCTCAGACTTGTACGGGGTGCCATAAACAGGACCACCCGCCATAAACCCCTTATGAAGACAAGCATCGTATGCAACCCCGAAGTAGCGGTAATAGGCGGTGGAATATCAGGTATGTCTGCTGCTATTGTTCTTGCGGATGCAAACAGAAAAATAACGATCATAGAGAGAAAATCTTCACTGGGCGGCTATCCGGAGAATGAAAAACTTGTAGAACACCTTAAGGATACCGTAACAGGACGTACAGAAATTACTGTTATAACCGATCGTGAACCTGAGGAAATTGTCGGTTTCTTCGGAAATTTCATTATTAACCTCGGTGAAGGCACCGATGAACTGCGGGCAGGATCAATAGTACTCGCTACCGGGTGCTCAGTTGAACAAAGCGGCAGAGCTGTCGCTTCCGAAGGCTTCAGAAGAATGACTGAAATGCTTAGAATCTCAACCGATGAGTATGGTTTCCCGAACCGTGAGCATGATTCCCTCGCGCCGGTATCGACTCTGGTCGGCGGTGTATATGTCACCGGATGTGCTGGAGGGTTCTGCAGTCTGAGGGAGGCCGTATCACAATCGGAAGCGGTGGCAGGTACAATCCTCTCCTCTCTGATCCCTGGCAGGGAAGTCGAAACCGAACCGAGAACATCTGTTATTTCAGAAACACTCTGCCGAGGATGTAAAACCTGTCTGGAAGTTTGCGGTTACGGAGCAATTTCCTTTGATGAGGAAAGGCTTGTCTGTTCAGTGAACAGTGTTCTGTGTAAAGGGTGCGGTAACTGCGCAGCAGCATGCCCCTCCGGGGCTATCAAAGCTCAGCATTTCACACCTGATCAGATCCGCTACCAGATGGCGGGGCTTCTGAGATGAACTCCATACTGAAAGATTTACTGAGAAAAGCTCTGGACAACGGTATTGTCAGTTCAGTGATGGTTCCATCAAAGGGACCCGGGAATTCTTTCCCCTGGACTCTGGTAAGTGATGTTTCCGCACTGCAGCGGGCTGAACCTGTTCCTCCTGTCATGTCCGTTCAGGGAGCAAAAGCACTGGCCTCCTTCACTCAATCTATGCCGGAGGGGAAGCTCCTGGCTGTTATGCGTCCATGTGAAGCCAGAGCTGCAGTAGAGCTTTCAAAACTTGAACAGATCGATCTCGACAACATCATCCTTCTCACCATGGACTGCCCGGGTGCAGTCCCCCTTGGGGAGTATGGCGAGGATGGAATAACGGAACCTGACATCAATGATCCTGCAACCCTTCGTCCCCTCTGCAGGCAGTGTACTGGTTTCACCTCAGCGGGTGATCTGTGCCTTGCCATGCACGGAGGTCTAAATGCGGTGCTTCCCCTGACCGCCAGTGGACAGGAACTCCTCGATTCTCTTGGATTTAAGGCGGAAGCGGACATATCAGGATGGGAAGAATGGGCGAACGCCCAAAGGGGGGAGCGTCAAGTAACCAGGGTCGAGAATATGGAGAATTTGAAGGAAGCATACAGCGGCCTGCAGGGCCTGATCGAAGTTTTCAGTGGATGCATCTCCTGCCGCAGCTGCAGAACGGTATGCCCGATCTGTTACTGCAGACTCTGTTTCATCGACATGAAAGACAGACGATCTCCAGCTTCTGAACATCTTGAACGGTCCCGTAACGGTGGTGCGGCAAGGCTTATGTCGAATACACTTCTTTTCCATATCGGCAGGATGGCACACATGAGCCTTTCATGTGTATCGTGCGGAATGTGCGAGGATGCCTGTCCTTCGGATATCCCGATCGGCAGGCTCATAAGCATGGTTTCTGCTGATACTACGGCTGTTTTTAATTACAGCGCCGGGAGTAACCCTGAAGATCCACTGCCCCTGAATACTTTTCTCCCGGAAGAACTACATGAATACGAAGACTGATAACCTGCATCTGATCCCGGGAGGTGGTTTTTGTTGCAGAACAGTATACTGATATCCAAATAAGAAACCCGGGATACTCTGAGACATTTACTGTGTGAACTTCTTGAGAACGGTGAGGTTGATTCAGTTTTTGCTCTCCGGGAAACCAGACAGAAGGGTAGATACTGCTATTCTCTCATATCCGATCCTTCTCTGATCGGCGAAGTGCTGCCTTTCCATCCTGTTATGCCTGTGCAGGGAGCCCGTGCCCTTTCGGACCTGACCATTACTGAACCTCTCAACCGCCCTGTTGCCGCGCTTCTGAGACCCTGCGAGATCCGGGCTTTTGTAGAGAATGTGAAGCAGACACAGGGAAACCTGGAGAATATTTTCATTATCAGCTGCACATGCCCGGGTGTGATACCGGCATCAAAATTGCTCAGGGAAGACCGTGAAGAAATTCTAAAGAATCATTCTGAAAATATCAGAAACTCATGCGGGGCATGTCTCGAATTCGTTCCCGGGCAGCAGGCGGATATGACTGTTCTTGTTGCTTCGGATGAACCGCACAAGGGCACTGTCATTTATCTGCATACGGAAAAGGCTGTCGAAATTGCGGAAAAACTCGATTCCTGCACCCTGGAAACAGGTAAGCCTCCTGCTGAACTCACATCTGGAATCCTTGAAGCTAGAAAAAAAGCTCTGAAGGATCTGATGAGGGATATTCCAGCACCGGGGGATGGCCTGCAATCACTTGTATCGCTTTTCTCAGCATGCATAGGATGCCGCGGATGCAGAGAAGCGTGCCCATTATGCAGCTGCATTCTCTGTGATTATGAAACTGCCCGTACCCTGCATTCCCCTGAACTGGTCCGGACTGAGGCGAAACGGAAAGGATCAATAAGGGTACCGGCGGGAACCCTCCAGTTCCAGCTCGGCAGGCTTATGCATATTTCACCCATATGCACATCATGCGGTCAGTGTAGTGATGTATGCCCAGTGGATATTCCTGTAGCTGACATATTTATCAGGGCGGCAAATCTGGTCCAGGAATCACTTGACTACGCCCCCGGCAGAGACACAGATGATACCCCCCCCATGGCAACTTATGTAGAGAAGGAGCTGCCTTCCATAACCGACTGATCTATTACCTGCCTGGAGCTTCCAGCAAACAGTCGTAAGGCGCCATGTAGTAATCCCCGAGAAGATCTTCAGGGTCTCCCTCAGCTTCAAGAGAATCCTTCCACTGGAAGTAGGATCTGGTGGTTGTGCTTACTCCGATGACGCGGAAGATGCGCATCATACCGCCGCTTTCCGGTATGTAGCTGTCGGCTTCTTCGATCTCAAGAATAACCCTTTCTCCAACGTATAATGTAAGGAAATAATCCATAAGAGGATCAGTGGACCAGAAGGACTTAACATCTCCGTTCTCATCGCGAATGACCGGATGAATGTAGTCCCCGACTTCGTAGCCAAGGAAAATACCAACTACAGTTGAAGAATCGTACACTACATTGGGCGAAAACTCAAAGTCATCAGCAACAACACCCGTTAAAACAGCGATCATAAATACCAGGCTCAAATTTAACCTCCCCCCTGTTTGTGAGACTATCTGATACTATACAAACTTAATATTACTTCAGAATAGAGTCTTCGCAATGGGCTCAAGCATTACATTTTGGAAGATTGAGGATATCCCTGTCTTCCAGATCAATCTTATGACTTGTTCAAAAACATCTATCTGCGTATTATTTGTTCCTGATTATTCTCTATATTTTGTTCAATATCAGTATTAAATCTTGAATATTAACTGTTGGAATGGGGATATAATGAAATCATACGATGTTATTATCATTGGAGCCGGTCCCTCAGGAATTGTTGCGGGTATTACATCCAGAAAGCGAAATCCTGACAAGTCGTTTCTAATGATAATGGAAGAAGAAAAAGGACTTGTTCCATGCGGGATTCCTTACATCTTCCATGATCTTGAAGATATATCACAGAACAGCATGGGACCTGCGCCATTTGTAAACGCGGGTGGCGAGGTCCTGATTGATACGGTAACCAATATCGATATCGGGAGTAAAGTTCTTCAGACCGAGTCTGGAAAAAGTATTTCTTACGGCAAACTTGTCTTTGCGACGGGTTCAACTCCAATTATTCCGATTTTTATCAAGGGTTACGATCTGGAGAATGTTGAATACATCGCAAAGAGCTACAAATACATCAATGGGCTTATGGATCGGATAAGATCAGCGGTGAATATTGTTGTTATAGGAGGAGGGTTCATAGGTGCCGAAGTAGCTGAACAGCTTGCGAAGCACAGAGACAAGAATGTAACGCTGATCGAAAAGGAAAATCACTGTCTGTACCGTGCTTTCTCAGCTGATTTCGCAACCCTTGCTGACAAGCATCTCAGGAATGCCGGAGTCAATGTATTGACAGGCTGTACTGTTAAGGAACTGGAAGGGAGCAGCGGGAAAATTGAGTCCGTGCTACTGGTAGATGGAAGATCAATCAAGGCTGACCTTGTCATCTCCGCAATTGGATACAAACCATGTACTGAGCTTGCAGCCAGGGCGGGTCTTCATCTAACAAGTAACGGTACCATCAGAGTTGACAAGTATATGAGAACTGAAGAGCAGGACGTATACGCGATTGGTGATTGTTCCCAGACTTCCGGTTTTATTACAGGCAGAACGGACAATATTATGCTGGCCTCAACGGCTACGGCGGAAGCCAGAATTCTTGGTAACAATCTCTTCAGTATTAGTCTGCTTCGAACTTTTTCAGGCACTCTATCAGTGTTTTCCACAGAACTCGATGGTTATGTATTCGCTTCTGCAGGAGCAATTGAACAATCAGCCCTTGAAGCGAACGTGGATTACGTGGTGGGAAGATTCGAAGATGTTGACCGTCATCCCGGTTCACTGCCTGGTGCGAAGAAGATAATAATCAAAATAATCGTCTCCCCTGAAAACGGTGAGATAATCGGAGGGGAGATCTACGGCGGTAAATCCGTGGGAGAGATGATAAATATCATCGGTCTCGCAATTCAGAAATACGTTACAATCTACGAGATGATATCTTTTCAGACCGGAACGCATCCCCTGCTAACCACTGCACCCACAAAGTATGCACTGGTCAAGGCTTGCGAAAATGCCATTTCAAATATCGAAAAGCAGGCTGGAAAATAGGTCGGGTTTAACCATCTAACCGATTTGCGAAGGATTATATCGCTGAATTGATATAATTTGTTTTATGACAGATTCTCAATGAGGGAGTCTCCGAATATCTTGAGCATTTTCTCCATTTCATTCTTCCCTGTAACCAGGGGAGGCCACAGGTAAAGCACTGAACCCAGTGGACGGATGAAAAGCCCCTTCCCGTGGGCAGTATCGGCAATCGCAAGAGCGGTTGCAGCGCCGCCGCTCTCTTCGCCTATCTCCAGTGCGCTCATGCACCCAAGAGCTGTGGATCCGTGAACCCCCGGAATACTCCTGTACATATCGAATGCTTCCGTGAGCATTTCTGAAAGCATCTCGACGTTACCAAGGATATTATCCCTTTCATATACCTCTATGGCGGCGCATGCCGCAGCTGCAGCTATAGGATTACCGCAGAATGTGTGTCCATGATAGAAGGTTCTGTCTATCTGTGAATCACTTCTGAACGCATCGTAAATCTTCTCGGATGCAACTACGGCGCTCATTGGAAGAGCCCCCCCGGTAAGTCCCTTTCCAATGCACATCATGTCCGGCACTACTCCTGCAAGTTCAGAGGCGAACATTCTTCCGGTACGGCCGAATCCTACCGCAATTTCATCCAGAATAAGGAGCACTTCGTTCTCATCACACAATTTTTTCAATCGCGAAAGATATAGGGGAGGATAGATCCTCATACCCGCCGCACCCTGACATACAGGCTCCACAATCACAGCGGCGGTGCAATCCGCGTTTTCAACTACTGCCTTCTCCATGGAGGCAAAGCACTCCAGTCCGCAGTTTTCAGGCTTCCCGTGGTATCTGCAGTGAAAGCAATGCGGCGATTCAGCTGTTATTGACCTTCTCAGAACCTGCTCCACCGACTTATGAAACCTGTTTATGTACCCCAGCCCCGCACAGCCGAGAGTATCGCCGTGGTACCCGCCGGAGAGAGATATCATCTTTCTCTTTTCCGGTCTTCCCCGGTTCCACCAGTACTGCAATGATATCCGCATTGCAGCTTCCACCGAACAGGCTCCGTCCGATGCGTAGTAGACTCTTGACAGGTTCCCGGGTGCGATGGTGGCTATCTTCTCAGATAGTCTGATTACCTCCGTATGTGACATACCGCCTGTGATCGAGTTCTGAAGCCTGCCCGACTGTTTCCTGATTGCATCTATGATATCAGGGTGGCTGTGTCCCAGATTCACGCACCACCAGGAACTGATCCCGTCAAGCAGCATGTTCCCATCTGTATCCACCAGGTATACGCCTTCAGCCTTTTCAATTACAGGGAACTCACTCCGTTCAAAAGAATTGATATCGGTATATGGATGCCAGAAATGACTGATATCCTTCCTTCGAAGGCTCTCCGTTCTGTTCATGGAAACTCCATGATGCGGAGGCTTAATCCTGACATGCTTTCCATGAAAGACGGATTCCTTACTGATTCTTCGGGATTTCGCATATGCGGGATCTCCATCACCCGGACTGATCCTCCGTATAAAGCTATAGCGCGGGGATTATCAATTGTAACCACTGAAATTTTCTCTGTAAGGTGGTTTACAACTACAGCTGCAATCTGCAGTCCGGCATTTCTCAGAACCGCAAGTGACAGCAGGGAATGATTGATTGTACCCAGGTCTCCTCTGGCAACCAGAATTACCGGCCAGCTCAATTCAACCATAAGATCCAGCATTTTCTCGCTGTTGTTAAGCGGCACCAGAACCCCTCCAGCACCCTCGGCAACAATGAAATTGCAACTGTCATACAATTGGTTCATCTTTCCAATAATAGCTTCTACATCAGGATGAACACCCGTCATCCTGCCAGCGAGATGAGGTGAACACGCGGGGCTGTATCGGAATGGACACATCAGATCCATAAGAGGCTCGCCTGGCTCAAGATCCGAAACTCTCAGGCTGAATTCGAGATCAGGCGCCGAGAGTATTCCATCGATCTCAAGGCACCCTGTCTGAACAGGTTTGACTGGAAGAGCGGATATTCCGCTATCTCTGAAGGCTTTCAGAAGACCGGCCGCAACCACTGTTTTTCCAACACCGGTGCCTGTACCAGTTACGAAAACCCCCCGAGTGTTCACATCTTCCTTCCGAGAATGTACAGAATTCTATACGTTGAAGAAACTTTTCCGGAGCTGTCCACTTCAAAATGCCTGCGATAGTACTTCGTCATCTTCTTCATGTCTCCGGGTTTCAGAAATGCCGGGTCCTGATCGATTCCGGCTCCAATTCCTCTTATTGCCTTCAGTACTTCAAGCGGATGATCGTATAAGCAGGAAACACTTTCAACAGAACTGGACAGGATATCCATTCCGCTGTTCTCAAACCGGGTTTTCCATTCCTCTCCGGAACTCAGATCAAGCCGACGCATCAACGTATCAGCTCCCAGGATACAGCTTTCCACAAGCTCATGCAGCATCCCGCGAACAGGGATAGCCATGAGACACAATCCACCAGCCGGAAGCGAGGCGTATATGCTTTCAACAAAACGTTTTCTATAATGAAACCACTGAATTGAGCAGCTTGATACCACAAGATCGTATCTGTTTCCACTTTGGCAGTACTTTTCGGCATCGGTAACCAGGAAGGATAAGCGCCCGGTATTGTTCAGTTTGAACCTGCAGCGGTCAACCATGCCAATGGAAATATCCAGTGCAGTCACAAAGGAAGAAGAAAAGCGATCAAGCAGCTTTTCCGTGAGGATTCCTGTACCGCAGCCGATTTCAAGGATCGATCCCAGGGCCGCGTTCGGGAGTATAAAATCCATGAGTCTATCTGCAATTAGCCTGTGATGATCCGCATACCTGTCGTACAGAATGGCTGCTTTCGAGAAATTGTGCTCAACGGCTGTCTTATCGGGCAATGCAATATTCACTGAATTCATTCAGCAGTTCCCCCACTATTTCTGGTTTTACAACAGGCAGGAGATGTCCTGCCTTCTCTATGTACACCACTCGCGAATTATCAGCATTATGCCTGCTGATGTATTCACTGCACATCCAGGGGATTACGTTGTCATCTCTGCCATGAACCAGCATCAATGGAGCTTCACAGGTAAGCCCGGCTTCCGTATCAGACATATAATCCAGCCCTGACAATAGAGTGTTCATGGTGATGGAATCGGATTCTTCCAGCAGATTCCCAATGATCCGAGGATCTGCAATCGGAAAGAGGCACTGCGTGAAAAAAGCTCTCAGATATACTTTTCTGTTCCGCTTCAGCATAACTTTTATCTTATGCGGCGTTTGCCTGGGTACTCCCGGTCTTCCTTCGCGTTCAACAAGGCAGGCCATAGATGACACAAGGAATAGACCGGCAATACTACCGGGATTACAGGCCGCTGCCTGTAGCGCTATCTGTCCTCCCATTGACCAGCCGGCCACAATGCACCTTTCAGGATTTTTCGCTATTCTCCTGTCCAGATCACCATCGATCGCTTTCCGCCAGTCAACTTCTTCGACATCCAGTTTGTTCGTAAGAACTTTCAAAACAGGTTTCCAGACACTCCTCCTCGTTGCCCAGCCCGATAAAAGATAAAGTTTCATTTCATATCGCGATTGATAGAATTCAGGACCTGCGCAGCATAATTGAGATCTTTCAGTGAGTGCCTGAGTGTAACTGAAAATCTTATCCGTGCAGTTCCTGCAGGTACGGTAGGTGGCCTGATGGCTACAGCCGAAATACCGTTCCTTTCGAAGTACTCCGAGAAAGCCTCAGCTTTGCGGTTCTCTCCCACTTGAACTGGCACTATCTGTGATTTCGATGGCGCAGTAGAAAAACCGGAGGATTCTATCATCACTCTGAAATCGGATGCCATATCTAACACTTTTCTTCCGGATTCAGGCTGTGATTCAATAATATCAAGGGCCGAAAGGGCAGCAGCGGGAGCTGCCGGAGGCAGCCCTGTGGAATAGATGAATGTCCTTGCTCTGTTTATCAGATACTTGATAAGCTCCGCACTGCCTGCAGCAAACCCGCCGTAGCTTCCAAGAGCTTTGCTCAGTGTACCGATTACGGTATGGGGTTTTATCCCGTACTCCCTGCAAACTCCTCCACCGTTCCCAAAAACCCCAATCGCATGGGCTTCATCAACTATGAGATTGCAGTCGTACCGTGCGGATAGTTCCTCCAGTTTCCGGAGCGGAGCAATATCACCGTCCATGCTGAAGAGGGAATCGGTTACAATAAATCGGTTTCCTCTGCAGGTTCTGTTTGCCAGGAAGTACTCCAGGTGATCCGTATCGCAATGTTGGTACCGAAATACCCCCGCTCTGCTCAGCAGTGCTCCATCCACAAGACTGGCATGATTCAATCTGTCCGCAAACAAAAGATCATCCCTGGACGTAATTGAACTTAAAAGCCCTGTATTCGCCAGATATCCGCATCCGAAAAGCAGAGCTGATTTCATGCCGGTTAACCGGGCAAGACGCTTTTCCAGCTCTTCATGCATGCGGATATTACCCGACATCAGTCTGGATGCAGCAACACCAGAGCCGTACTGCTCTATCGCCCTTATGGATGCTTCTTTCAGCAGGGGATGATCTGCCAGGCCCAGATAGTCGTTCGAAGAGAATTCCAGCACATACGGTTTTCTTACATGAAGCTTCCTTGTAAGGCCATCCCTGTCGATTCTGGCCAGATCCCCTCCGTAGGTTCTCATAATGCCGGAACTCTTCCCGCAGCTTTCAGCAATTCACGATCATCCTGAAACCGTGATCCGGAGGTTGTAAGAAGATCACCGCTCATTATCCCTGTAACCCCCGCTCTGAACATCTTCTTCTCATACTCACCCAGAATTCCTCTGCCTGCACAGAGGCGCAATTCGGAATCAGGACAGACCATTCCAAACATGATAACCGTTTTAAGCATATCCACCGCTGAAATGTGTTCCTTCCCGGGGCGGATTCCTGTGCCCTCCAGAGGGATGAGAAAATTCAGCGCAATCGAATCAACCTGCAATTCCCTGAGCTGGAAAGCCATATTCACCCTCTGATGGAGGCTCTCACCAAGTCCTATGATCCCACCGGAACAGACTTCCAGTCCGGCAGCTTTTGCATGGCGGACAGTATCGGCCCGATCCTCCCAGGTATGCGTTGTACATATCTGCGGAAAGTACGTTCTTTCGGTCTCCAGGTTATGGTGATACCGCCGAAGGCCCGCATTCTTCAGAAGCTCCAGCTGCTGCAGAGATAGAATCCCCAGGGAAGCACACCAGAAAGGTTTTTCATCTTTCCCCCTCGATATTGTATCACAGATAAAAACCAGTTCTTCTTTAGTGGGAGAACCACCGCTGGTCACAATAGAAAAATACCCGGCGCCTTGTTCACCGGCTTTCTTCCGTGCAGAAAGTATCCGGCAATCACCCATCATCGGGTATGATTTGAGAGGGACTGAACTAACGTATGACTGAGCGCAGAAGGAACAATCTTCGGTGCAGCCTCCCGATTTCGCATTTATTATACTGCAGATTGAGATATTCCCGGAGAATCCTCCGGCAGCTCTCATTCCGCAGCTGAGTGAAAGTAATGATTCAATCCTGCCCTCAGGGGTTAACAGGATCTCCAGTGCTCCGGATGGGCTGAGGGTCTGCATATTACGGCTATTCAGTTCAACTGCCTTGCGAAGCTCCATGCAGAGTAGCGGTCCCTGCGTAAACGAAACGTACTGAACCATCGGGAAGTTCAAGCTTCAGAGCTCCATTAAGATCAATCCCAAGAGCTTTTCCTCTGACAGTTCTGTTTGCTGTTCTTACCTCAATCTGTTTATCCTTCAGCAGAGAAAAGCTGTTCCACTCATCGATGATGAATTCCAGATTTCCCTCGATCAACCACCTTTTGTATACTCTTTCGAATTCCTCAAGTAGAAATACCGCCAGCCTGACCCTTGAATACTCATTTCCAGTCTCCACAAGCAGAGAGGTGGCTTTATCCTTGATGGAATCGTCGGGGAGCTTCATGTTAATGTTAATGCCTGTACCGACAACAACGTGATTCACCCTGTCTATCTCAGCCTTCATTTCACACAGAGTACCGCTGACCTTTCTGCCTCGGCAGTAGATATCGTTAGGCCACTTTATCCTGAAGGGCAGATCGGAAACAGTACGCTCGAGAGCCTTGATGGAGGCCATGACTGACAAAACAGGTATCTGCGATGCGCCTGCTGGTGAAACCTCAGGTCTGAGAATAATGGAAAGATAGAGATTAGTTCCCGGGGGCGAAATCCATTCCCTTCCCAGTCTGCCCCTACCATCCGTCTGCTGATCTGCTGTAACCACCGTACCATGTACAGCTCCCCTGGCAGCAAGTGTCATTGCAAGATTGTTGGTTGAATCCACAGAATCCATATAGACAATCTCGCTGCCGAAGCATTCAGTTTCAAGATAACGGTGGATTTCATCACTTATAGGAAGGTCAATACCCTCCGAGAGCCGGTATCCACGATTCGAGACAGCATCGATAATGTAGCCCTTATCACGCAGTTTTCCGATGCTTTTCCATACCGCTGAACGGGAGACACCCAGTTCCGCAGATATATCCTCACCTGATATATAATCCCGATTATTCCGAAGCATTTTCAGAATTCTGGCACTCATACCGCTCACGGAATACTCTCCCTATCTAAATGATATCATGATGTTTAAGCCAGTATATAATATTCAATTCAGATGTGAGTATGTTCGAAAAGACAACTATTGTCAACCACATTTACTACATAGGTTGACGATTTGCCCATCCATCCCCAGGATCAGATTTCGAATCCATTCTTGTATAAGGTTTTATATCTATCAGGGGTGTTTCATCAAGGACGCTCAATCCGGATGTATATACCTTTCTTCCCTCAATTCCGAGAAGCCTCGCGACATCAAGCCCGATCGGGTTGGGTCGGTTGGGAGACCTGCTGGCAAAGAGACCGACAATTCCGCCTTTGAGGGAAGGCGGGTGAGCAACGCCTGAACCGTTATACCCCCGTGCCCTGTCCATATGGAAAAGAACAATTATGTACCTGAAACACTCAAGATCTTCAAGTGCTGTTTCATATTCCGGCAGAAGTTCCAGAACGAAGGGTCCCTCCGCATCGCACTCTTCTGCCTGAAAAGGAGCCATATCAGAATATGGAGTGCGTATTACTCCTATAGGCCTGTATACTATTATATTCATAGATAAATCCATCCCGCTCTATGGCAATTCTGTGCTCTTCACGCTGTACATCCGGATGATAGAATACGATACAAACATCATTCACGCTATGGACCGGTGATTAGCACTGAAATCGGGGCTTGCCTTTGTATATGTGTAGATAGTATATGATAGTCTGATTAATTTTATTCTATATAGCAGGGATATTTGAGCATGGTACATTCTAAAAAAACAAAGGATGAACTTCTAGAGGAACTGTCAGATCTTAAAAAGCAGTTAGCAATTACTAAAGACCAGTGTGGCATCTATCCCATTGATGGATTGAATGCTGAGGAGTGCATCGATTTTTTCAAGAGCATGGTCGCCGCAATCACAGAGCCGATCCTCGTATTGAATTCCGATCTGAAATGCGTATTTGCTAACAAAAGCTTCTCCGAGATGTTCGGAATCGAACCCTCCGGCATCAAGGATGTTTCCGTTTACGATATCGGCAATAAACTTCTTGACCTTAAAGGACTCAGGAACCTTCTTGAAGAGCTGCTTTCAATTCACAGAGATTTCGACGGGTACGAGGTCAATCTTAGACTGATCAACATAGGTGAACGTACGATGTCTCTTAACGCAACCGATATTCATCAGGAAAGCAATGCAGAGCGACTCATGCTTCTGAGCTTTTTTGATATTACGGAACAGAAAAAGGCTGAAAAAAAGCAGAAATTAAATGAACAAATGTACAGATCCCTATATGAAACATCCCGTGATGCCATCATGACCCTTGAACCTCCTGACTGGTCCTTCACCGCCGGAAACCCCGCCACTATAAAAATGTTCGGATGCGAAAATGAAGCCGATTTCACCTCAAAGCAGCCGTGGCTTCTTTCTCCTGAGTACCAGCCTGACGGGCAGGTATCCGGCCTTAAAGCAAAAGATATGATCAAGAGAGCTGTTGAGAACGGATCAAACTATTTCGAATGGATTCACAAACGACTCAATGGGGAAGAATTCCCAGCAACCGTTCTTCTCAGCAGGGTAGAACTCAAGGGAAAAACGCTTCTTCAGGCAACGGTCCGGGATATCACCGGGCGTAAACAGGTTGAAGACGAACTCGCAATACACCGATTCCACCTTGAAGAAATAGTCAGAGAACGGACAGCCGAGCTTGAAGAAAGCGAAGGAAAGTACCGCACTCTAGTGGAGCAGAGTCATGATGGTATTTACATCTATGGAAACAACTGTTTTCTATTTGTCAATGATAGATTATGTGACCTGATGCTGTTCGGCAGAGATGAACTGCTGAAAATGAAATTCTCAGAACTCCTGCATCCCGATGACAGTGGTATGGTCAACGAGAATGGGATCATAAAAGAAGGCTTCTCAGATGTTCCAAATGTATTTACCGTCAGGCTGATACGGGGGGATGGTGAGCTAAGGCATATCGAGTGTTCCGTTCGTAATTTCATCTACAACGGCGAAGATGCAATACTTGGAATTGCAAGGGATATCACAATCCTGAAAAAGCTGGAAGAAGAACAGAATAAGATCGAGAAACTTGAATCTCTGGGCATTCTTGCCGGAGGTATCGCCCACGATTTCAACAATTTCCTGACAGCTATAATGGGAAACATCTCGCTCGCAAGAATGATGGTTGAACCGGGCAGTGATCTGTACGAAATCCTGACAAGCTCCGAACACGCAGCCAGCAAAGCATCCAATCTCCCCAGACAGCTCCTTACATTTTCCATGGGAGGAGACCCGGTAAAATCAAGTGTATCGATTCGCAGAATCCTCAGAGACTCAGCCGATTTCGCACTGAGCGGCTCCAATGTAACAGCTGTGTATTCAATTGCAGATGACCTTCAACAGGTTGTGGTTGACCGAGAACAGATCGGGCAGGTCATCAGTAATATTGTTATCAATGCGCAACAGGCTATGCCGGATGGAGGCAGTGTCAGCATCAGCGCAGAGAACACCCTGATAGCCGAGAACAATCCTTTAGCAATTCCCGAAGGCCAGTACGTTAAAATCGCGATAAAGGATGAAGGCTGCGGTATTGAAGAGAATCACCTCAACAGAGTATTCGATCCATTTTTCACAACAAAGCAGAACGGAACAGGTCTCGGTCTTGCGACTTCATTTTCGATCATCAGAAAACACAGTGGTCATCTAAAGGTCAATACGAAAGCAGGCGAAGGCAGTACATTTACTATCTACCTTCCTGCTGACCTTTCTTCTGATACCTCCGGTACTCATGAAACCGGACCGGAAAAGCTCTCAGGAGGAAATATCCTTGTAATGGATGATCAGGAAATGGTAAGAGATACCATTATAACGATGCTCAACAGGCTTGGTTACAAAGTCGGCAGCGCGGCGGACGGAAGTGAAGCCATCTCTAAGTATTCAGCCGCCATGAACACTTCAGAACCTTATACCGCGGTAATTCTGGATCTTACAATTCCTAACGGCATGGGAGGAATGGAAACCATGAAAGAATTGCGGAAAATAGATCCGGATGTAACAGCAATTGTATCCAGCGGGTATTCTAACGCACCGGTTATGGCTGATTACTCCCTGTACGGCTTCGCAGGAGTAATGATGAAACCATATTCAATCACTCAACTGTCAGATCTACTGCGGGAAATCTTTGATGAATAAACGCTTCACTTTCTAAATAATGAACATCAACATCCGGGAGATGGTTTGAAACTGCATCGAAATCCTCGATAGTTCCCGGTTTCAAGTTATACTGCTCCTGAGTCCTGAGTGAAGGGAGCGACCCAACATGGGAGCCGGTGAACTTGCAGCTCTTGCAACCGCCGTGTGCTGGACGGTTACAGTAATGTCTTTCGAGACCTCGGCAAAGCGAGTAGGCTCTCTTCCTGTCAACATACTCCGTCTCTTCGCCGGACTGATTCTGCTGTCGGTATACTCCCTGATCACCAGGGGAAAGATCTTCCCTACCGATGCAGGCGGTTTCGAATGGCTCTGGCTCGGTATTTCCGGTATTGTGGGTTTCGTTATTGGAGATCTCTGCCTTTTCAGAGCCTTCATCCTTATCGGCAGCAGGATCTCAATGGTAATTTTTTCGCTTGTTCCCCCTATTACCGCAATAACAGGCCTGATGGTACTTAATGAAACCCTATCTCTGAAACACTGGATGGGTATTATGGTGACGGTGACTGGAATCTGTATGGTCATCCTTATCAAGGGTACCGGAAAGATGAAGCTGGCGCATTCCGTTCCGGGTATTCTCCTGGCACTCGTCGGCACAGTTGCTCAAGCTTTCGGGCTCGTGCTGAGCAAATACGGTATGGGAGATTACAACGCTTTCGCGGCAACCCAGATCAGAATCATCGCAGCATTGGCAGTTTTCATAGTAATAATACCTCTCACGGGTCTCACCTGCAGAGTAAAACTGGCTCTTCGGGACAGAGGAGCAATGAAATTCCTTGCACTTGGTTCCTTTTTCGGTCCATTTCTGGGAGTATCCCTGTCACTTGTTGCAGTTAAACTTATAGAAGTGGGTATCGCATCAACGATAATGGCTATGGTCCCGGTTTTCATTATTCTGCCCGAAGTCCTTCTTATGGGCAAAAAAGTAAGACCCCTTGAAATTGCCGGGGCTCTTGTAGCGGTTGCGGGGGTTGCCCTGGTCAGTCTTTGAAGAATCCATTAATTATTGTTTGCAGCGAAAGACCGACAGATTCATCCAGATGTAGCATTCAAGCCGGAAAGCAGGTTGATGTAAATGAGGTTTTTAACAGTATTGATTCTTCTTTCATTTACCTCCGTTTACGGAGAAACGGGTATTCCCGAAAATGTATCGGATTCACTCTACACGATAATTGTTAATAGCGGGTCAGATGCTCTGATAGAATATATCGAAGGATTCGACCCACCGCAGAGGCTTCAGCTTTACCAGCTTGCTCGTGAGGTTATGGTTTTCAGCATGTGGGAAGGGCAGAACCTGGATGACATTGTAGCGGTTTCCGAAGCGGGTATCCAGGAAGCGATGGGGCAGGGAAAAGCTTCTGGCTGACTGAAAAAGGGGAGGCAGACAGCCTCCCCTTTTAGCACAATTCAGCTGCAAAAACTTACCTTAGAACCATCATTGATTCAGCTGCGGTGTAATCAGGTGTGGAAAGCCTGACATGATAGATACCTGCTGGAACCGCACTGTTATTACCATCTGTCAGGTTCCAGACAAGGCTGTGTTCACCACCCTGCATTTCACTGTTCAGAAGGGTTACAATTTTACGGCCGCTTATATCGAATACTTCTATAGATACATTCGCTACGTTGCCAACACTGTAACTTATAACTGCGGATTCGATGGCAGGGTTTGGATACACACCGCTGAACCTGTCCGGAAACAGCGGCGACTCCGATTCTGCAACCTCGACACCTGTTACTTCAATTGTACCCTGGTAACTGTAGAAATTTCTGCCCCACACGGTAATATTCATGGTTCCGACACTGGTGGGCTGCACATAAATATCAACCCCACCAGAAGCATTGGTTGTGGCAACCTCGTAAACTTCGCCGGTCTGCCAATCACCCTTCTGGATACAGACCCTGGCGTTCTCCACCGGTGCCCTTCCATCGGTTACCGTAACGCTGACGGTAGAGGCACCGTTTATGGATGAAGGGTGCGCAACGGACATATCTGCGGCAACCTCTGTCCACATGGGAAGTTCAGGATCTCCGAAAAGGTTGTATTCCTTCAGGCACCAGTCCATGTATGTACTGCATGGAGGAACGTAGTAATCCATACTCGTGCCGTGAGCTATGCCGAGGTTGTAAATATCGTTCTGCCAGTGATCCTGATAGAATCTTATGCAGAGCATTTCGCTGGGGCCTGTGCAGGGACCTGCAAAATTGCCCCATCCGTAGCGGCTGTTAAAGCATCCGAATCCCCCTCCGTTGGGAGAAGCCAGCCAGGCATCGGCGCAGCATTCATTTCCGTCCAGATGCCCGATGAGGCAGGATATAGACTGCCAGAGTGCTGGCAGGCCGCCATCCTGGATGTTGGTCTGTGCCATTATATGGGCAGTGGTGTAATCGCTGTAAGCCGAGGTCCACATCGAGGTCACGTTGCCATGGCTTGCATGGTATACATGATGAGGTCCTGCATCTATCATGTCAATTGTGATCTGATAGCTGTTAGTGCCTGTAGATTCAAAACAGGGCTCAATTTCCCAATCGGTTGAGGGAATGAAAACCGAGATCGATTCGGCGCTTGCACTTCCTGGAATGTAAGGTGAACTCCAGAGGATTCCTGTTGTGTAGCCTACTCTCAGTTCCCTTGGCGCTGTTTCAAAGTAATCAACCGACTGTATGCCTTCGTATATGAAAACCTTGTCAACGAAGATATCGGCTTCAGATGGGGAGCTGACGCTCGCTCTTCCAACCCAGAGATCTGGATGGTAATCGACCAGGTCGTAACCCGGGGGTTGAGGATACTGGTAGGGATAAGGAACCTCTCCGTAGATACCGTTGAAATTGCGATCCCATAGATCCGCGCCAGGCGCTGTATCGTTGATATCGACAAAATAGAGGTCTGCGGGTGCGATTTCAGTATAGCTTGAATTTCCAACCAGAAGCGCGTCTCTACATCCCACTTTATCATCGTCACCAAAAATCAGAACGTAATCGGTACCTTCATCACGGCAGTCTGTCAGGAATGCTCGCATCTCCTGCTGAAGGTCAGTGCAGGAATACTGTGATTCCACCCAATCAGTAGTATATACGCATGCAGGTACACCTTTTGCGGTTTTCCAATCAGCAAGTTCCTGCGCCTGAGTTTCGTAATCGGGATGAGTGATTATCACATACTGCCCATAGGCAAGATCTTTCTCAAGAACCATAGAGGCACCCGAGGAGGAGATGCCTTCAGGATTGACCACCAGTCTTTCGAGAATGCTCATGGCTTTCTCTTCGCTGGCAAGGGTTCGCCGGGTGATGAGCCTGACTGAGGGATCCTCCTCATATTCAATGCGGATTGTCATCTCGCAAAGCACCTGAAGTGTTCTGCCTGCAGGATTCCACCTTACTGGAAATACATTCAGATACGCTACAGGAATGCCCCAGTAAACACTTGAACTGTGCAATGCAGCCATTGCTGCCGGGAAGTAGCTGCTCCTGCTGTAGATATCTTCATCCGGCAGCGCCTGACAGTAATCCATTTCCACTGAAAGCGGAACAGGCTCATTTGCCGGCATTACATCATAACCACCTCTTAAGGCTCTATAATCAGCGCTTACCACTTCTATGCGTGTTGCGATACATCCTGTGGGCATTGCGACTCTTACCGGCATTATCGGAAGACATGGGGCACCGCTGGTACTGATATATGGAAGACCCTCAGCGGTTACCGCTGTATATATCCCTTCTGCTGACAGAGATAATCCCGTCTGATCGAAGGGTACGGTTACTGTAAACTCCCCCCCCGCTGCAAGTGCAGCGGCAGCGAAGAAGAGAATGCAAAATACTCTGTTCATACTGCTTTCCTTCCAGTTAAATTTCATTTGATGATGAGCAGGAGGCCAGAATTGCTGAAGATTACTCCAGTTAGATTATATTACTTAAAATACACTTGGGCAATAACATATTAATTAGGAATTAGAAGGATTTCCCGTGTATTGATGATGTAATGACAGATCAAGTATTGCAATTAGCTGGAGAATGTGTGATAGTAACGTAAGGTAAAACTTCTTAATCAAGTGGGATACTGCTTATGAATAAAACCAATTCTGTTCTCTCATACATGACCATTGATAACGTCCTGCGGGATTCAGACGAACTCATCCTGTTTATCAGCCGTACCGGGACAATTATCCTTATAAACGACCGTGGCAGCGAGATCCTGGGCAGTCCAACCGAGGAAATTACCGGGAAAAACTGGTTTGAGGATTTCATTTCCGATGCCTCACGGGAACATATTTTCGATGAATTCCGATCCAATCTGAACAACTCCGAAACACCCGTTTTCAATCAGGATTACCCGATACTATGCAGTGGTGAAACCGAGAAACAAGTTTCCTTGAACAACAGGGTTGTAAAGGATGAAGATGGTATTGTCATGTGTATTCTGGTTTCGGGCCATATGGTTAATGAATCAGGTGATATAAAGCCTGAACTGACAGAGAGTACAGACATATACAGATCAGTCGTTGAAAACAGCAGTGATTCCATAATAGTATACAAAGATGGGATAATCATCTTCGTCAACGACACAGCCAGGAGGATAACCGGTTATCTGGAAGAAGAGTTTTATGGGTCGAGCATTCTGGATTTTATATCGACTGATTACAAACCAGTAATGCTGAGATACATGAATGACAGAATAGCGGGGAAGAACTCTCCCACATTGTACGATATCGAGATTCTGAGAAAGGATGGCGATATCATTCCTGCCGAGATCAGTGTTTCGACAATTCTCTTTGAAGATGAACAGGTTCATATGGCTGTCCTAAGGGATCTATCCACCAGGCATTCTCTTGAGGAACAGTTACGCCAATCTCAGAAGATGGAGGCGGTAGGACAGCTTGCCGGAGGTGTCGCACATGATTTCAACAACATTATTCAGGTAATTAACGGTTATACAGAATTAGCTCAGGGATCACTTGAAGAAAATGATCCGGTCCAGGAAATGCTGCAGCAGGTTTCACACGCTGGTGAGAGGGCAAAGTCCCTTGTCAGCCAGCTTCTAACGTTCAGCCGCAACCAGCAGATCGTAACCAGGGTGCTGGATCTGAACGAAATCATAAATGAGCATATGACTTTGCTGCAAAGGGTCATAGGAGAGAGTATCGTACTTGAATTTCTGGCATCCAGTGAAAACATATACATCAACGGTGACCAGGACATGATAGGACAGATACTCCTGAACATCTTTCTGAATGCCAGGGATGCTATGCCGGATGGCGGGAAGATCATTGTTAAGACCAAGCGGGTTTTTCTTGACCGCGGATTCTCTGCAATTAACTCCACTGAACAGGGTTATTACGCCATGCTGTCCATATCCGATACTGGCTGTGGTATGGATAAAGGAACTCTCAGCAAAATATTCGAGCCTTTCTTCAGCACAAAGGGAATCACTGCCGGTACAGGACTTGGACTCTCGACTGTTTACGGAATAGTATCACAGCACGACGGGATAATAGTTGCCACAAGCATACCTGAAAAAGGTTCAATATTCCGTATTTACCTCCCCATAGTTAAAAAGGATTCTATAATCGAGGAACTGCTTCCTGAGCACGAAGTTATTCCCGAAGCATCCAGAACTATCGTTATCACAGAGGACGATGAGAGTGTTAAAAATCTGGTCAGTGATGTTCTATCTGAGGCGGGTCACGAAGTTATCACAGCATCCAACGGCGAAGAAGCTGTAATTCTGATCAGCGATTCTCCAGACAGTGTCGATCTTGTCGTACTTGATGTGATAATGCCGGTCCTCGGCGGTTACGAAGCGGCCGACAGGATTCGCGAGATACGGCCTGATATACCGCTTATATTCTGCAGCGGATACAAAGAGGAGCAGAACCAGAAAGACATACTGGAAAAGTCCAGGTTCCTGGCAAAACCTTATTCAATGGCACAACTTCTACACACTATAAACGAGCTGTTTGCCGAAATAAGATAACTACCCGCAAAAAAGGGTTCTTTCAAGGAGGAACAATGAGGCTGCAAACAACAATTGCTGCGCTTTCTTTGACACTGATGATGACCACCATGTCGTCATATGCAATGGAAATGAACGATATTGAGTTTCCCGATGCGATAGCAGTAAACGGAGTCGATCTGCTTCTGAACGGCCTCGGTAAACGCGAAGCTACGATTTTCAATGTGGACGTCTACATTGCAGCACTTTACCTTGAACATACCCAAAGCGATGGGTACGCTATCTGTGAATCGGACCAGACAAAACGCCTCATTCTGCATTTTGTTCGAGACGTCAGCGGCGGAGATATTGCAGGCGCATGGGCGGAAGGATTCATTAAGAACAGCGGGGATGACGCAACCGTTTATGAGAGCAGGATCGTATCTCTGAACTCATGGATGTCTGAGATGAAGGATGGTGAGGAAATGATGTTCACCTACATTCCCGACACCGGCCTCGAAGTTTCGGTTAGGGGTACATACATGGGCACCATTGAGGGAAGTGATTTCGCCACTGTATTCTTCTCCATATGGCTGGGAGATGATCCTCCGAATGGAGGTCTCAGGAGAGGTCTTCTCGGGCTGAACTGACTCAGCCATCGGGAAGATGGACAGCAAATGAGCATCCCTGCCGCAGTATGCTCTGAGGCTGCCGTATAATTTATGCTGCCACGCTTCAATAAAGTCGCTCATTTAATCTCCCGCATCCACTCCTCAACAGCCTGCAGACCCTCATCCGGAAAGAAATGCCCCCCATCGTATTCAAAGAACGTAACATCGTACCCGGCATCAGCAAGAAGATCTTTCGCATTTATTGCCCTGTCGTCTTCCTGCATACCTCTGCCGATGAATACCGGAACGACGGATGCTGATTGAATCACTCCCTCCTGATAAAGTTCTTCGTCTATAACCCCGCTGTAAGTGGCGATACCCGCGAAGAGAGATGGATTCCCAAAACCGGTCCAGTATGCCATGATGCCACCCTGGCTGAATCCGAGCAGGTAAATCCTGTCGATTCTGTACTGGCTCTTAATCATATCCAGGCATGCAAGGATCATATCCGAAGATAATTCCATGGAATATCTGAACATCTCCTGCTTCTGTTCGAGGGGCATATCCCCCCCATCCCACTGACTTGAACCGTGGACTGTCCAGCTGTATACCGTTCTATCGCCCAACTCGAAGGCGTAGGGTGCCTGAAGAGATGCAAAAATAAAGTTCCCTTCATCGAATACAGCCCATCTGGAGGAAAACTCGGTAACATCCCCTCCGTAACCATGAAGTGCCAGAACAAGATCATAGTGCTCCTGAGGGTCATAGTTCTCGGGTAAATGAACTCTTGCCGTCTGCATTGAAGGAAATTCAAGGTACAGCCTCTCGCCAAGCACTGCCATGCTCCTGTGCTCCCTTGCTGCTTCAATGACAGACATGGCTTCATCCACATACTCATTGAACACTTCGTTACCCATCAAAGATGATAGATCGGTGTCGGTCTCTATATGCTCAGGTCTGTCGAATCCCGCAAGGGCAGACTGCAGCAGAGCTTTACCGGCAAGCTCCGGCTCATCGAGAAGTCCATAACAGCATGCAAGGTTGAAAAGGGCTATGGGATTATCATCCAGATCCGCCTGAAGGGCCAGAATGTAGTACTCGGCAGCTTTCTCATAATCACCATCCATGTAGCATAATGCTGCGTCCTGAACAAGAAATCCAGGTTGAATCTCATAGGATTCAAAGAGTTCTGAAGATAGTTCTCCAAGCGTAACTGAGTCCTCAAGCGCAGATGCTTGCGAAATAAATAAGACTGAAACAATCAAGAGCGTAAAAGTCAAGCACTTCATTCAGAGACCGCCTTTCCGGAATACTGATACTCTATAAGTATATTTCCATTTGATATTTTGTCAAAAACTTCATACTCATTTCTGACAACGACTCGGCTGATGTTCTTGCTGCTTCGGAATTTACAATCCGCGAACTCATGAGAATTATACTGTCTGGAAAAACACCCGGAGGAATTTGTAATACTGTTGCATTTAGGAACAGGCTGGAACATAATGTAGATATAGAAATAGCGAATTACCGGAATCCGGTTTTCATCATGGGAGATATAATGCAAAGGATATACCTGGATCACAACGCTACAACACCTCTCCATCCTGAGGTAAAAAAGGCAATAATCGAATCAATCGATGTCTTCGGAAACCCTTCCAGTCTTCATGAGGATGGAAGGCTGGCCAGAATTCTTATCGAGACGGCCAGAGAAAAAGTTGCCGCACTTATTAACGCTGATCCGGAAGAGATCATGTTCGTTGGAAGCGGTTCGGAGGCAAATAATACTGTACTTTCACTGGTAAGCTGCAGCGGAGCCCGCTGCAGCCTGCATTCCCCTGCTGACAGTGATCTAATAACATCGACCATAGAACACCCATGTATCCTTGAGACGTCAAAGTGTCTTGAGAACAGGGGAACAAAAGTCTGGCGCGTAGGTGTGGATAACAGAGGTCTTGTGAAAATGGACGATCTTGAACAGGCGGTGTCTGAGAATACATCACTTGTGTCCATTATGATGGTGAACAACGAAACAGGTGCGATTCAGGATGTTGAAAGAGCCCTGAAAATAGCTCATAACTCAGGAGCCATGTTCCATACAGACGCAGTGCAGGCGGTTGGTAAACTGCCCCTGGATGTCAAAAAGCTGGATGTTGACTTCCTGACGATATCAGCCCACAAGATCTATGGCCCCAAGGGGGTCGGAGCTCTATACGTAAGGAAAGGTACTCCCTTCTGTCCACTTATCAGAGGCGGCCACCAGGAGATGGGTCGGCGTGCAGGTACCGAGAACACGCTTGGCATTGTAGGCCTCGGAAGAGCGGTTGAACTCCGTGCCTCCGAGATGGATACCGAGACTGAACGCCTGGCACAGCTCAATAGATTGCTGAGGGAGGGAATAGAAAGCCGGATAGAGAACATCCATTTCAACAGTGATCCTGCATGCTGCCTTCACTCTACAATCAACGTTTCCTTTGAAGGGGTTGAAGGGGAGGCACTTCTTCTGTACCTTGATTATGAGGGGGTGGAAGTTTCAACAGGTTCCGCATGCGCATCAGGATCACTCGACCCATCACATGTCCTCCTGGAGATGCATCTGCCTGTTGAATTTGCGCACGGCTCCCTGCGAATGAGTATGGGAAGATCAACAACCCGCGAAGAGATTGATCATGTTTTGGATGTTCTTCCTGATATCGTAAATAAATTGCGCAGAATGTCTACCGTTTACGGAGGTGCACGATGAACTCCTGGCTTTACACGGATAAGGTCAAAGATCACTTCATGAACCCCAGGAACATCATGTTCGACGATGCGGAGTTCCAGTACGATGCCGAGGGCAGGACCGGCAATATAAAGTGCGGTGATGAGATGATCTTCTATTTAAAGGTTGATCCTGATACTCTCACGATTACTGATTGCAGATGGAAGACTTTCGGATGCGCAAGCGCCATAGCCAGCACATCGGTTCTATCTGAAATGATAAAGGGCATGACCCTCGAAGATGTCCGCAATATTTCAAACGTGGATATTATGAACGAACTGGGCGGGCTTCCGGATAACAAGGTTCACTGCTCCGTGCTTGGTGATAAGGCCCTTGAGGAAGCCATCAACAACTACTACCGCGAACATGGTATGTTCGAAAAGGTCCGCGATACCGAATCAAGGATAGTCTGCGAATGTCTGAATGTCTCTGAGGAGGAAATCGAGCATGCCGTGCTTGAGGGAGCTCGTAATTACTATCAGCTTCAGGAGATGACAAAGATAGGTACCTCCTGCGGCAAGTGCTCCGAGGACGCGAAGGAACGACTTTCATTTTTCCTGGACAAACATGTCGGTATTAAGGTATGTGTTCAACCTTGAGGAACATCCCGGGAAACAGTATTAAAATGGGGCGGTCGAACGACCGCCCCATTCTGATATAGGACTGTTAGCGGATTATTGTCAGCTGGCGTTTGATCATTTCACCGCCGCTGGTGATAAGCTGCACGAAGTATACTCCGCTTTCCTCGATGAACGCACTTGTAACTCCATCAGCGGGAAAACTCTCAACAACTCTTCCTGCTATGTCAAATACCTGAACCGTTCCCGTTTCCTCTGCGGGAAGCAGACAGTTAATTGAAATGTTTCCATCGCTCGGATTTGGACCAACGGTAAGCAGCGCAGTTGCTGGTATGAATCCGGTCTCATCACCGAATATACCTGTGGGGGTATCCGGAAGGTCCATGAAGTTTGCATTGAGAACTTCCCTTGTTCCCGAAGTGTACTGAACGAAAGTGGCTACATTCAGGTTATTGAACGGGTGCACACTCGGATTCAGCGTATAGGAGCCGGCAACACTGATGGTCTGTGGATATGGCCCTGTAAAACTAAGATACTCTCCCTGGGAACCAAGTGGATACGCAACCGGAATCCACATCATCTCCTGCCCGCTGTATCCGCCCCATGCGGAAGATGCTATCTCGTGATCCTCGAGTATGACAGAATATACTTTTATGGGATAAGTCTGAGCGGGCTCCTGCTCGGCAGTAACGCTGATGTAAGCCATGCCTCCTGAGGCATCACCAACATAATTGATATCAAAATCGATATACGCAGGTACCGCAAGCCTGTTGTTGATGGCTGCAGCGTACGTTGATGGAGTATAGCTTGCAGTCAACCCGTCAATCCTCACCGTGGGAGTGTATGTAAGTGAGTAAAAATTCCATCTTCCCGAGTTGAATGAATTTGCCGCAGGACCGTTCAGGAACATATAAAGTGGAGCAATATCTTCCGAGGTTACAAAGGGATTGAGAGCAGTCTTAACAGCTGACCAGCTGCTTATACATAAGGGTCAACCAGTCTGGGTGAAGTACTCCCAGAGAACAACCCTTTCCGCGGAGAAGGACAGTGCTGCGAAAACCAGAAGAAATAGTGCCAGGATTTTCATATTATCTCCTTTCAATATATACATAGCTAGTTACTATGTATTTGTAAAGGCAATCGTTACCTTACTCAAATTTCCATAAAAACATTCAGTAGGTCCGGGTGCCCCGGATTGCCGGACAATCCGGAGCGTAAGCTCCAGGGAAAAAGGTTAATCTCAGAGCTTTTACAATACTCGTGAAGCTACTCATCCGTCAGTATCATATACTCTTATGCAGTAATACCCTACGCGAACAACTGCCCCATCTGACTCCAGACAGTTCCAATGGAATGAACAGCAAATCAAACTAACTCACACAAATCACGAGAATTGTAATTGAAAATGAATATTGCACGTTTCTAGAAACGCGTCAAGAACCGTTTTTCGCATAATATCCCGAAAGAACTCTTCGCCTTGATAATTCTTTTCATAATCGGCATATTAGAAGTTGAAATTTACTGGAGGAAACTCAAAGTGGAAAATAATAATAATTTCTGTTTCGGTGAGGATATAAATCCCGTTATAACCCTCATGAAAAACGCACTCGGGGATATACTTTATTCACTTGATATATCTCTTGATAATCCCAAGGATGTCTACAAAAAACTGAAGATAGATAAAAAGCTTGGTTGGAAGATCTACAACGTAGCTTGTGAGGTTGATCCTTTCATTGCAGCACAGTTCGTACCGGGCAAAGCTGCCTGCACGAGTTTCATGAAATGCTGCAGAAAACTCGGTACACCTAAAAAACTCCTTCAGAAAGCAAAGGAAGCCTGCCAGCAATTCGACCTGATGGTCGAAAAGCACGCTGACAGCAGGAAGGAATTCGACCTGATGCTGCTGTCCTGTTCTGATAAGGGTCGGTCCAAAGCCTACCTGTCTCAGCAGAAGGCAGCCTTTACCGCTTACAGCCATCTTCTCGGAGCGCAGGCCGGCACACAGCTGTGTACATGGATTTTTGCTCCGTCAGCCAGCGGTGAATTTCATGATATAGCAAGCATCAGGGGCTTCATCGATTTAAGAAGGAACAGGCCTAATGTCCCCTGGCTGCTTGAATGGGCTTACTTCACAGATGACGACAACGTTCCGAAAAGCATGGTAAAGGTCAAACCAATTGAAAAAAGAGAACCTGATAAGAGCAACCCCATGGGTGTGCCGTTTTACTACAGTTTCTGTTCTGATCCTCTGCCGAGTGTTATCAGTTCCCGCAAACGGGCTGGAAGAACTGTACATGAACTTGAGGAAGCTCCTATCGGCAATACAGAGTCAATTACTTGCATTACTGGTCAGATAACAAGGGATGTCTTCAAAAGCTACAGAACCAGAGAGGACAGGTACAGAGAGCTTCTGGTCAGAGCAAGAACGCCGGTGGAAAGGCTTGTTTTCGACCAGATAGTTCACCTGGATCTGATTGGTCCCCTTGAACCTGAGCTTTTCATATTCGGTGAGTTTACTGGATACGACTGGTCATTGCCGGCGGAATACCGAAATCCCCACAGCTGCCTCCCTATGGATATTTCCATTCACAAACTTGGAATGGGGATAAAGGCTACGTATACACCATACATACAATGGTACACTGACATGATAGAGGATGTCTTCCACAGACTTCAGTGGGATCCTGCAAAGTTCAGGACCTACAGGGTTGTTATCGACTATCCCGTTATCCCTTCGACAATCAACATGAGATCACTGCTCCCGGAGAAACAGTAACCTGAAGCATTCTTAGTTACGCTCCCATGATCAGTGCAGAATGCACCGGGAACATTGAGATTCGAGATTATTCAGCTAGCCCGGTTTCAAATCGCTTACGATATTCTGAATACACTCGCTCAATCCAATGATGTTGAAAGGCTTTTTGATAATACCCTTGAATCCATAATCCTTAAAATTGGCCATGATTGGGCTGTTGGAGTATCCGCTTGAAACTATAGCCTTTATGTCCGGGTCTATTTCAAGCAGCCTTCTTATAGTTTCCTGTCCCCCCATGCCTCCCCGTATTGTAAGATCAATTATGACACCATCAAATGGGTCTCCCGATTCCAGCGCAGCCTTAAAAAGCTCTATAGTTTCGTTCCCGTCACTGGCAGTGACAGCACTGAATCCCAATTTATCCAGCATCTGGAAGGTTACCTTCCTCACAGATTCATCATCATCCATTACCAGGATTTTCCCCTGGCCTCTTTCTGGATACTCCTCTTTTTCATCTACTTCGTAAGGTTCTTTTTCAGAAGCGGGAACATAGATAGTAAACATGGTACCTAAGCCGATTTCAGATTCCACGGTAATCAAACCATCATGCTTCTTGATAATTGAATATGTGGTTGCGAGACCAAGACCGCTTCCTCCGTCTTTTGTTGTGAAATAAGGGTCGAATATGTTCTGAAGATCATTTTTGGATATTCCAACTCCCTGGTCTTTTATGATAAGCTTCACATACCTTTTCTTACTGAGTGGAAGTGACTTAACGTCATGTTCATCAATGTTATCCGCCTCTATAGAGAAAATACCCCCGTTCGGCATCGCCTGATTCGCATTAATGGTTAGATTCTCGATCACCTGCCTGAACTGCACCACATCAATGTCGACAGGCCACAGATCAGCAGGCAGCGAATAATCACACATTATACTTGAACCACTGAGGACAAAATTGACGGAATCGGTAATAATCTCAGCCAGCTTTGTAGGTTGGGTCAGCGGAACACCGCCCTTGGAGAAAGTAAGCAGCTTCTGTGTCAGTTCTTTCGCCCTGTTTGATGCACTATGGGCATTTTCAAGAAATTGGTATTCTTCACTTTCGCTATTGGAGTATGCGATGGCAAGTTCAATATTTCCAAGAATACCGGTAAGAATATTATTGAAATCATGAGCGATTCCACCGGCAAGGATGCCCAGGGATTCAATTTTCTGCACCTTGATAAGTTCTTTCTCCATCTTCTTCCGCTCGGAAATATCAATGGCAACTATCTGAACTGCAGACCTGTCCTGGAAGATGAAGGGAATTACCACAATCTCCGTATCAACGGTGGAACCATCGATCCTTCTGAATCTTGCCTCCATGAGGGAAGTTTCATAATGATTCTCCATTGTTTCCCTGATCATCGTCCTGATTCCATCCTGGTCCTCTGGATGAATAAACTCCATCGACGGATGATCGATTACTTCTTCAGGATTTTCAGCACCAAGCAGTTTTAACCCGGCATTATTTGCAAATGCTATTCGACTGTCGCAGCAGACAAAAATGGATTCCGGTGAAGATTGAACAAGATTACGGTATCTTCCCTCTGATTTCAGCAATGCAATTTCAGCTTCTTTTCGGCTGACAATATCAATGAAAACACTCAGCGAACTCTCCAGAACATCACGGTCCTTCTCTTCAAATGGACGGCGGAACACCCTGTCCTCTGTTGCATTACCCAGAAGGAGGGCTATATCATCATGATGGTTGAAGGTCCAAAGCAGATAGGGTGACGAAATGGCTTCTCGAAGGGAATTAACCGTTGAATCCGGCTGGGTCTCTGAATTTACAAACATGAAATCAGGGATGGAATTACTGAATCTGTGAAGATTCCTCGGAGTCATTGCCAGCTCTGAGCCAAGAAAACACTTCGGTATGAATTTATTGGATGCCTTGTCATATCGAAGAATCATAGCTCGGTCAACCGACATTGTACTGAGGATTACCTGGAGAAATCGTCTCTGAATCTGATCTATGGTTACATCATGATTGATAAGCTCATAGGTCCTGCGAATAAGAGCTGTTGTAGTGCGGGAACGCTTGGCATCACCATGAATACAGGTTAGTTCCCTCTGTAATTGCAGCACACGCCCACCCAGATCATCTGACTGTCGACGGTAAAAGTCTTTTTCAGTTTTCAGGTCATCCATTATTCCCGTTCATTGTTGAACACAGTAAGTATTCCTGTCCAGTTCAGTGGACGGCTGCGCCCAAGAAACGGTGCAATCTCCATACCAGAATAAAAACCCAGCAGTGGGATTTCCTTCCTGATCGACTTTCTGATAATATTAGCTTCCTCTATTCTAGAACTGCTGAAATCACGTGTTCTCCCGGCACAGTCAATATAGAAGGCCAATTCGTGTTGCCCTTTTCTTATACTTCCAAGTAATTCTTCTGTTCCTCTCTTCGTAGATTCCAGCATAAAGTTGTTGTTCCTTGTCATTATCTGAACTACTGTTCCCTTCTGGAAATCAGTATCGAGGAGTGTTATGCTGCCATCTTCGGTATTTGAATTTATTATAAGGCTGTTTACATACACCTGTTCGCTGTAGGGAGCGAATTGATCACCATACTTTTTACCCAGTGTGATTGTGAACGGGATTATCACTTCTTGTCCAAATTCACTATCCCCCCCCAGCATTTCATGGAAGACATCTGTCGCCCTCCGTCCGTTGAGTTCATAGACCACTGGACCTTCTATTCTGGTAATCTCCATAAATGAGCTTACGGGAGTGCATCCATGCATAATTGTTGTATATGGAGAAAGAGTTCCAGGCATAATTAATGCAAGAACTGAATGTTCAACAACCTCAGAACCGCCGAAAAGAAAACAAGGAAAGAAATTGAAATCACCTACCAGACCGGCACCTATAATATTGAGGGGTTTCTTGTCCAGAACTGTGTACAGACCATCCAGAAGGCTGCTGCCAGTGAATAGCTCCAGCGGTGGCATCGATTTAAGCTGGTCGAAAAGGATGAGAACTGTATCACCTTCTTCTGCCTGGTTATTCAATTCCAGCGCAAGCTCTTTCCCTGCGTTAAATTCACCAGAATCCATATTGATGAGAATTGCGTGCGGTTCTGGCACCGGGGTCGTAAATACGGCTAAACCGCATTCATAACCGGTATATCCAAGAAGATTATTCGTGATTACTCCACAGACAGACCCGCCATAAATCTTTACATTACCAAGTTCAGCTCTAATACCCTTCAAAAGTTCTTCAGGATCTTGCCTTCCGCCGCAGAATGCCATTACCCAGGAAACCGATTCACCATCTTGCATCCGCTGCTTTGCCATACTCGCCGCTTCACGGCCGGCCAGTTCAGATTCAGTACTCTGGCTATTTCCAATGTATGCCATTTTTCATAATCCTAACGCTTGTTGCTGAAAATGGGCGAAACTCCTTCTCGGTAATCGAAGATGTCAAATCAGGGCTTAGTCCCAATTCAAAACTAATTCAGACGATATTTCCTATGCTTCCTTTCAAGGTTCCATAAACGATATCGGTTATAACCAGTCAGTTTGTAGATAATATCTCTTCGCATGATGTTAGTCCATACGGGGTTTTTTATTCTGATCAGAGAATATATTCTTTTAAGAGTCCTGGCAAGGACGGATTCGTCGGTATTGTCCTGAAGGTTGATATAGTTGCAGTGGGTAATGACTTCCCTGTTGATAAGGTAAAGCATCCTTTCAGTGCTTACACCTTCCGGCTGGAACCAGAATGGCCGCAAAATGTCGGTGTCCTCCGGTATTCCGCCCTTCTCAAGGGCATAGCTGTAAAGTGGTGAGCCGGGAAATATTCTTATTCCACTGGTAATGAAAACCAGATCCTTTTTTCTGATATTTTCTTCGATGAAATCGAATGTTTCTTTTATTGTAGTCTCATCTTCTCCTGGACCGCCGAAAAGAAAGTACCAGACTACAGGTAAATCAACTTTTCTTAAGCATTCTGCCGCTCGCCGTACATCATCAAGAGTAAAATTCTTCCCAAGGGATTCAAGCATTCTCGCGGAACCGGATTCGGGGGTACAGGATATTTCCATGAAATTAGCAGCCTTCATCAGGATGGCAAACTCTTCGGTAACGTTCGCGGGGTTGATTCCCATTGTGTTGAAGGATACCCGTATATTCCGCTTCACTATTTCCCTGCAGATCGCCATCGCATGATCCAGTGGAATGTTGAAAGTGGAGTCTGTAAATTCAATAACCAGAGGATTGCAGTTAGCAACAATATCTTCAATCTCGTCTACAACCGACTCAGGATCTCTCAGTCTGTACTGCCGTCCTTCTATGTTGTTGTAGACGCAATAGCTGCATTTCAGAGCGCATCCTCTTTTAGTCTGAACAGGATAGGGTGTATAGTTGAGCCGGTACTTACCCCAGTCTACCCACCTGTAAATCCTGGGCGGAGCCAGTTCGTCCAGTTCTTTGATCCTGATTATTGGATTCCTGATTATTCTGTTACTTTTTCTGTACAGCAAACCATTTACTGTTGAAACATCAGCTTCCCGTTCCTGGTACCGGACAAACTGCACCATTGCATCCTCACCCTCACCGGATATTGCGTAATCCACACCAAGATAATCCATTATCCTTTCAGGCATCACGCTGACTGCTGAACCTCCGATCACCAGTGGCGCGCTGCTCGATTTTTTGACTGGTTCTATTACCTTCTCAATTACCTCTTCCAGATAAAAGAATGGATCCTGCTGATCAACATTATCAATATTCCGTATGGAAATACCTACAAGATCAGGCTGATACTGATCGATACAGGCAGTTATCATGCTGGCGGGGTTGTCAGAATAGAGAATGTCCAGAAGCTGAACCTCGTATCCCGATTTCTCAAGGCCCGAAGCGGTGTAACATGCCCCGATCGGCAGTACCGGCCACGGATGTCTTTCTCTGTTGGATGAAATCAGAAGAACCTTCATAGGTTATCTTAACCTCATTTCCGGATAGTAACTGCTAAGAATGTCTTTCATTTCTGCTGACAGGTTGTCAAACAGGCTGTTTCCGCTTTTGCTGAGATTCGTGATGTAGTCCGTGCAGTACAGTTTTCCCTGTTTAGGCAGCTCACTCAGAATCCGCTCTTTTATCTGCCTGCGATCGCTAACATAGAAGTATTCAAACAGAACAGGATTTCTTTTCTGAATTTCCTCCGCGCTGGTTTCGAGGCAAAGATGCATCGGCACCGCAGGAGCTCCATTAACTGAATCGCAACGCTTGACTTCTCCTATTCGATTGAAACCGAATTCCTTCTGATAGTATTTACTGTGATGGGGATTTATCATCATGCAGTAATCTGTGCAGCCCAGGATGTCATGACTAAGTATAAAGGCATGCTTGAAGAGAGACATCATGATGTCTCTGCTTTCCACAGGCGACATGGATGCATCCAACGCTAACCCGGACAGTTCACATATAAGGGACTTCTCGGTGCGGATTCTACCAATCTCATCTCCGAACAGCTTTTCGATAGGGAGCCCCGAGCAGTTTTCCCTGATTACGGTAAGCGTGCCTGAAACCCTCCCTTTCCTTTTTACGACCATAGGATAGCTTACAGGGAGAAGGTTATGATAACGGATTCTCAACAGAGAGGGGTCAATTCTCTGAAGGCCGGATACGAGGTAGTTGTCATAGATTAAGTGGAATACTTCTTTCATATCATCTATGGTGTCAGGGAACATCGGATACGATAATATTTCATTTTCAGTTCCACTGTTACCAGCTGGTTCAGACAGGCAGTAGGTACTTTCTATCTCCGATGGACATGAAAAGGGTTTCGTGATGGTTTTCTTTAATCCGGCAGTTTTTTCGTGCAATACCGCCAAGGATGTACGTGCTCTCGCGATATACGAATAGAGAATCGCTTCGAGTGATCCTTTGAGTTCATGTGGAGATTGATTGCAGCCGGAACAGATGGAACCGCTCATAAACATTTCCTTGTTTTCCATCAGCGTATCAATTGAGTCGTACATGATGTTACCGTTAGGGCACCGTACAGTCTGATCGTTACAGCAAATTGAACTTCCGTCTGCGGCAATGAAGAAGTTTGCGTTCCATAGACAGGGGAATCTGAAACTCCTTATAAGATCCGCAATCTCTCCTGCGTTGACGAAGAACCGCTTAAGCACCAATTTCATCCTGATTTTCACATCATTAACGATACGATCGTTGTAGTGTTTGAACAGGTCCTTGTACATATCGACTCTGATAACGGAACTGCGTACAAGACCGGATCGGTTGCTGATTGCAGGGAAGAGAATCATTTCGATTTCCTCAAGTCCGTTCCTGTTAGCTATACTCGTCAGAAAGTCCACTGTTTCAGGAAAATCACTTCTTATTATCTCTGTTTCCGGAGGTGAGATGTGAAAACAGAGCTTCGAAAGATACCCCTCTGCTCTCAGCATCATCGCTTTCTCTATATTGGGCAGCACCACGGACAGCATAGATGCCCCTCTACTCGAATCACCGGCCATAATCGCACCGTAGGATTCTGGCTTAATTGTTGGAAGGGATATTATCAGAGTCATTGTGTTCTCAGTGAATGAATCCTCAATCCCGGGTAGATGCAGTCGTGAACCATTAGTGACTATTGATACTTCGGGTGATGGAATGCCGGGAAAATCCCATTCTCTGAGCATCGAACCGAACATTCCAATCCTGCTTCTGAACTCAGGATGAAGTGTTGGTTCACCGTCGCCGGAATTGGTGATATAGCGTATGTACACTCCGGAACGAGCGGATTCCCTGATACGCCGCATAAGAGTTTTTGTCACTTCGAATGGCTGATATTCCTTCGGACCGTTGTACGTTGCTTTATTTATACTGCATAATCTGCAGGAATAGTTACATATGCCATGAACCAGACTGTTGTTTATTGATATAGCTCGATGTGTTTTCATTATTCAGATGCCTCCGTCAGAACCCAGCCATTATATAGCAAGCCGGAATTGATTATTTTCATTCCAACAGATATTTTTCTCTCTAAGCTGGAAATACCTCCAGTTCGACCTGATTTGATCCCGGATTGTGCGCAAACAGCCCTCAATTATGGCAGAGAGCGTCTCTTCTGAGTTCCAGTGTACCCGTTGCCTTACATATTCACATGATTTCTCACTCCTGGCCGCCTGAAGGATATTCCATCCCGCTATCTTAAGTAGTATCACATTGAAGACGCTCGGCTTACCTCGAACTCGAAGCCTGCTCATACCCGTTCGCTGTTTGATTCCGCTGTTGGTCGCTTCTATGCCGGCACGTTTCCGATACTTCTCCTGAAAGGCATCGGTCTTCTCATAACGACGGCACTTAGCCAAACGAAGTTCTTTGCTGGTAAATTCAAAGCGACAATCGTTACGCTTTCTCTCTATAGGACATTCGCTGCGATGTTCGCATGAACTGCATACTGTAATCGGCATTACGGTTCGTGTTATTTCCTTCTCGGGATCGTACTCGGACTTAAGCGGTTCATGACCAGCGGGACTGGCCAGATTCATTCCGTCACCTGAAGCATTCTGCACTTTATCATCGTGCCATAGGATGTATCAGCAAGCATCTGCTCGGGAAGATTATCCGACTCCCTGAGTTCCTCGCGTACTTTCTCAACTGCGTCCGTGTCCTCAACTCCTCCGGAAGAGATTCATATACCTTCTTGTTATGACGTTTCACCCGAGTAAGGAATTTCTTGAATGTTACATCAATCATACGAGTGCGGCCGTATATGGCCATATTGCTGAATACATGCGCGGAATCAAGCCGCTGCTCAGTGATGATCTGATCCAATAGTTCAACAAGACGCATTGTTACATCGTGCATGACCTGCCTTGCAGGCTCATTTTCTCTGAATATCCTCTGATAACGTTCGATGGTTCGGGTACTCATGCTCCGGGCTCCGGGGGTCAGATTAAGCGCGTACCAGATATCTGTGTGAAACATATACGCCTGCGCAGCCTGTTCAATTGTCCAATCAAGGAACTCACTAATAAAGATCAGCCCAGCCATCGAGTAAAGTTCCCTGGTCGGTCGTCCTGTTGCTGGATGGAACTTGCCTGCGATGGCCTGTACCGGTAACAATTCGAGAATGACATGTCGAAACAGTCCCTGCCATCCCTCTTGGATAATCTTGGTTGCAAGTAACCTGAACAGGCGCTCAAATGGGTCAAACAGGTGTTTTTGTCCTGGGTCCTTAATGTGCCGCATAATGAGTCTATATCCTTATTTGATAAGTGATTATCATAGTTAATAGGCACATCATTATCAATGGCCAAAACAACACTTATATTGCAACATAATATAACTTCACAAGGTTTCTACAAATGGTTTTGACTTTTGTCGGTGTCGTCTATTCTGCTTAATGTAAATGAAACAATTTCAGTTAAAGCATATAATACTACTAAGGGATATATTATCAACATTCATTCCCGGTGATCATAATCAGAAGATATTGTCGTTAGTCCTTGCAGATACTATGCCGAATTAATTCAGATCTTCTGAATTCAAGCAGGTGGTGTTTCTGAGTACTGTATATTATTAACTGGAAGAGATTAATACGACTCCGGTTTTACAAATCCTGAGGTGAATTTAGAAATTAGTTTTGCAAATTGAATCAATTCCGGTTCGCTCCAATATGGCCCGATTACTTGAACTCCCACCGGTAATCCATCTTCACCAATCCCCAGCGGTAAATTCATTCCGGGATGTCCGCTTGCATTAAAACAAGCTACATAGGGCCAGGCATATTTAATATAGGTGTGCTCTTTTTCGTCGTAATGAATCGGAGTGCCAGTTTTGCACCGTTTATAGGCTGGGCCTATACTCATCGGACACACGAGAAAATCAAATTTTTCAAAGTACTGTTCCCATTCATTCACAATACCCGCTCTGATACCCATTGTCTCTGAGTAATGAATGAAACTGTCTTTAAATCCTTTATTAAACTCCCAATGAAATTTTTCCATTCCTTTTAGAAAACCATTCTTTATTTCCATTTTCATGAACGGTCTGATAAACCGTGGGACATCCTGGGAGACCAATTGAGTGAACAATCTCATATAAAGAGAAAGCGAGCGTTCGTGCAAATTATCTCCGGGGCCGGTATTTTCAGTTATACAATTATTCTGAGTAAGTTGATCGATAAAATTCCGGATCACCAATTTGGTCTGGATACCTGTCTCATAACCAGGCCAGCCGTCAACCCAGGCTACTTTGTAATCACCTAATGCTTTACAATCCGCTTTTCTCCATTCAATTCTGGGCGTATTTCTATCGCTTTTATGCGGTCCCAGGATTGTTTTCCATACCAGTTCAAGATCTTCCGGGTTTCGTGCCATGGGACCAGCCTGGGCCATGTGCAGAGCAAAGCCTTTGTTCCCTTCGGGTATAGGTACCATTCCATGTCTGGGCACTGTGTCCTCAGTAGGCTTCATTCCCCAAAGACCACAATAATTAGAAGGAATGCGTATCGAGCCACCGAAATCGCAACCTACTTCTATGGGAATCATACCGGACGCAAGAGCTGCGGATGCGCCGCCACTGCTTCCGCCGGGTGAAAACGCCAGGTTGTATGGGTTCTTGCATTCGCGATATATATCGCCACTAACCTGATAATCTGCCAGGTTTCTGGACACATTGGTTTTTCCAAGAATAACAGCACCTGCTTTTCTGAGCCTGTCGACGATTACAGCATCCTCCGTGGCTGTCCAGTCTTTCAGTCTGCTGAAATTTAACGTGGATTTAGTTCCTTTCACCCAATACTGCTCTTTGACGGTCATGGGTACGCCGTGAAGTGGTCCTCTGAACTTTCCCTGGGCCGTTTCAGCATCGCACCGAGCGGCCGTTTTCAGTGCTTCATCCTCTACTAATATTACAACCGCATTCAATGTTGAATTGTGTCTTTTAATTTGCTCAAGATGATCTTTCACTATTTCCGTTGAAGTCGCTTTTCGATTCCTTACAAATTCAGCTAGTTCTATCGCTGATTTGTAAATAAAATCACCCATTTATAGTTTAATCCTTCCACCCGATATGACATCATGGTATGCCGGGAGTGATACCAACCGTTTTCCTAAAGTAGAGGAGATCCTCTGAGAATCTATATTAATAACATATTAATATTATTACGGCATCGACCAGCGCGCCAGGGTGATGTTTCTCTGTATTATCAATTCTGATCGTGAAATAGTTCACACCGTAATATGAAAGCTGATCCGGAATTCCTTCTCAAAGCAATTTATCCTGACCGGCTGGAACGGTCTTGTGTATTTCAGCAGGAAATCAGCTCAGGATATTTGAATGATACTCAGTTGTGTCTGATTTAAACGCTAAGGGGCTGCCACGATTGACAGCCCCAGGTGAACCTATCCTACCTTGATGATTCTTCAAGCAAAATGGAAAAGGTTCCTTCTCCCGAGGAATACTTCCCGACGATAAGGAAACTGTCTCCGGCCTGGTTTTCATTTACGGTGAAATTCAGAAGGGAGTTGGTATCATCCCCGCCGTCATCGTCGTAAAGGTTCGCTCCGTCGGGCAGAATCAATGTCACTACAGTATCCAGTTCATCACTTCCAACGGATATGGAGTAGCTTGTACCTGCCTGAAGATTGAGTCTGTAAATAATGCTCTCGGTTTCATAGGACGCGTAAGCTTCCGTTGACCTGCCGACTCTGAGGGTGTTTATGCCCTCTTCATCTTCGGACCATGAGAATATCACTTCGTCTTCACTCGAACCGCTGTAGGGTGATACAAGGGCAATGTAATCACCCGGAAGGAGGGGATTGATAATCCTTGAGTCAGAGCCGAGATCCGGGTAATCATCGTTTGAGGCGATGTACTGTATATTGCCTTCAGCATCTCTCTTGAGGAGAGTAAGGCATACATCTAAATAACCGGAAGCGGTCAATTCGTAAACTGAAGTAGTTTCTACAGTAAATGTAAAAGCCGCCACAGGAGTGAAGGGAGTGAGAAACCCGGGCACTTCCCAATTGTCTGCCATACCGGACCACCAGGCAATAGCGAAATTTCTGTCAGGAATTATTTCAGTTCTGTACTCCACATCCATCAATGGTGCGGTGATTTCTACTTTTTCCAGTGCTTCCTCATCGATGACTTCCATCGAGAGAGTAAATCTACCCTGACTGCCGGCTCCGTAGGGCATGACAAGTGCTATGTAATCTCCGCAATCCAGTTCTCTTACTATTCTGGAGTAGGAACCGCTGTAATCATCGTTGGATTCAACGAATGTATAAGTTCCATCCTCAACTGCCAGTAGAACCAGATAGGGATCAAATTCATCGGATTCAAGTGATATTGAAACCAGTTCTTCGTTCTCTACTGTGAAAGGAAAGAGTTCCGCCTGGGAGTAGTTGTAAATGTAGACATCGTTTTCAAGAGCTTCTCTCAGTATGGTGCTAAGGTAAGCATTGTAGCTGTCCGCTTCGATCCACCCCGTTATCGTTCCACTGGAGAAATCGGTGACATCGATGAAAGCTTCGAGATCCTCTGGAGTTCCTTCTTCAATAATAACGTCGTAAAGACCCCTGGTATCATCAGGTGAGAAGATCAGGAGTTTTCCCCCTGTTGGAGCGCCATCAAGTACGATCCTGACGCTGGTTCCTTTCCAGCTGATGCTGAAGGCAACAGGATTTCCCTCTCCGTCGATTACCACGGCTATGGGGTCAAAATCGTGGCTTCTTACATCAATAACAATTATCCCGCTTCCGGATATATCATGCACAGCGGTATAGGTATCCGGTTGTACAGGGCAACCCTGGGCAAAAAGAGCAGTGCTGGCCATCGGCCAGGCGTCGGTGAGCGTATGTGTTTTCTCCGGCAGTGCACTTCTTATTACGTTGCCTGGGGTCGCGACTCCGTTTCCGCAGGCTGCTGTCATCATAGACAGCACTATTAAAAAGGTCAGCAGTGTTTTCATGTCATCTCCCGATTCTGTGAAAGTCATTCATATGTTAAGATAATACCAAACAGGCACAGATACTATTCCATCAGAGGTGCCACCGGTTTCGTCAGTCTGTCAGAAGATGCATTTACCGCAACGTTGTAGTTCTGGTAGCAGTTTCGGGACCAAGGAATTATTTTCAAGCTGCTGCGTATAAATGTATTTATATGTTTAAGCTATTGTGTATTTCATATAAAAGCGACTTAACTCTTTGTCAGTACTCGAATTACTTTACTTATTGACAATGCCGGAGTATAATCATTTGAATGATATCACTCACTAGAAAGAAGAGGTGTATTGTGAGAATAATCACTGTTTTGCTTGTGCTGTTCAGTATGGCCATGGCGGAATGGGTCGACTTCGGCACTTCCGACCTGGATCATGCCAGCCTGGAAGTGGTGGAGTGTACCGCCTCCGGTTTTGTAGTGGATATCATCCTTCCAGGATTCGGGAACAATTCCTTTTCCGAGGATGGATTGATATTCAACGCCATCAGTGTAGCCTCCCTTACACCGTACGCTGAAGCGGAGGGAGCTCCAATGCTTCCAAAGGCATCCTTCATGGCTGCAATTCCGAATAATCCCAATGTCTCCATAAGCGTGGAGGCACTTGAAACACCCATCGTTATAAGGAACATCACTCCTTCACCCATGCAGCCGATCCCGATTGAAAGCTCATACGATCCGGTCCCCTTCACTTACCTGCCGGAAGCCTACAGTCATGGATCGTATCCTGCTTCGGAAGCTGTATTCGAGAATTCAGGAACCATTCGCGGAGTGAATATCGGCAGGTTCACAGTGATTCCTTTCCATTGGGATGCACAAACAGGTGATCTTACCGTCACCCCCAAGCTACGTGTAACTGTGGATCTGGGCGGAAGTGTAAGTATCGATCCAAGGCTTCGGAGCAGGTTCTTCACGAACACTTACAGAACCCTTATCAATGCAGAAATACTCGGTGAACCCGAAAGAACAATAAGCTCAGAAACCAGTGAGCCAATAAGGGCCACCAATATCAGACAGGCAAGGGAAATCACCGAGGCAGATCTGCTGATAATTGCCGGTGATGACTTTGTCGATACCATGATGGATGCTTTCATTGATGCGAAAATGGATCAGGGTTACCTCACTGCGATAGTTGCCGCTGGCAGCTGGACCCAGACGGAGATCAAGGACTACATACAGAATGCCTACGATAACTGGGTTATACCTCCAAGTTTCATTCTTTTCGTTGGAGATCAGGAGGATCTTACCAGTTTCAGCGCCCCGGGCATGTACAGCGACAATCGCTACGTCTGCATGGATGGGCCCAGTGATTATCAGGCCGACATCTTCAACGCTAGATTCGTAACTCCCACAAGCCACTACCCCATTGTGGAGGAGAAAATTCTCAAATGGGAATACGACCCTCTGATGGACACGGATTTCTGGGGAAACGTTCTCTGTGCAGGAATGCTCCAGGCACTTGGTGGTACAGTTGCAGACCGCTGGTTCTGCTTCACCTGTGAAACGGTCCGCGACACTTACATGAACATCTACGGAAAGACCGTTCAGAGGGAATACACCAAGGACACTTCGGCTCCACCTCCTTATTACTACAGAAACGACCTTCCCAGCGCAGGGCAGGAGATTCCCAGTGATATTGTCTGGGACGGTAATGCTGCAGGTATTCTTGAAAGTGTGAATGATGGAGTTTTCCTGGTTCAGCACCGAGACCATGGCGGCGTTTCAGGCTGGGGAGACCCTGCTTTCTATATATCGGACCTCGCAGGCTTAACGAACGGTGAGAAAACTCCAATGGTGATGAGCGTCAACTGCCTTACAGGAAAATTCAGCCTTGACTGTTTTGCTGAAAACCTGTTCAGAATGGAGGGCGGGGCGGTCGGTGTCCTTGCAGCAACTGAAGTCAGCTACAGCTATTGGAATGATTACGTCTGTTACGGTCTTTACAAATCCTTCAACGATGAGTACACGAGCCCCCCTGCGCTGTACACTGATCCCACTGGTAATTACCTTACCGGCCAGGCTCTTATGTGCGCTAAAATTGAAATGGAAACATCCGCACCATTTTGCCCGTATCCAACTAACAGGGCAGAAACCGAGTGGGATCTTTTCCACTGGTTCGGCGACCCGACAATGGATATGAGAACCGATGTTCCTCACAGTATAAATGTAACAGCTCCTGTAAATCTGCCTGTCGGTTCCACCCAGGCTATTTTCTCTGTGAGCGATCCCGAGGGTGTTGTAGATAACGCTCTTGTATGCATTACGCATGACAGTCTCTGGGCAAGCGGTGTCACCGACACAACAGGCAGCGTTACGCTTACTTTCGATCCCATCGGAGGCCTGACCGACATATGCTGGATGGTGACCGCTCATAATGCACTTCCAGAAGAGGGCGTTATTAACGGAATGGGAATCGAGGGTGATCCAGAGGGAACTTTAACATCCATTGTAGGATTACCTCATCCAAACCCGGCAAGCGGCAATGTTATCTTCCCGGTCACGCTCTCAACCGGAGGTCAGTTCGAGATGACTATCTACGATACCGCCGGAAGAGCTGTTGAAATGATACATTCAGGGGAACTTGAAGCCGGCTCTCATTTCCTTATCTGGAATACGCAGGAAATGCCTCAGGGCATCTATATGATTCGATCCATCGACCCGACAGGCTCGATTACAACAAACAGACTTGTTGTGTGCAGATAATCCCTGTTAGCTGAATGAAAAGCGGAGCAAATGCTCCGCTTTTCTGTAGCAGCAAAAAGACTTTACTGCTTTGTTAACACGAACGGGTTAGTTCCGAAACCAGAAGGCCCGACTGTGTCACCAAAATCACTGAGAGCCAGAGTACAGGCAGTGGCTGTGGAGTTCAGCGCGTATATTCCAAGGGCTGTCAGTCCATTGTAGCTGCTGTCTGGGCTGGTGGCGCATAAAAGATCAATGTTTTTCGGAGTAGTTGTTGTATTCAATACGAAAGTACCTGTATAAGTACATGTTGTGTCCTGGTCAGACCAGTACTCCTCAAGAACTGTCCAGTTTGAACCTGAAAAGGTGAAGGATATTTGGAAAAGAGAATCGGAGTCGGACCAAGTACCTTCCAATTCAGTTCCCACTTGCCCAGGGCCTGTTGAACTAGAACCGCAGCCCCAGAATGCGACTATTCCTGTAAGAACAGCCAGCATAATCAGCCATCTAAGTTTCATAGCAACCTCCTGTTCTGTTAATATTCTTCTCCGATTTCTGCCTGAAGTTGAGCATACTGCCCGAAACCCCCCCATGTCAACAAAACCAGCAGGGAATAAGCTCGGTCTGGTAAGATTAATATTGAGACTCAGCCTGGCTAGAAGAAAACAGTTGTACCCTCGCGCTACTCGTGCTTCCAGAAGTCAGGGGGGCTTTACAAACACGTCTCGTCTGCCGTCCTGCCACTGCTGGTACCGTTTAAATATGATCTCCATGATTCGCTCGCAGCTATGATCATCATCATATGCGACACAACAGTGCAGCAGTCTTAGCAGATCGTCCGTGGTTTCGTATCCGTCAAGGAACACCCCGATGTTATCGACATTCCCGAAGAACGTCCCGCATTGAAAGGCAGCAACATTCTTGAGTCGCCAACGAGGAGCCTCGAAGTTGTACCGCGCCTTGATGAATAAGACCGGCTTGTCCATGGAGATCGCAGTAATCATTGTGCTGGCAATGTCAGAAATGAATAAGTCGCAGGCGGTTATCAGCTCGAGCGCTCTCGAGCCGTCGAAGCAGCGGACACCCCGGTGAAACCGCGCATACGTCCTAAACCTGTTGACTGCCTTCTGCGCCTCTCGGTGGTCACAGATGTTGAAGTGAAGGCAGAAAATGAACTCGCATGGTCCAATATCGTCGCGGATCTTCTCGTAGATAGGGATCGCCCGGCGCTGGTTGCCCCTGAACAGCTGGTTGGGAGCTGTCGGATAGAAAACGATCCAGGGAACCGCTGGATCGAGGCCGGTATCATTGACAATCTCCTGGCGCCTACGGGCCACATTGAAACGCTCGTGGAAGATGGTGTCCCATTTCGCGTATCCGCCGATGACAAAGCGTGGGTTGTTCCTGTCAACGCCGTTATTGTTCAGGATCAGTTTTCCGCTGATAACGCACAGATCCGCGTCGACAAAGCTATAGGGAGTACCCTTCAGGCCCGTGAGATTGTGCGGCAACAGCACCTTGAATACCTGGGCCCGCTTCTCTCCGAGCTCTTCGAGTACCCTGGGGTCACAGGACACAACTACATCTCCTGGCGCGATGATCTCCGGTTGTAGCTCCTCGAACGCTACGTGGGGGATGTTGTTCGCCTGGCAGTACTCAACCATATACCCGAGATGATCCGATAATATTTTCGATTGGGATAGGTAAAACTGGAGCATCACCACCTCGTCAACGCAGCGAGCAAGCCGCCGACATTACCTCTGATTGAAACTGGATCGCTCTGGCCACGATCCTGATTACGGGGATTGGAATCATAGAGTAGTTTTCAAGGTCAAAGCGACCTGGAGCAAACTGAATCTTCATTATAAACCATTCAGCAAATCCCCCAAAACAACGTGTTCTTTCAAACAACCTCCGATTCCTACCTGAAACTCACAATACAACCTGATAAAGCTGTAGTCAACCAATGTTGCCATCAATTGCGTCGGGATGTCATCCTGTCAGGATGTGTAATCCGCTCAGGATTCACACACCAGTTCCATAGGTTCAGGAGGTGACCTGGGATCTTCCCAGAGATCAAGGTGTTTTTGACTTAGTCAAGCTCCCCATGCAACCGGCAATGCTGGTGTCAGGATACACCTGATGGTTGAAGGCTGCTCTATGAAAGAGATGCCTTTGCAAGCGGGGCGGCATCATTTTCTCACCGCACTTCGGGTACTTCAGGGCATGGTTGTCGAATGCAACATAGAAGGTTATCTTGACAAAAATAATCAACTATTGACCAATTTTGCTAATGTGTGTAAAATACGGTATAGGATTAGTGTGGTTTCTGATGATATCAAGACTAAAACCAGGAATAGGAAAATGAGCAAAACGCGCTCAGAACCAAAACTTGAGTCTGTATCCACGATTGAAAAAACTCCTCGTAAGCGTAAAAAGATATTCTCAGTAGTTTTTATGCCTACATTGGCTTGTAATTGCAGATGCTCCCATTGTTTTGAGGAATTAGCCGAGGGGAATGCGGAAGATCACAACTGGGAACTTCACTTCACTGAGATGCGCAGGCTGGCTGAGACGCTTAAATGCAATACGCTGAAAGTGTACTGGCAAGGCGGCGAGGTCCTTTGCTTGCATCCGGATACCGTCCAGTGCGCACTTGATATTGGGGCTGCAGTTTTTAAAGATAGTGATATTACTCTTGAACATCATCTACAAACGAACTTGCTCCTCTATGAAACGTCCAGATGGAAGGAAGTAATCTCCAATTTTTTCCTCGGCAGTATAAGCTCCTCTATTGATCTGCCGAATCTCTTCCGCCTCACGCCAACCCTGGGTGTGGATGAATACAACCGGGCGTGGCTCAAGAAAAAAGATATGGCTGAAAGAGACGGGTTCACCGTCAGTGTAGTCAGCTTACCGAACCATAAAACCCTGGAACTTGGCGCCGAGCGCTTCTACCGATTCTTCCGGGATGAAGCACTGTTGAAAAACGTGCAGGTCAACTTCCCATTCCCTGGAAATAGCGGTTTGGAACCGCTGGATCTCAAAAAGCTGGCCGGATTTATGACCGATTTGTACAAGATATGGGTCGCATCAGGCAGAGACCTTAATCTGAGCCCGTTTAGGGCAATGGAAGACAGGCTGTTACGAGGTAGAGGCGCGCTTCCCTGCTGCTGGACGTACAGCTGCGCTTCCATCCTTCTGTCGATCGGCCCGAACGGTGGTGTAGGCCAGTGTGATTGCTGGGTAGCCACTTATAGTGATCATAACTTCGGAACGACCGATCAGCCCGTTGAGCAGCTCTTGGATTCGGATCAGCGGCAGCCGTTTTTGAACAGACCCCTCAAACTGATGCGGGATACCAAGTGTGGTGAGTGCAAGTTCTGGGGAATTTGTTTTGGTGGTTGTCCGATTCGCGCGTTTGCATTCACAGGCAACCTGATGGATGTCGATCACTATTGCCCAGTTTATTATGAAATGTTCTCAATCATTCTGGATCAAGCAGAGCATGAAAGCCAGTTAGAGTATGAATTCAGTGAGGAGGTAGAATTCAGTTCGTCGGAGAAAGGTGGGTAGTTTCTCATCAAGTATGAAGGGAGGAGAATGGTATGACTCTGGAAAAGCAACCAGATGGAAGAAAAGAGAAGAAGAAAACAAAGAAAGAAGACGACAGCATTGACAGACGCGAAGCGCTGAAGAGAATTGGCCGGTACTCGGCCATCGTGGCCGCCGCGCTTACAACCGGCATTCTCAAGACAGGCTGCGGGAGCAATCCTACCGCCCCATGGTCGGATGCGTACAGCGACTGGAACAACACCTACAGCGACTGGAATGACGGTTACAGCGACTGGAATGACGGTTATAGCGACTGGAATGACGGTTATAGCGACTGGAGCAACGCCTGGTCCGACTATAGCGACTGGAGCAACACCTGGTCCGACTATAGCGACTGGAGCAACACCTGGTCCGACTATAGCGACTGGAGCAACTGGTCTGACTCTTATAGTGATTGGAATAATTTCTGGGGAAATTGGATGCAGTCGTGGTAGGTTGTTAGCACTGTAACTCAAGACGCATAGTTTGCACATCAATTGATGGGTAATATGAAGATAAATCAGAGATGTGCATATCCAGAAATACAAAGCGCATCTGTATTAATCGTTGCACCGTACGGATATTTCTCTCTCGCAACAGGCTTCTTTCTTGAAACGCTTAAGGCCTGCCTTAAAGAAGTAAAGAATGTAAGATTCCTGACCCGAAGTTACCCCAGGATACATACCGAGGTTGATATCTCCTTCGTCAGGGACATGTTGCTCCTTAAACCAAATGTTATCGGTTTCTCCAATTTCTTCTGGAATCTCGAACAGAACATAAAGCTTGCCCTGCTGGCAAAATCCCTCCTTCCAGATACATTTGTTATTTTCGGTGGACCCCAGGTTGGGGATACCAGCTACGCAGCCGATCTCCTGGAGAAGCATAATTGTATCGATGCAATTCTCCGTGGTGAAGCTGATTTTACGTTTCCAGAACTGGTTCGTCAGATCTTTGCAGATGAAAAGATTGGTGGACTTGCCGGTCTCGTGCTTAGGGACAGGAACGGTATAAGTGCCGAACAGGGCCAGTGTTACGTTCAGGATATTAACACACTCCCCATCGTCTTCCATTCTGAAAGCGAATATGCGGCTAAATATCTTAATGTAAACAACATTATTCCCCTGCAAACCTTGCGCGGTTGCCGCCAAACATGCTCTTACTGCCTTTATTGCACCAGTACGCCGCGGGTATTCTCCCTTGAACGCGTCGAGAAAGAGGTTGAATTCCTATGCCAACACGGCGCGCGATATGTGCGTGTATGTGACAGTCATTTTGGAGGGTCGAAGAAACGCGCTATGGATCTTTTTAATGTTATCCGGTACCATAACACTGAAACGATGTTCAGTATTTATCCTGATCCCCGACATCTCGACCTGGATTACATTCGAGCAGCCGGCAGTGCAAATTGCAGGATTATTTCACTTGGTGTTGAAGCATTGGACCCGGCCGTTTCATCGGAAGTTAACCGTGACTCAACCGGCACCGAATTTCTGGATACCCTCCATCTCCTGAACGAGTACGGGGCTGTTCCGCAATTGGATATGATGTTCGGGCTGCCGAAGCAATCCGATCGGAGTTTTCAGAAGGATCTGATACATCTCAAGCTTGAAGGGGCGCGCAATATATTATTTTCCCCTCTGATGGTTTTCCCTGGAACCGAGTTGGACTCCACCATGAACGATAAAGGTATATCGACTCTGAGAATCCCCCAGCAGTATGGATATGATAAAACGCTCGGCTTGGGCGAGTATACCGCAATGATTGTTACAAGTATATGCTACCGGCTTCTATACATGTTTCCGCGCATGGATTATTATGCTCGATTCATTAGTAGCGACAAGACGAAGTACAAAGAGAGGCTTGAAATATGGTTCTCCGAAGCAACCGCATCGAACCGGGCCGATCTGCTCACGCTGTATGATGAACTAGGTACGTGTTCGGAATATATAAGAGCAAATGCGGACTCACTTTCAGATAGGGCCAATAAGTTTTTCAGCAGTTTTCTACATGATCGGTACGATAAGCCTGAGTTTCTTGACGGAATAGCACACATGGATATTATGGAAATAGCAATGAAACAGCGCAGAGATGAGTTGGCAAGGGATATATATCCTCATCCAGGTTCAGTAAGCGTTATTTCAGAAGGTGATTTTGCGAAGCTGGCATGGGTGCTCAGTAAAGATGCCTGGCTTGAAATCCATGCTGTGCCGTATCAGTTCGCATCAATGGGACGAGGTCATCCTTCCGGGAGACCTTCTGACAAAGTCTATTGTATTTACTTCTGTCCAACTTGCAAGGTCTTTTATATTGACAAAAATGAGTTCGAATTTCTTCAACGTTTTACACAAGCAAAGCCACTGTCCGACAGCGAGATTGACTATTCGTCTGAATACATGCAGAAGGTTGGCAGGTGGGGGCGCATAGGAATCCTTGTGATTGACTCACCATCTCATCAACCTGGCCTGGTTTAATGACAATGAATACGGTTTGCATATTAGCTTCCTGAATTCATTCGAGAATTACTGAGTATTTTGCACCTGGGCGAGCCGACTACGGGTGCAAATTTCGAAGAGTATCTTGCGAGATACAGGAAAGCTCTTTCCGGAATCGTGTTCAAAACGTAAGCGCAGCTTTTAAACCTCTTGCCCGGGTTTTAAAAGAAAAATTATAATACTACGCGTGATTTGAAATATTTAGGGGAAGGTAAACGGTTTTCTCGGTGTTCTCAACGATACGGAACACCGGGAGGAGGTACTGGCGGTATCATCCTAACACATTCGGCAAACCCAACCCGAAGGGGAGGGGCATGCCGATATCAATTATTGAAGTGAAATAATGAAAGTAAACAGTGTACATGTATTAATCTCTAAATCCTGCCCAAACAACTGTATATTCTGTACTGTTGCTGGCCGGAGGAGAAGACAGATTTTCCCGGAAAAGAAAGAGATCATCCGCTTCATGAGGGATTCTGCGGCGGCGGGGACCCGGAGTCTGGTTTTCTCCGGCATGGGGGAGCCCACTCTAGATCCTGATTTCGAAGAATACCTTGCATTAGCAGAGGAATTGGGATTTGACAGCATCAGCCTTTTTACGAATGGTTATGGCCTTAAGGCAGAAGACGTCCGCCGCTGGAAAGATTATGGCCTTTCATCAGTCTTAATTTCCATGCATGGAATGGAAGACGGCCACGATCGCAATGTTCAGCGAAAGGGGTCTTTCAGGGAGGCTGTTTCCGCTATACGGCTATATTCAGAGTATGATATCTTGGTTACCGTCAACACATGCCTGACCCGGCTTAACCTTCCCGAGATACCGAGGCTGTGCGAATTCCTTGCTGGCTTTCGGGTGATAACACACACGCTCACATTCCCTGAGTGGTCAGGTAACGTGCCACTCTACGAAGAAAATATTCTCGATTACCACGAAGTCAGTGAAGTAGCGGGTGATCTGATCCCTGAAGGGAATATGATAGCAATGTTCGAGGATATGCCATATTGCCTGGTTCGTAATAAAACTCGCGAGATGCAGAATCGGGGAATTGTCGGGCTGCTCGATGGTACCGGAGAGCATGAATTTGACGGGAACGCAAGGAAGATCTTTCCGGAATCGTGTTCGGGTCGCGGGTGCGTATTCCAAACCGTTTGTTCAGGTTTTGAGAGGAACTACATCAAAGCCCGGGGTTGGCAGGATCTCAAGGAAAGGGTTGGTCGGTTTCTTGATCTTCTCAATGATCCTGAGCACGGGGATACAATATTAGCAGAATTACCCGATCACCCTCGTACGCGCAGATCCCCGAAAGGAAGCCGACGCAGGTCCGACCGTGGACCTCATAACAGCCAGGTCGTGATCGTTAAACCAACCAGCCGGTGTAACGCAGGTTGCCGATATTGCTCAAGCTATAAAGAATCGCAACCACCCGATATGTCGCCTGACTTCCTCGACAAGATGTATGCGGAGCTGTTCGAATATGCAGCGCTCCAGGGCAAAAAATACATTACATTCTTGTGGCATGGGGGAGAACCATTACTCATGGGCAAATCCTTCTATGACCGCGCATGGGGTCTGACAACCACCGTTAAAGATCTGAGAATCACACATATCCTCCAGAGCAACATGCTGCTTCTGGATAATGATTGGGTGGAGCTGCTCAGCCGGTACAATGTACACATCAGCAGTTCTGTTGACCCGATTGGTCAAGACCGTATTCTCAAGGATGGTCGTCAGCAATATCCCGACTGGCTTGACAAGTTCATCCTGGCTGCTTCCGGCGGCCTGCACTTAGGATTAGTGTTTACGGTCACCCCGAGCCATATTGATAGGTATGCTGACGTTTATCATTTCTTTAAGAACCTGCAAACCCTGTCAGCAAGACCCCTGGGCGTTCGCTTGAATCCGGTCTACCCGGCCGGGGCCGCTAAAGGGCTGGACCCTGGGGAGTTGATCGACCCAGCCGATTACGGTGAATTTCTTTGCCGGCTATGGGATCTCTGGTGTAATGATGGGAAATCTTTCCCGCTCTCACCGTTTACAGATTGGAGTGAGGGGAAAGGAACAACATGTGAATTCTCCGGACGATGCCAGGATAATTTCATAGAGGTTAGCGGCAATGGTGATATTCACCACTGCGGAAGGTTTACAGACGCAGGTTTGGTGCTGGGGAACATTACTAACGCCAAGCTTGTGGATATACTGAAACACCCTCAGATGAAAGAAATTCGTCGGCGTTCAGAGCTGCTGAAAGATGGATCGTGTAAAGGATGCCCTTTCTGGGAACTTTGCATGGGTGGCTGCCCTTGTCACGCTTATACTACATTCGGAGAAATAACGCGCGAAACCCCCTACTGCCCCGCCTACAAAATGTTCTTTGCTTCGAGCGGCCTGGGCAGTGTTGAAGATAAGCTGGAGGTTAATTGATGCATGTTTTCCCAAAGAATACCCTGGTGAATACTCCGTGCGAAACTATGCTGGATGGCGAATGTTCTGTTTCCGTACGAATTAGCACACCTGATTCCGTTCCTCGTATACGTGAGTTTTACGGCAAGAGACTATTCAACCTGGAAATTGAAGGTGAGTTGATAAAAGATATTGATCTTATACGTGCAATTGATGTAAACCGTGTCCGGATCATACTAGGAGACATCAACATACTTGAGGTTGAAGGCAGGTTGATAGAAGCATTGCAGAAAATGGGGGCTCAATCCGTGTTCGAGATTAACCCGGATAAGAAGCTTTTAAGAAACATCAACTTCCTCACAGGCCTTGATATATTAGTGCATATTGATATGACAAAACCGGTCCAGGATGAAAACGCACTGCTGCAAGCGGTCGATTTCTATCTTCACAATCCTATGTTAAGAACACCGATTGAACCCATACATAACCTGCTTGTAACGATGAACCGAAGGCGGGGGCGTACATTGTGGAGTACGGAACTGGAAAACGTGAAGACTAACTTTTACGTTAGTGATCAAGGGGAGGTTTCTCTTTCGAGTCGGTGGATAGAGAATGACATGAAATACGGTACGTTGGATGATTCCGTTAAGGATTTCATGAAATCAGAGCTATACAATAAATTGGCAACCTTGAAAGAAGAAATGTTCCGAAGTAAGAGTTCTTGTGTTTTCTGTGGAAATCTGGATGTATGCAAAGGCTTCCTGCGCGCAATTGACTCGGAATGGCCATGTGATATCTGGAAGAAGGTCTTCAATATTCTTCAAGGTGCGGTGCGGGAAGGAAAGGATCTCCTGAGGAAAATTGATCAACAGAAGGAACTGGCAAAATCGCCGGATGAACAGGTTACATAGTCCCGGAATCAGGTTTCATGATGTTTCAGGATAAGCATGTCCCAAAACAGCGAAATGGTGCCTGTTTATACGCCGTTTGTTGACGATGCATTTTCTGCTGCTTTTATCCAGTGTATCGACGGTGAAGTCGGGGCGTTCACCTTGTCCGGTGCACCAAAGCTAAGAGTTCCCAGTTCCGGTCAACATTTTCCTGTTAGAGTGAGATTATGTGCTTGGATTCCGGTTTTAATGGTAATCGAAGCGTACCTGTTATTTGATACATTCGGTAATGAGACGTATTTTCTTCGACTTGTAATTCAGTTTCCATTTATCATGCTCAACTTTGAACAAAGGCCTGAAGTAATTCTCAGAACGAGACACACCGTTTAGATTGATTGCATCGGGATACATCATCCTCTGAAGCATGTTCCCATTCATATTAATGTACGCCATCAATCTAATACTCTACGGACTTTCCTTATACATACGTCTGATATTTCCTTAGTTACTAAGCATTTACGGATAATACGAGTGGGTCATATATGACGTACAGTTGTTTCATGTTGTACATTAGAGCTTTACGCTCGATGAATTGGATTAACTCTAATGTTCAAATAAACAGTCTGTGCATAAGGTGGAACTGCATATAGAATTTACATAATAACTAACGTTAACTGATTCACTATGTTTATCATAAGATATATATATATTATGATGTTAACTATATATCATCTATAAAAAAGGTTTTATATTCCGATTTCAAATCTATATTGTTCATGTAAAACAAATATTCTATATAAATGTATTCAATAGAATCTTTAGATATCTCCATATCACTGATTATATAATCTATAAATTGTTCTTTTGTATCAGCATACTTGTAAAATAGTCTCGTAATTTTATATTCCGAAATAGTAATTTTTAATGTTGTTGGATTATACGGTATTCTCAGTTTTTCTAAAACGGGCTTAATCTGATCACAAAATGCTATAAATAAATATTGTAGAATAATATCTGTGGAATAATTAATACAATGCTCCCAACCAGGACTGGGATTATATAGAAGTGATAATTTTCTTATATCTGTTTTAACAGAGAAATACTCCAAAAACTTGCAAATATCTTTTATATTTGTGAGTTTTAATCTTGCATTTAATATATCAATTGCTGGTAATATTTCAATCGCTTTAAAATACAATTTACTAAATGTATCAATAGAAATCAAATTTGCTAAAAACCAATGCCACTTTTTATGCAATAGATGGTGTTTAGATAAATGCGTACTTTGCAAATAGATAAAAAATTCATTAATTCTTTTTGGTGTTTTAAAATATAATAATAATTCTTTTGAATAACTAAATGTTGGATACATTAAATCAACATGATTCATAATACCTGTTTTACTTATGGATGTGGTTTGATGTAAAATGGGTTCATTATCATCCTGACAATACTCAAAGGTTCTAATCATCCCCATTATATAACAATGAATAAATCTATCATTCAAATTTTCTTTATCAACTCTGTATAAATTAGAACGTATCCCTTTAATTGTCATAAAGGGATTGCCAAGAAATGTAAACCACTCATCAGAATAATATGCTACTTTTTCTTGTCTATCATCCTGGTGAAAGGCATTGTAAATCTTCTCTTCAAGTGATAATGCAATTTTATCCTGATATTCATAATGATCCTTCTTAATTATTGCGATATTCTTATAATGATTAATGATATCATCACTGTTATAAGCTTCATTAAGCCTTTTAAGATTGTCTTCATCTAATGTTGATACACTATTATAATGTCCAAGATAACCCGCACGCATTAGAAGACGTAATTCATCAAGTGAATACTTTGGAAGAGAATAACTATACCATTGAACTTTATCAAGACTACAACGCTTTTCATTAATTTTAATGAGCCTCTCGGCGAAATTCAAAACCCATTCGTTATTAAGTGCATTAATTTCAGAACACAGAAACCAGAACAATGAGAGTTTATAATGACCGAGATACTCTATTTCATCAATAATTACTTCCATGTCCCGGAAACGAAGATAAGCACCTTTAACTAATGGTTCCGAACAAAAATAACACTTATTAGGACATCCTCGACTAACCTCAACTGGTATTGAAAGTGTACTAAGAGGACGTATTCTTGTAGAATTGCTGATTAATGAATTACGTTCTCTAATTATCTCTTCTGTATATTCACGATTTGGAGCTGGAGCAAAATATTCAATATTTCCGGATAGAAGTTGATCATTATCGTAGTAAAGAAGATTTGATACTTGATAAAGATTATTTCTTTCAATAATATTCTCAAAATTTTCAAAGAAAGAATCACTCCCGCCTCTTACCCCAAAATCTGGCTCAAGATAATTCATAATACGTTCTGGCATTGTTGAAAATCCATAGCCACCAACTACAATGGGATTATTACTGATTGAACGAAGCATATCTATCAGTAATTTTGTATTATGAATTGGAAAGTAAGTTCGCACTTTTCCCGATAATTTTCTCATCGGTTTGGGTTGCAGATAATCCGTATCAACAGATAGTTGAAGATACTCATCAGAAACAAGAGAATCTGTATTTCTAAGAGTAATACCAATCACTTTAGGATTATATTGGGTAATATATGCTTTTAAATATTCCTTCCACTGATTCTCAGGTACATCATACAAATCCAATCTTTTTACTCTAAGACCAAATCTTCTTGCTACTTCACTAACCTGAACAAATGCATAAGAATAAACTCGATGAAGACGAGTATTGCTCGCATTTAACAATAAAAAATCATAATTATTCATAATAATATCCCTTTGTAATCCCAATACGCCGGTACTACATCATAACTATTAGAATAGCATCTACAAATAATATCACTAGTGTCCCATTATAAGTCAAAGAGTGACAACTGGTTAGAAATATTATTGTCTTCTAACTGTAATTCATTATCCTTAAATAGTTGCGACAGTTCATCATAACAAAATGGCGTCACGCTCAATACTTGTAGAATATTGTGGAGACTATACTGTTCCAGGTCAAGTCTCTTCGGATGGTGGACACGAATAGATAAGGTTCTACAATGTTGAATACAGGTATTAATGATATCCACAGAAGATGCTTTCCTCGAACACGTGGAGCGAATATCTTCGATTATGCTCATGAAGTTTTCTTCTTTCTGCTGCTGATTCTGGCTGCCATCAGACTCATCTCGAACAGGACGTACAGAGGAAGGGTAAGCATAATCTGCGTAAAAGGGTCGGGAGGAGTAAGAATAGCAGCTGCAATGAGAAGTCCCACAATAATATGCCGTCTGTATTTAGCCAGATTATCGGGAGTTGTGATTCCCAGGCTTACAAGCATTAGCACAATAATAGGAAGCTGAAAAGCGATACTGAATATTAAGATGAACCTCCCTAGAAATCCTATATAGTTACCCAGGCTCCAGTGACCGACGATGCTGCCCGTTTCGAAGCTCCAGAACACATTAATAGCGGGTTCCAGCATGAGAAACCAGGCGAATGCCGTCCCTGCGAGAAACAGCAGGACGGATACGAAAGCAGCTCGAATGGCTGTTTTTCTTTCCTTTTTAAAGAGACCGGGAAAGACGAATCTCCAGAACTGATAAAAGATCACAGGAGAACAGACAATGATACCGGCAAGGAGCGACAGATTCAGATGAGCAGAGAATGCTTCAGTTGGAGCAAGAGTCTGAAGTTCCGCAGGACCGCGTGAGATAACAATAGTCATGAGGTGCCTGCTGAAGAAAAAGGATACTATTACAGATACTGCCAGAACTCCAAGTACACTGAACATTCTGCTACGAAGCTCTTCAAGGTGCTCCCAGAAGCTGCCCTCGGTAATGTTTTTCAATATGCACTCATACTCTCAGCAGGCTTTGGATTTCATTCCCTGCCACAATCAATTCCCTGCATGCCAATATACTCCCCCGCTCCCTGCTTCTGCCGTCTAGAATTGACCATACTGCCTGGGATACTTGCAGTCAAACATCGGAACCGGTAGATATACATCGGGAATATTTCAGAGGAAGAATACTGAACGAGAACCTGATTATTGAAATCCTCGCTGATCCCAATGAGTTTACAGGACTGATGTTTGCAGGTTATCTTTAAGTATGGTTCTAATGTTACACTCTAGTCAGGAGTTATTATGATGTTTCGACCGGGCACTGGAGAGATAATAATTATACTCGTAGTTCTTCTACTGCTTTTCGGAGCAAAGCGGATACCTGACCTGGCACGTTCTCTCGGACAGGGACTCAACATGTTCAGAAAAGGAATGAAAGAAGAGATCTCTGATACTGTGAACGAGGAAGAGGATTCTGGAAATGGGGAAACTACGGAAGACAACAGTTAGCTCCAGCACCGGGCAGGTGTCAGGCCCTATACATCGTTTTGTGACTTAGCAGAAATCTGTGTTTTTTAAGCACATAGCCGTCCAGGCCAGTCCACTGCAGCCGGATGCAGCTCAGATGGCAAGCATCCTCACCAGATTTGGCATCCCTTCTTCCGAAAGGGGTTCAACACCCAGAAGACTCTCAATGTCGAGTTCAGCCCAGACGATGCAACCATGGTTGATTCCCCGGGTTCCAGTAGAAGTATTATCGCAGGTAATCGGCCTAAGCAATATCCACTAAGTTTTCTCAGATTCTTATTATGTGTCAAAAAGATTTGCATAATCCACACCCGGATTTGTGATGGAGAAATTCATCTGTCGCAGGTCTTCATCCAGATTGCTTTCGATTAAATCCTCGATTTCATCATCACTCAAGCCAGGTTTACCTTGAAAGATATGAATAAGTTTCTTCTGTTGCTGTATTAATCTATTATGAAACTTATTACATGCAGAGTTTCCCTGAAACTTTCTTTCAAGCTGGTTTCTCGATTGACCCACAAAAAATATCGCTTCAATTATCTGCTCCCTGGTTAACCACTTTGTAGAATAGTTCAGGCTATAAAACCAGTGTGGTCTGTTAAGAGTCTCTATAAGACCGGCTAAAGTCCTATCCTCCAGAGAGTAGCCATATTTTCCCGGATCATCGAATATCGGTGACCCCGGATCTACAAACAGAAATGGCTCAAACATATATTCCTGAAGTTCACCAAGCCTGTCACATAAGTTATTAATGAAATCCTGCGTTTGAATAATGGACGAAAAGCTTTGACCAGGCAGTGGAAACATAAATGATAGGGCTACATCAACATCTGTCTCTCTACCAAGTTCAACCTGTTTGATGATATCTTCGTTGGTGTAGGTTTTACCTAAAAGTGATCTGACATAAGGATCAGCGGATTCCGGACTGAATGTCATGGCTACTTTGCCTGACGTTACACTTCGCCATGCTTTCATATACTCTTCTGTTGCCGGTGAAAACAGTTCCAGAATAAAACCTTGATTGAGGTGGTTCTGTTTGAGTCTGGCTGTTAGCTCTTTCCAATACTCTTCTCCAATAAAACGAACATCCCCATATAGTTTAAACCATGAGATCCCATCGAGTTTGTAATTCATGATATTAGTTACAACATCCTCTACAGCCATCACCTCTGCCCTGTTTCTACAAAAGTATTTCTGGTAGAAATGACGACTTCCACCGCAGAAAGGGCAGTTCATCGGACAGCCATGAACAAGGGGTATTATTGCCTTCATCAGTTTACCAGATTTATGTTTCGAAAAATTCGTATTTGGCTCAATTAGTTTGTTGCCGGAACCTCTCATATATGAAGGGTTTTGTTTAACCGGCGACTTCAAATCTGTTGAAAGTACCTTACCATCCTTCCGATAGGAAATATTCGAAATGAAACTATCTGATCCGCCATGTAATAATTTTTCAACTATTTGATGAATCAATCCATCAACTTCACCCAGAACAACAAAATCAATAAAGGGATATGTTTCCAATATCTCTTTATGATAGTATGTTGCGGTAATTCCCCCCATTAAAACTATACTATCAGGATGAAGTTCATTAATCATTCGTGCGAGCTTAATCGCTCCTGGTGCGTGCGCAGCCCATTGAAGCCCAATACCATAAATACATGATTTAATATCCTGTATTGATGTCCTGATACTTTCAAAAGTGGTGATGTTTCTATAACGTAAGTCAAGGAGCATCTGCCCGACATTATATATCCTGGTTTTATACCCCAGCAGGGACAATTCATGTGACATCGTAATCATGCCAACCGGTTCGAATGCAAGCATATCGGTGGAAAGCAATGATGCCCCGAAGACTCCTGACATGGGGTAGGTCAGTTTGTTAAAACTTGAAGGAGGGTGAAGAAATACTATATCATACATGAAAACGTCTATCTTAAAGGGCTGTTGAACAAACACCGGGAAACTGGATTCGTCGATGTTCCGACTTTACCTTCTTAAACACAGTTTCTGTTTGCAAATACCTCATCTTCCTACTAAACCTCACAATACCACCCGCGAAACCTGTAGTCAACTGATGTTGCCATCAATTGTCTGTGAAGAACTAAGAATCAGAGTGTTCAGGATAGGGCTGATGGTTGCTCTATGAAGGAGATGACTTTCATCTTCCCAGACATTAAGGATTGTGAGTTACAGCAGGGGATCCATTGAATCCACTTTCCCTCCTGTTATATGAGCTGCCTCTCTGCACCCGCCGTCACAGTCAAGTTTCAGGTTACAGCCGCTGCACTCAGCCGGAAGGTATTTCCTCATTCTGAATGTATTCCAGTATTCGTTGTTCTTCAGTTCTTTCCAGTTATTAAAATGATCGAGTCTTTTCTCCGAGTGGTTACAAACTCTGACATAACCTGATGGTCCGATGACGAAGAACCCCTGGGCTGCTGAGCATCGGGTGCCTGCTTCAAGTGTTTTCAACTCGACCTTGTTGAGAATACACAGGGGTATCTCCGTTCCGAGATTGCCGTACCTTCCCGCTCTGGTAAGAATATCGTCAGCTGTTGAAAGCATTTCAATAATCTGATCTTCGTTGAGAGTCAGCTTATCGGAATTTCGAAGCCCCCTGCCTCCGGGAAGAAATCTGTTCATCAGAAGTTGTCCGGCTCCGGCCAGCAAAGCCGCTGAAAGCGTATCCCGCAATTCATGAAGATTCAGGGCAGTAACTGTGCTGTTCACGGTAGTGGAAATTCCCATCTCCGATGCCTGTCTGAAAAGCTTCAGCACCAGATCGGCATGGTCGTGTCCGGTATGCTTCTCATAGGTTTGCAGACCAGGAAGGCTGAGACTCAGTCGAATATTCAGCCGGGTCAGAAATTCAAGGACTTCAGTGTTCACAGGATGCCCGTTCGACAGAAGGTATATCTCCGGATGAACCTCGCTGGTTGTGAGTTCCCCCTCCATCGTTTCCGTTTTCATTGTGGTCAGGGACGACGCGTATTCTAACAGTTCAAGACAATCATCCCTTAACAGGGCTTCCCCGCCTGTGAACGCCAGGCTCAAGACTCCGCATCTGCACAGCTCATCCAGTATGGATTTCCACTGTACCGTATCAAGTTCCTGAAATACTTCAAATCCGCTGTCCTCAGAAAACCAGGGGCATGAACAGAAAAGACAGCTGTGATTGCAGCGGTAGGTCAGCTCAAGAACAGCGGTTGACGGAAGAAAAGACTTCGATCTGATTCTCATTAATTATCGGAAACGCCCAGCAGTTCGCCGATTCTCTCAGAGTAATCCTGAAGAGGCTGCTGGCCGTCATTGGAAGTAGTGTAGTAAAGAGTGCCCTGGAGAAACGATTCCAGAATTCTGAGATCGTGAACGGATATCCTGTTAACCGTTTCTGTGCTGTCAGTGGAAGCCACTCTAATTAGAAGGGCAGGTTCCTCATCAGAGGAATCGGAGCAGAAATCACAGAAGAGGGTTTCATCAAGGGTTATTTCAAACTCGGTGTATTCGTTAATAGATTCCACCATTCTTCTGCACCCCTGAAGTTCCCATTCTATGAAAGCAGTGTGGAAATCGTTGTATATGGTTTTTTCACCGCATACCGGGCAGATATACTCCGCTACAAGCGGGTAAGCCATTGCTTCATAGCACATGGCTCCCATTACCGCTTCCGGCGGTTCCTCTATCTCAAGCTTTGCCAGAAGGATGTTTATCTGATCCATTGAAAGTGATTTGATTGTGATTCTGTCAAAAACTCTGTCTGCGAAGTGGGATTTAGCAGCAACGTCATTTCTCAATCTGCTGAAACCGTAAGCACCCGATGTCGCAAGCAAAACAACTGCCGCCACTATATACCACATAATTGCTCCTTCTGACTATCCGGACAACTTCAATAAGATTCCCATAAGAAGATGCCAGGGTGAGGCTTTCAAGTCAATCACTCATAGCTACAAGCTTGAGTTATGGTTTATTCCCCTTCCGAAGTTATGTTCCGCCGATGAAAAAGAACAGGGGAAACTCTCAACTGCGGGATACCTTCCTGATATCGACCCAGGAAGGTATTTTCTCACAGATATTTACAAGCCTGGCAGGAGCCGGTTCGGTATTCATCACCAGGCTCGCGGTCATGCTTGGTGCATCTCCTGTCCATTTCGGAATTCTGTCAGCCATCGGTCAATTTGCTCAGGCTCTTCAACCCCTTGGCGTGGCGATTACAAAAAGGCGGACGCAGAGGAAGCCCGTAATACTATCCCTTACATCTGCCGGGAGGGCTATGGCACCGCTTCTCGGGATAATCCCGCTGCTTTTTACAGCCCGCACAGCTCTGCCGATGGTCCTTGGTGTTTACCTGCTCTACTCCGCCCTTCTGGCCGTCAGCGCGAATATGTGGATGGGCTGGATAGCGGATATGGTCCCGAGGAAAATGAGAGGTCGTTTCTTCGCGCAGCGTAACCAGATTCTGATGATAGCAGGTGTGCTCGCCTCCTTCGTTTTCGGCGCAGCAGTTGACCTTTTTTCAAACGATAGAGGATGGCTTGCGGGGCAGATAGGAGATGCTCTGGGAATTCATCATGACCCTTCCGCCCTTCCGTGGGCATTCCTTGGAGTATTCTCTGCAGCGGGAATAGTCGGCCTTTGGGGAATGCTGATCCTCAGAAAACAGCCGGAAAAACCAAAGGTTGTCGAATCGGAATCATTCAGGACAATGCTCGTTACACCATTCAAAGACAGGAATTTCCGTAATCTTGCCATTTTCGGGATATGGTGGATGCTTGCGGTGGGAATAGGCGCACCCTTCTGGCAACCTTTCATGATGCAAAGACTCCATATGGGTGTTGTTCAGATACTGCTCTATGGAACCATCGCCACTGTGGGAGCTCAGATCGCCATTCGCCCCTGGGGAAGATTCATTGACAGACACGGCAACAAACCGGCGATGAGGCTTGCTCTGCTTCTTGGAACACTGAATCCCCTTATCTGGATCTTCCTTTCACCTGACTGCTACTGGTTCATCTATGTCGACGCTTTCCTGTCTGGGATCATGTGGTCATGCGTGGGAATAGTAACGGCAAACATGGTTCTTGCAATCGCACCAGATAAATACAGACAGATGTACTCGGGTGTTTACAACGCACTGTCATGCACCGCAATGATGCTTACTATGCTCGCATCCGGTATTTTTATGCCCGATGGTTTCTCATTACTGGGCAGATACATCTATCCGGAACAGGTGCTGTTTCTTATCACGGCAATTGCACGGTTTACGGCTGAGATCCCTCTTTCATGGGTTCATGAACCGAATTCAACATCCATGGATGTACTCGTACGCCGTTTCAATCAATACACGAAGGTCAATATAGCCAACGTGTTCATGATAATAATGCGGAGGAAGAAACCTCGCAGTTGATCCGTCGCTGTCCGGTTGACTTCGCATTTCCGAAGCATGTAGTTTAGCCATGTTCAGATAAATCATTCTCTAATGGAGGAAAAATGAAACAGATTGCAGCAATTTTTCTAATAACAGGACTTCTTCTTACGGCCTGTGGAGGCGGCGAAGATCCAGCTTCACAGCCTGATGGGACAGACTCCCAGGCAGGTAGTGAAGAACAGGATGTCACCATCGAGGAAACTCCTGTTGAAACTGCTCCGCCACCGCTCTACCCCGAAGGTACCCTTGATCCTTCGATGATCACTGCCGATACACCGGTCAGTGCAGCAGCACTTTACGAGTCATACTACGCATGGGACGGAAAGAAAATCACTCTTGAGGGTTATCCCCGTATCTCCTATATCGACACCATGATTGTAGAAGACAAACTTGAGCTTGTGGCTCAGCCTGGTGACAGAGAAGCTCTTGCTACATTTGCCTTTACTGATTTTCCGGGAATTACGGTCAGAACTGACCAGCTGGTTACCGTATCAGGTACCATCGAGTACTACTGGACCGGTGACCTGAAGCTTGTTGATGGCGTTATTATTGAAGATGCGTCTGCAGCACAGTCCGGCATGGCTACCAGTCCTTACGTCTACGATGGAGATACTCCAATACTTGTCGGCGAGTTCTTCGATATGTTCAATGTGTGGCTGGGCAAAGAAGTTATCGTAGAAGGTTACTACAATTCCACGACTACATCATCTTCTTCCTACGGATCGTCCGTTAGAGTGGATTTAAGCGACCCGAATGATACCTATTCAAAGTATGTAGCCTGCGAGATGGTGGAAGAAATCCCAGAGGAAACGAACGCAATAATGATTGAGAACCGCGCGGGCACACAGATTCGTGGAACTGTTGATGACGAATCCTTCAGCATGGTCGGCCTTGTGAACTGCCAGCTGGTCAATCGATAATACAGTATGGAATAACCCGATCCAGTACCGGATAACCTCTATATAGTACGCTGCCCTGGTATGTAATCAGCCAGGGCAGCATTCTCTCATTTGTGATTCATTATCGAGCACCCTTCCCGGTTTCATTCCAGCGGACGCGCTTCTTGTCTGCAAACTTGTTTCGAATATGTTTACTCGAGAATACATACAAAGGAGGTAGAAATTGAAGAAAATGCGGAAATCAGGTTCGGCGCGGAAATCCCGGAGCAGTTCCTTTTCAGCGAAGTCCTCATCAAAATCGAGATCATCTGGAATGGGGACATCCTTCTTTGCCAGAAAACGCTCAAAGAGCGCTTCCAAGGGGAAATCAGGTAAGATTTTCAGACCGGAGGAAAAGAAAGGTAGCTTTGTAAAACCGGCACACGATCCCGGGGCCAAGATCCGCCC